>DIZL01000003.1 GCA_002429385.1 Prolixibacteraceae bacterium UBA6029 | reverse complement strand
GTCTCGTGGGCTCGGAGATGTGTATAAGAGACAGAATTTATTCAGGACATACCTGAATATTGGTTTTGATTCCGGCTAGCCGGGACCCCACAACAATGTCATGTGATCCGCCTTATTCCCCTATCATCCATTCATGCCCAAAGTAATGCCAAATGAATAATTTTCATGCTTCTGCGCTATTTGATTTGATTATTGATTGTGCACCGAATGACAAAAAACCTATATTCGATAATACTTAAGAGTCAGTTTGCTGAACAATCCTTTAGCTTTTCCTCCTGATCCGCTTATAAATTGTTGACGAATTGCAGTTATCTATTTGATATGATCCGAATGGATGATTATTTAGTTTTCAGGATTGTGTTTTTGCTCCTGATTCAGTTCTTCAGCCTCCACTTTGGCAAGTTCAGCCAGATCAGTATAAACCTGCGCAAGGATGGTGATCTCCTGATCGGTTTTTTCTTCGGCACTAATAACGGTATTACTGGCAGTCTTGTGCGAAGCGACAAGTTCATTCACCTTTAAATGAAGAGAGGCAGAGAATCGGTTAAATGATTTCTGAATAATAAACATACTCAGAAAAGTAACTCCAAGAATTACATCTCCAATGCAGTAATGGATATCCTGGGCATAAAACCGTTTATTGCAAAGCCAGAATATTACCGTACACAAGGCAATAATAAACGTGATGGAATTGCTGAGTATTGCGTTCGCCAGGGAGGTTAGTTTTTCAAAACCTCTTTCAGTATGACGGTAAAATTCTTTGAATGACATTATAAGGTTTTCTTTTTATCGCGGACAATTATCACCAGACCACCATCAAGTAAAACAATACCAACAACTGGCGACCATTGTACCGGGTGATTCTTTTCCTGATTTATCTTAATTGGGTCTAAGTCGACCACCTTTTCAGTCGTAACAAAATTGAATCCGGTATAGACGATCATCGCTATGCCGATTAGAACAACCAAAATTTCTAATGTTCTCATATATATGGTATAATGTGATTAAAATATTTTTTATCGGCAAGGAGTATCGCCCAAAAGTAACTGATATACTCTCCGACAAGCTGAGATCAAAGAAATGAACCTCTGCGGCCTGCTCAATGAAAATAATCAACCTGCAAATTCCATACCCTGTTACCAGTATATGAAATATGCAGATAGAAAATCTTGTTAATGGAGTTAAATAACCCTTCTTCCCTGAATAACCCTTAAGATTATTGCAATGACTGCAATAACAAGCAGAACGTGAATGATTCCTCCTGCACCATAACCAACAAATCCAATAAGCCATAGTATAATCAATACCACAGCGACGAGATAAAGTAAATTTCCCATGATAGTTTATTTAAATGTAAAACAATAAAATTAATTTATCCTATTTAATAATTAATCTGCCGATGATGCCATTGGGATGCTTAAAGCAGGAGCAGCAAGAGTAAAACGATGAGTATGGCTGCACCCACAGAAACATACGCTCCTCTATGACCTCCTTCATCGTAAGTGGTTTCACCATTTATTCTTCCTTCTCTTCTGATTGAGCGTATTTCTTTCCTAAGCTCTATCCTTTCAGATGAAGCAAGAGCAGCTTTGTCCATTGGTTTGATTTCGTCTAACCTGACGACCGCAGTGTTTGCATCTGTTGATTTAACAGTTGCCGCCAGATTTATTTTAATCGGTTTGGCATCTGTGTCTGCCTTCAGAGACATTGGATTAAGTACTAAAAGAGAGAATACAGGAATCAAACAAAGAGTTAGCTTTTTCATGTAATTGATCTTTTTTCGTGAATTGTTTTTCACTACACAAAGATCATTGCAATTGGAGGCAAAGGCATTACACAATTCCGCGTAAAAGTTACATCATTCACACATTGAAGACGGTATCGGGCTTTTTGTACCTGAGATTTCTGAAAAAGGTGGGGGTTAACCCTGTGATTTTCTTGAACTGGTTTGATAAATGTGCAACACTGCTATAGTTAAGCCGGTATGATATTTCGGTAAGACTAAGTTCTTCATGGATAAGTAATTCTTTTACCCGTTCAATTTTGTGGATAATAATATAATGCTCAATGGTAGTCCCGGTAACCTCTGAAAAAAGATTTGCGAGATAAGTATACTCATGATTGAGCTTATTACTGATGTAATCTGAAAAGTTTATCCTGGGTATTTCTTCGGCAACCATCACTAATTCAATAATCGTGGTTTTTATTTTTTCGACCAGAATGGCTCTGTGATCTTCCATCAGCTCAAGACCGTAATCTGATAATCCGGTTCTCAATTGGCTGCGTTGCTCGTCGGTTATATTCTCCCTGATCTCCACTTCACCCAGTTCAATAAGTATGAAATGAAGTCCCAGCTTATTCAGCTGATCTCTCACTACCGATTTACACCGGTTACTGACCATATATTTGATGAAGAGTTTCAATGTATACTTCGCTATTGGTGAATCTCTTGGAGTGAAAATGATCCTATTATGAAAATATCAGAATGATACTGTCGCCAATAGACAACTATTCAGTAAGATCCATCTTCAATACCAAAGTATAAATATAGAAAAAAAAAAAAAATGGAAAACCCGTTAAAAACAAATATTTTCAACGGGTTCTATTTATCTTTAGTGACCCCGGTAAGATTCGAACCTACAACCTTCTGATCCGTAGTCAGATGCTCTATCCATTAAGCTACGGGGCCATTCTAAAAGCGATGCAAAGATAATACTTGTACGAACAAAAACAACCCATAAAGCAATTTTTTGCTTAATCGTACTTGTTCATTTTGTCATCAATATAAACGTCCTGATTATAACGGGTTTGTATTTTCATGTTCGTAATCATCTCGTCTGCCCCGCTTGCATATACGGCCTCATGAATGTCTTTAACCAGACTCATGACCTCATCGTAATAGCCTTCAATGACGGTTTCGAAAGGGCAAACCCTGTATTTCAGTCCTGATTTTTGAATCAGTTCAATTGCCACATCCACCAACTCATAAGTCCCTTTTGTGGCCGAACGGGGCAATACCTGAACCGCTACGTTTATTTTATTCTTCATTTTTACAGTTATTTGTCACTATTAATAAAACGCCTGATTTCAACAACACTCATTCTTTTCACATTGGTTATGATGATATCGTGACGAACAAAATCTCCGTATTGATTACATTCATAAATAATACTATTAAATACACTCTGAATATCAGATTTTACAGGTAAGAGTAATGTGGAAATGGCAAGATTCTCATCAAAACTGATCTCTTCAACGAGGCCATGATTCTTTTGTACAGCAAACTCCAGTTCATTTTTAATCAATTTCTTCTGTACCGCCGAATATTTTTCAATAGTATCATTGCCAATAAAAACTACAAAATATCTCAGTTTATGTTCCTTTCCACCTAAGCCGGTTGAAATATACACCTGCTGTTCATCCATCAATGAACTCTGTAAAACCATACGGCTTTCCTGTAATGCTAAAATACTCCACTCCCGCAATTCAGGATCAGGATTCTTGGCATACTTTTCAATGGTGCGAAATGATTCAACTTTATCCTGTGAAGCCAGCAATACCAATATATTTTTCTTTTCATCAATAGGAACGGCCGGATTAAAGAGGTCCCATTGATGTTGCAGAATGATTTCTTCTGAAAAAACTTCCTTTAGCTCTCTGACATAGTTGAAATATTCCAGTTGAAGTTCAACATCAATTTGCTCCTCAAGAATGCTAAAGTTCTCAGGTAAGGAAGTGATCGCTTCCTGAATTTTCCTATATACATTTTCCTCCTCCATACTATAATTCAATAATTACAAAAGTAATTGAAACCTGATAGATTTATCAGGATAACCATTTTTTTTAAGCAATTTGTCAAAACTTAAATATCCTGTAACCTAAAATCAGGATACAGGAACTTATCGCTTATCTGATCATTGCAATTGCTCTCGGCACATTGATATTAAACATACTGCGTTTTTCCAATCTTACCGGGAAAAGGCAGCCGATACTTCAAACTGTGGGGGATTGCTCAACGGGTTGTGAAATGACAGAGTTGAGTCCGCTCCGAAAAGTAGTTTCCCGTCATTGCGAACGAAGTGAAGCAATCTCAACATATAGATTATCAATAGAATGGGATTAGTTTGCTTCGTTCCTCGCAACGCCTACCAATGACAGATTTGCGT
>DIZL01000029.1 GCA_002429385.1 Prolixibacteraceae bacterium UBA6029 | reverse complement strand
ACTAAGATCTGATAAAAAAAATAAGATTCTTTCAAAAAAAATAACCTTACCAACCATATATCCATGGAAAAAGAAAGCTACCCACCAAAACGTTATAGAGCCAAAAAAAGGATATCTCATAGATTAGGAAAGAAGTAATGAGAATCAAAAAATGTCATATTTTGATTTTGTCGATCATCGCCCCTTTATTGCTTGTCAGTAGTGGTACTTATAAATATCTCACCACAGATTACACAGATGAACACAGATTGAATATTTTATTTTTCCGTTTTTATAATCTGTGTTCATCTGTGTAATCTGTGGTGATAATTATTATTTATTATAGCAGCAAAATGGCAATAAAATCACTTTACAGCTTTGATTAAAAATACCACAGTGAATTATTTCATGTACTTATTTCAAAGATATAACCTGTTTAATTGAACCCAAATGCTTTATGGATGTTGTTTTACTATATCCTTATACACAAAGTTATTGGCTATTCATTTATTTCAAGTTTTATATGTTTCAATGAATCATGAAAAATATATCTTTGTTTAGCTCATGATTTTGTTTTGATTAAAAGGAGTTGATTTTCAAACGCTAAAAGTTACAACTATGAAAAAACTGATCTTGTTTATTTGTCTTGGATTGATTGTAAAGGCAGGTTATTCGCAAACCAGCGTTGTTGATTTTCTGAAAGGCGGTAAAGCCGATGCCGGTAAACTTTCGCAGGCGTATTTACAGCCCTATGCCTTTGCATTAGGTGATGGACTTAACAATGGGTGGTATAATAGCGCTGAAACTCATAAATTACTTGGTTTTGATTTGTCGGTATCACTGAGTGGAATTCAGATCCCTGATAAGGACAGGACTTTCGATATCAGTGCGCTTGGTCTGACCAATATGACCGTGGCGAGTGGTGGAAATATTGCTCCCACGATTGCAGGTTCAAAAAATTCTGGTCCTCAATTGAACGTAAATGATCCTCAGGGGAACAAACTTGTTTCGTTTAATACTCCTGGCGGTACAGCTTTGAATATAGTCCCGGTTCCCATGTTTCAGTTAGGTTTTGGATTACTTCCCCATACCGATGTTATCGGACGTTATGTTCCTGATATGAATTTCGGCAATAATGGTGAAAAAATGAATATTGGTTTCTGGGGCCTGGGAGTAAAGCATAATTTTATGGAATGGATTCCGGTGTTGAAGGACCTTCCTTTTGATGCTTCCATTTTTGGCAGCTATTCGGAAGCGAACGCACAGAGTGCATTGGTTTCTAATACTTCAGGATTTGGTAGTGACAATGTTTATCTGTCATTTCTGAACGACAATAACCAGATGTTGAAAATGAAGACTAAAACAACCAAATATGGTTTGATCGTGTCCAAAAAGTTGGGCGTGCTGACGTTCTTCGGGGGAATTGGACATAGTACCAGCGAATCAACTGTTGATCTGACCGGTACCTATACAATCAATACGAAGGTTCAGGTTCAGGGAACAGATTATGTAGCCAAGACTGATTTGGTTGATCCGGTAGCACTGCTGTTTAAAACAAATAATGTTAGCATGGATGCTGGTTTAAGGCTCAAAATCATGTTCTTAAGCCTGTTCGCATCTATAAATAAAGCAGAGTATACTTCTTATAATGCAGGTGTAAGTGTGGGAATGAGATAACATTTCAGAAGGATGAAAAAGAACCGTTACTAACAGGACTGATGTAAGCCTGTTAGTAACGGTTCTTTTTTGTGTCAGGATGTTGTATTTTCGACTTAAAAACAAATGAATAAGGACCAATATCAGGTTTTAATATTTATCTTTGCACCCTGTTTTTTTAAAGATAACACGTGATGATTAAAATTACCTTACCTGATAATAGTATCCGCGAATTTGAAAGTGGAATTACCGGATTGGAAATTGCCGAATCGATCAGCAGTCGGTTGGCAAAAGAAGTATTGTCGATTTCGGTTGATGGCCAGGTATGGGATCTGACCCGGCCGATCAGCAAGGATGCTGCAATCAAATTGATTCTGTGGGACGATCGTGAAGGAAAGGAAACTTTCTGGCATTCGTCTGCTCACTTGATGGCAGAGGCCATCGAGTCATTTTATCCGGGTACCCAATTCGGGATCGGACCTACTGTTGATAATGGTTTTTATTACGATATCGATTTGCCCCAAGGTGAGGTATTGACTGAAAAAGATCTGGAGAAAATTGAAAAGAAGATCATTGAACTGGCAAGGGAAAAACATGATATAGTCCGGAAGGACATTTCGAAAGAAGATGCACTCAAATTATTCACTGCAAAGGGAGACCGCCTGAAGGAAGAGCTCATCAGCGAATTGGAAGACGGAACCATTACAGTTTACAATCAGGGTGGTTTCACCGATTTATGCCGTGGACCCCATTTACCCAATACAGGTTTTATTAAAGCGGTAAAACTAACTTCACTGGCAGGGGCATACTGGAGAGGCAATGAAAAAAACAAAATGTTGACCAGGGTTTATGGTATAACCTTCCCGAAACAAAAACTGCTGGAAGAATATCTGGTATTATTGGAAGAAGCCAAAAAACGTGATCACCGCAAGCTGGGAAAGGAAATGGAATTGTTTACATTTTCTCAGAATGTTGGTCAGGGATTGCCCATGTGGTTGCCCAAAGGAACCATCCTATACATGCAATTGCAGGATTTTCTGAAAAGGGTTCAGAAAAGATTCGGATACGAACAAGTCATTACCCCCCATATTGGAGATATTAATCTGTACAAGACCTCAGGCCATTTTCAGAAATATGGTGCAGATTCGTTCCAGACCATAAAGACTCCTGCTGAAGGCGAGGAATACATGCTGAAACCGATGAACTGTCCTCACCACTGTGAGTTATATAAGTTTAAGCCCCGTTCGTACAAAGACCTGCCGGTTCGGTTTGCTGAATTTGGTACCGTTTATCGCTATGAGCAGAGTGGTGAACTTCATGGACTTACCCGAGTCAGGGGATTTACACAGGATGACGCTCATTTATTCTGTCGTCCTGATCAAATTAAAGATGAGTTTAAAAAAGTGATCGATATTATCTTTATCATTTTTAAGGCACTTAATTTCGAAAACTATTCGGCCCAGATATCTCTTCGTGATCCAAAGAAACCTGAAAAATACATTGGTTCGACAGAGAATTGGGACAAGGCAGAACAGGCCATTATTGAGGCATCTGCTGAAAAAGGCCTGAATACGGTTACCGTATTAGGCGAAGCGGCTTTCTATGGTCCCAAGCTCGATTTTATGGTGAAAGATGCCCTTGGACGCAGCTGGCAGTTGGGAACCATCCAGGTTGATTATAACCTTCCGGAACGTTTCGAACTGGAGTATATTGGAGCTGATGACAAACGTCACCGTCCAGTCATGATTCACCGTGCACCTTTCGGATCGATGGAACGATTTATTGCTGTTTTGATTGAGCATACTGCCGGAAAATTCCCACTTTGGCTGACTCCTGAGCAGGTAGTTGTGTTACCAATCAGTGAAAAGTACAACGATTATGCGAAAAGTGTTTCAGAATTCCTGAATAATTCCGATATTCGCACAATAATTGACGACCGTAATGAGAAAATTGGCCGTAAAATCAGGGATAACGAGTTGAAACGTATCCCTTATTTATTGATAGTTGGCGAACAAGAAGCTGAAAATCAAAGTGTTTCAGTAAGGAAACAAGGAGAGGGTGATAAAGGCTCGATGGATCTTCAAGGATTTGCTGATTTTATAAATGCTGAAGTAAAAGAACAGTTATCATCATTAAATAATTAATATTAACTAATAATAGGAGGAAGAGGCCATAGCTGTAAAAAGACCATACAATGGTGGAAGAGCAGAAGTTGCTCCTCAGCACAAAATAAATGAGAAAATTCGTGCACAACAAGTTCGAATAGTTGGGGATAACATCGAAAATCCAGGTGTTTTTTCCCTGAACGAAGCCCTTAAAATGGCTGACGTTCTCGAACTTGACCTTGTAGAAATCTCACCAAACGCAGACCCGCCAGTTTGTAAAATAACTGATTACCAGAAGTTTCTTTATCAACAGAAGAAGAAACAGAAGGAAATTAAGGCAAAAACGGTGCAGGTTGTAGTAAAAGAAATCCGATTCGGCCCAAACACCGATGAACATGATTTTCAGTTTAAAATGCGTCATGCCGAAAGGTTTCTCCAGGAAGGCGCAAAAGTAAAAGCCTATGTATTCTTTAAGGGCCGCTCCATTTTATTCAAAGAACAGGGCGAAATCTTATTGCTTAAGTTTGCACAGGAATTGGAAGAAATCGGCAAAGTTGAACAATTGCCGCAACTTGAAGGAAAACGAATGACCATGTTTATTTCACCTAAAAAGAAGAAATAAATTTCTTAAATACATTAATTTCAGGAAGATGCCAAAAATGAAGACCATCTCCGGAGCAAAAAAAAGGTTTAGATTAACCGGCACCGGAAAAATTAAAAGAAAACATGCGTTCAAAAGTCACATTTTGACCAAGAAGAGCACCAAGCAGAAACGTAACCTGACTTATTGGGGAACGGTTCACAAAGCTGACCTGCACAATGTGAAGGCCATGTTGACCATGTAATATTGTTTTCTTTTTACGAGTAATTAAGTTTAGTTATCAATCGAATGAATTAGCTTGAAGATCCCGATACCCGGGACGCTAACCATTCTAAAATCAGTTTTATGCCAAGATCAGTAAATGCAGTAGCATCACGGGCTCACAGAAAAAAAATCCTGAAGCTTACCAGAGGTAACTTCGGTGCCCGCAGGAACGTATGGACGGTTGCAAAAAATACCTGGGAAAAGGGTTTGCAATATGCCTACAGAGATAGAAAAGTTAATAAGAGAAATTTCCGTGCTTTATGGATTCAGCGTATTAATGCTGCAGTTCGCACCGAAGATTTATCTTATTCACAGTTCATTGGTTTGTTGAAAAAAGCAAACATTGAGATCAATCGTAAAGTTTTGGCTGATTTAGCGATGAATCATCCTGTAGCTTTTAAAGCAATTGTTGATAAGGTGAAATAGGTCATCACTGGGTGAATAAACATACGAAACCTCGCTGAATAGCGGGGTTTTTTGTTATACAATAACAAAAGAAATCTGGTGTTAATTGAATCAACAAAATATAATAAAAGAGATTGATTTTCATAAGTCTCTTTTTCTATCTTTACAAGACTTATTGATGCTTCGCTGTATGAAATTGATTTTTGGCATAGGGATGAAGTTTGTTGGATTAATGGTCGTAATCATAAATCTCACTGGCAATTTAAGCCTATTTGGTGCGGAACCAAGTGACTTGTATGTATTTAATCGAAGCAAAATCCGCATTGAAGGAGTTATAACCCCTTTTGAAGCAACTGTTGACATTAAAGAGCAGGGCCTTCAGAAATATATCCTGAACATCTACCTCCATTCGGCTTATGCTGCTGCTCCTCCTTCATTCAATGTATCGGTGAAGTTTCCGAAGGATAAGATCAATCAAATATGGAATTCAAAAACATGGTCCAATAAATCATTTTTTTCCATTCCTTCATACGATAGGGCTGCTGCAGGTTTTTCGATTATTTCAGGTCTTACAATAAACGATCAGAACCAGATTACCTTTACCTGCAAGGATGCCTATAAAGCCCGGTTTGTGAGTTCAAATATCAGGGAAGAGAATGACTCCATTGTCTTTAATCTTGGATTCTTTGAGGATAATCCCCCGCTTTCAAATTTACAGGATTACCAGGCAGAAGTGTTGGTCGATTTTCGAAATATTCATTTCTCCAAAGCTATATATGATGCTTCGTCCTGGTTTCTGGCTGATGAGTTTAAACATGGAGTTGCCCGGGTCGACACCACCAATGTACCTGTATTTTCAACCTGGTATCCGATGCATCGCAATATACCCCTTGAAAATATAACCGCTGAACTGGATTCACTTCGTTCGTTTAACTTCAAGTCCATTCTGATTGACGATGGCTGGCAGTCATTGGTGAAAATGAAGATTGATACAGCCTTTAGCTACGAGGAAAGTAGTTACAAGACCATGAAACTGTTCAAACAGAAATGCGACCAGATGGGTCTTCCATTATATCTCTGGTATTCCATTCCGTTTGTTGGCGGTAATCCCGTGGTTCTGAAAAAGTTTGACGGTAAATATATCCGTTATCGTGCTCCCCGCCAAATGTATGTTCTTGATCCGCGATATCCCGAAGTGCGGAAATATTTGGTCAGTACATATGCTAATTTTCTGAAGGAATGGCAAATTGATGGTTACTGGTTTGATTTTCTGAAAGGGTTTTATCCCAAGGAAGGCGCCGTAATTGATGAGGATAAGGGACGTGATTTTGTATCTATTGATTTAGCCGTTGATACCTTATATGCGGATATGGAATCACGGCTGAAAAAGATAAAACCGAATGTTTTCATGGGACAACAATTTCAGGTTGTGGGTCCCAATCTGGTGAGTTACCAAAACTTCCTTACTGGTTTTGTTGGTGTAGAGAATACCCAGGTAGTCAGGGAGAAAATGGTAAATAACCGGTTGCTTTATGGGAAATACACCCCTTTTATGGAAGTCGTTGCAGTAAATCCCAGGGATAAGGTCGAAGATATCGCACGAAAGATGCAGGCGGTTTTGTTTGGTAATCCATACCTGTCATTCTTCATGACCACCTTACCGCAGGAATCCAGACAAACTATCCGGTTCTGGCTCAATTACTGGAAGAAGAATTACAAGGTTATCTTTGATGGTGATTTCGAGCCCATGCAGGTTTCGAGATTCTATCCTGTTATAAAAGTTGAAAATCAACAAAAGGCCATTTATATGCTGTATGAAGAATATACCATTAATCTGCCAATGGTTCTTTCAGTTCCAATTGAGGTGATCAATTCTAAAGTAACTGAAGATGTTCATTTTATGCTTAGTAAGCCCGGAGTCCAGTACAACTACGAAACATTCAATTGCAAAGGGGTAAGTGTGGGTAAAGGTATAGTGAAAAGTAAGAAAAACACGCTTGATGTCCTGGTTCCTTCTGCAGGCTACATACGGATTACTCCGATCATTTGAGTCTGAAACTTTTCTTTTTATTCCACAGGTTTGTAATGACGTTTCAGCCATTTGGCAAGTCCATCCAGCCCAGGGAATAATACGCGTTCAGTAATGTTTGCCTGGTCAAGTTTATCCCTTACCTCAAGCTTTAATTCTTTTGGAATTATGATCCTCCTGTAAAGCTCCGGATGATCATTCAGCCAGCTGTCAAGGACATCGGTTGGGTTTGTCATTACAGAAAATAAGGCAAACTGGTTTACGATTCGGTCATCCAGTGAAGGTGGTTCAAAGAATAATACCTGGTTCTCACAGAATAAACGGTCAAAATCACCCAGTGATACTATCTTTTCAAGCATTTCAACCGTAAATGCATTACATTTTTCTTCCTGTAATCCAACGCTGAATGGTGCAGGAACCAGTTGGTTTACCTTCACAAAATCAACCTGCCAGATGACACCGTCGATATCATATTTCTCCGTGTTGGCAGTAGCAAAATGCATGGCGATAAAGGGTGAATAGGTCCAGTCTATCAGTCGTGTTGGTAAGCCATGATGTTGTGCTAAAACCAATGCGCGCCAAAATGTACCGGTAAGCTGCGGATCGCTGCTGATTGAATATTTCCTGAAATTCCGCAGCAGATGGTATTCCAACTCTGGCCGGTCACCGCAATTGCGCAGGAAACTGTTTTTCAGTTCATAATTCATATCCGACAATCCCCGGAAAGCATAATCCGATCGATACCTGCCCATTTCAGGCTTCCACGAATCGTGATAAACCTCCTCACAGAGTTGTTCCCAACTATGAATGACAATATCGTTTTGCCGGATCACTTTTAACTATTTTGATTGAATGTAAATATAACAGTTTTAAACCTGATTGCAGATAGTTTATAGGCTAATCATGCGATGGAAATACGATTCCGGCATCTTTCCTTACCCAGTCCATGATATCCATCAAATCGGAAGAAACCGACAAGGGCATCAGGATGCTTTCCTTTTTCCCCGCATCCAGGCATTCCATTACATGGGCGGCTTCCAGTTCATAACCCGATCCGTTTCCTTTTTCAAATGTAAGGACCTGTTCTTCCTCCCCGGTTTTCCAGTAAGTGATGGTTGTTGGAGTATAGAACCTACGGTTGAGCCTGATAAATCCGTTTTCGCAGGAGAATTCGGTTTGTGTCGATGAATGTGAAGCAAAACTTGAAACCAGTGAAGCAATCTCCCCTCCGGGATATCTAAACGACATCATGATCGATTCTTCGGCACCGGTATCACAGAACGAAGCCATAGTCTTTATTTCTGAAGGTTTCCCCAGTGTCATCAGGGACATGAAAATCGGGTAAATGCCTATATCCAGGAGAGAACCTCCACCCAGATCCACGTTGTATAATCTTTTCTCCGGACTGTATTCTGCGTTGAATGCAAAGTCGGAATGAACCATCTTTAAAGCTCCCAATTCTCCTGAACGGATGATCTCCATTGCTTTTTGAAAGCTGGGCTGAAACATGGTCCAGAAGGCTTCCATCAGGAAGGTATTGTTCTTGCGCGAAGCTTCAATCATCCGGTTAACTTCTTTGGAATTAATGGCAAAGGCTTTTTCGCAAAGAACAGCTTTCCCCTGATTCAGACACAAAAGGGTATGTTCACAGTGGTGCGAATGGGGCGAGGCAATATAAACTACATCCACCTTCGGATCATTGACCATTTCCTCATAGCTTCCGTAAGCTTTCTCAAATCCAAACTTCGAAGCAAAGGCCTGTGCATTTTCAAGCGATCTTGAAGCTGCGGCATAAAGGTTTGCATTGGACAAGGTTTTTAAGTCACCGACAAATTTATGTGCTATTTTTCCACATCCCAATATGGCCCAATTGTATGTTTTTCCCATGATTACTGATTGAATTATTGATGGTGCAAAATAAGGATCTTTTATGGATTTTGGTGAACTTCACCCCCAGATTTCTGTTTGAATGCCTGAACACATTTTTACAGAATGAACGAGATTAGAACAGAACGGGAACGGTTGCCGCGGTGGATGAAATCGACCTTGCCCAAGGGTGAGAACTATTCGAAAGTCAAGCGTTTAATTACCGAACACCACCTCCATACGATCTGCACAAGCGGTAATTGCCCCAACAAAGGGGAGTGCTGGAATGCCGGGACAGCCAGTTTCATGATTTTGGGCGATAAATGTACACGTAACTGCCGGTTTTGCTTTGTTGAGAATGGTGTTCCTGATCCGGTGGACTGGATGGAACCGCTTCATCTGGCCAAAACAATCCAGACCCTTGGACTCCGGCATTGTGTGATTACCTCGGTTGATCGCGATGACCTTGCCGATGGCGGTTCAGAGTTCTGGGCTGCAACCATCCTGAAAATAAAGGAACTCAACCCGGATACGACCATTGAAACCCTGATCCCTGATTTTAATGCCAATGCTGAATTGATTCGTAAGGTGATTGAAGCAGCACCTGATGTCATTTCGCACAACATGGAAACAGTTCGTCGCTTAACCCCCAAAGTGCGAAGTACGGCAAGATACGACCGTAGCCTGAAGGTCATTTCGATTATTTCTGAAGCCGGTATTGTTTCCAAATCGGGCATTATGGTTGGTTTGGGAGAACGGGAGGATGAAATCCTTCAGACCATGGATGATCTTCGTTCTGCGGGCTGCAAAGTGCTTACAATCGGGCAGTATCTTCAGCCCGATTCAAACCTGTTACCCGTTCAGGAATATATCAGGCCTGAAGTTTTTGAAATGTACAGACAGGAAGGGCTGAAAAAAGGATTCTCATTCGTCGAGAGCAGTCCATTGGTGCGGTCTTCATATCATGCGGAAAGGCATGTGAATGGATAGTGCAATTTGCTTGCAAAAAAAATGATTAACCAATATCCAATTCAGCACAAACTTTAAACTTTAAACCTGGAACTTGAAACTATTTTCATGAAGCGTAAAAACCATACCGTTCTGGAGGTTATCAATCTTACCCCGGAAACTTTTATCATCAGGCTCGATCGGAAAGATTTTCAGTTTGAGCCCGGCCAATACGTAATTATTCGAATCCCTCATGAGAATGAAGGCCGTGAATATTCAATCTACAGTGCCATGACCGATGATTATCTGGACTTTTTGGTACGTGAAATTCCCGAAGGGGCATTTTCACGCTATCTGCGCCATTTAAAACCCGGTTCAGAGTTGAACGTTGAAGGACCAAAAGGATATTTTATTCTCGATGAGAAGACGAAAAAGGGTCATTCAGCCCTGATGATTGCAACCGGGACAGGCATTTCACCTTTTCATTCCTACATTAAATCCTACCCGGGCCTGAATTATCAGGTGTTACACGGGGTTCATTTTGCCGATGAAGCCTATGGTCGTGAAGTGTTTGATCCGGCCAGGTTCCTTTTGTGTACCTCAAGACGCGATGAGGGTGATTATTTTGGCCGGGTAACCTATTACCTGAAGAAGAATCCAGTGGACAGGGACACCATCTGTTACCTCTGCGGAAACTCGGATATGATCGATGAAGTCACAACCATCCTTGAAAATCAGGGTCTTCCGCTTGAAAATATACGTACCGAAGTTTTCTTCTGAACCGGATTAACTAATCTCTTTCGATTGCATTGTACCCGCGCTATACCCGAGTGCCTATTTGTGTGTACCTTGTGTGTACAATAAGTATAGCATAAGTGTAGCTTATGTGTTCAGGAACACACAAGCTACACACAAGCTACACACAAGCTACACACAAGGTACACACAAGGTACACACAAATAGGCATTCGATACCTACCCGTTTATTACCCAAAGCACTCCTGATCATTTTTTAAGTATGATTATTTTTGTCCTGAATTCTTGTGATCCCATTATGCAGGCGATTTAAAGAATCAAATCATCTTCTTTTTTCGTACACTAATTATTTGCTGGTTTTAGCTAACTTTATAAAACATCTTCCCCACACTAAGGGTTAAGGATACTATTGCTGTCATTGAAATGACGTTTATATTGTTCATCTTTGAAAGACGAAAACTTTGGTATGAGACTTTTTATCACCTGTTGGTTTATTATCGGTCTGACCCTGGGATTAATCCTGGGTTCATTGGTCGCGAATGCCCAGCTAAGTGAGAAAGGTATCCCTGAAAGTTTTCTTCTGAAACAAAAAACAGCAATATTGATTCCGACTCTTAAGCTGGATTCGGTTCATGTTCAGAAAATGATTGCAAATGATCGGGAGTTCAGGATTGATAACCGGTATGGAGTCGTTCAGCAGTTTGAAATCAATATCAAAACAGCGGGTGTTAAAACCGAAACTGAGGGTGGGGGATCGATATGGCGATATCAGCTGGAGTCAAATGATGCCTTTTCGCTGGGGATATTCTTTAAAACCTATCATATTCCATTAAAGGCCAGGGTATTCCTATATGATTCATCAGGAAATCAGTTAATGGGTGCATTTACGGCAACCAACAACAATCCAGGCAATCAGCTGCCCATTGCGGAGTTTCCGGGGAAAAACCTGATCATTGAATATGATGAACCGGCCTCTCCTGAGTTTTCGGGCGAACTGGTGCTGGGTTCGGTTTCGCAGGCCTATATCCCTTTCCAGACAGATGTCATCGACCGGATAGGCATCAATTGCCCGCAGGGGAATAACTGGCAGATACAGAAAAACAGTGTTTGCCTGATGACCTTTCATGATCTGCGTTATTCCTACTATTGCTCCGGAGCCTTGATCAATAACATCAAGGAAGACCTTACACCCTATTTCCTGACCGCCAACCATTGTATCCAATCGGATGACGAGGCCGGTACGCTGATTACGTATTTCAATTACGAGAATTCGACCTGTTCGTCCTTCGATGCCTCGAATAGTCATACCTTAGCAGGTGCGACCTTTAAATCAGGAAGCAGTTACAGCGATTTTACCTTATTGCTTTTAAATGAATATCCGCCGGACGAGTACAATCCCTATTTTGCCGGATGGGATGCACGGGGCAATGACCCTGCTTCGGGTGTTTGCATCCATCATCCCAACGGACAACCCAAATGCATCGCCATTGACAGTGTTCCAATAACCAGTGACCCTGAAAAGGTGCAATGGACTACGGATGGTTTGAGGTTATCTTCGACCTCCATGCCAAATACCCATTGGGGTTTTCATCCTAATCAGGGCGCACCGGAGTATGGTTCATCCGGGAGTCCGTTGTTTGATCAAAATAAACGAATTGTAGGGCAACTGCACGGAGGTGATAATTTCATGTTATTGTACGGCAAATTCTCGTTGTCATGGAACTATAACTCCTCTTACGGGGAACAGCTGGCTCATTGGCTCGATCCTGACAGTACGACCTTAGTGATGGACGGTATCTGGAAAATACCTCCCAGTGCTGGTTTCCGGGCCGAATTACAGGAAGTATGCCCGAATACCCCTGTTCCGTTTTACGATGAAAGTACACAAAGGCCCTCCGGTTGGGTTTGGCACGTTAATCCCTCGACTTATCATTTTGCAGGCGGAACAGACAGTACGTCTCAAAATCCTCAGATCGTATTCCTGAATGAAGGAAATTATACCGTAACCTTAAATTCATCGAATAAGTATGGTAGCAACAGGCTAACCCAGGAAAATTACATTCATGCCAGGACGAAACTGCAAGTCAGGTTTCTTAGGACAAAGGGCGATGACCTGGTTTGTGGTTGTGATCTGAAGAAGTATCCACTGGTAGCAGATGGAGCGGTTTTTTATGATTTTAAAACTGACCGGCCGGAAATGATTGCTACTACTTTAAGTGCGGATACTACGTTCCTGACCTTAAATCCTAACAGTAATTGTACCCAACCTTTTGATGCCTGGGTCAAGGTTATTGGCACCAACGGGACCTGTTCGGCATCAGACAGCATGTTGCTTCATGTTCTGATTCAACCAAACGATAATATTGTCAATGCTGCGCGGTTGCATTTGGGCAGGAATACCGGATATTCCAACAAATGCGCCACTGTAGAGAAGAATGAACCCCATCCTTCATCGGTCTGTACCGACGAAAACAGCTGGTGTCCCAATCCTTCAGGAAGATACAGCGTTTTGAATAATTCGGTCTGGTTTACCTTTGTGGCTCCGGCGGATGGATTGCTCACCATAGATACCCGGGGATTTGATGACCAGATTGCGGTTTACAAGGCATCCAGCTATCTTTCGATTCTGAATGGAGATAATACAGATTACAAACTTCTGGCTGCCAACGACAACCGTTCGGCAACAGATAATACAGCCTTGCTTAAAAATCTGGTACTCGAACCCGGGAAGGTATACTGGCTACAGGTAGACGGAGATGTGAATGCCTATGGCGATCTGGTGATCGATCTGATCAGCAATTCACTGGAGGTATTTCCCAACCCTTCGAAGGATGTCTTTAACGTACTTGTATCCAATCCCGATCCGGGTATTGCTTCTTTAGTCATGTATGACCTGAATGGAAGAAAAATCCTGAGCCGGCAATACACTGTCAATATGAATTCCAACACGTTTACGCTGGACTTATCCGGCTATTCCAGGGGAATTTACTTGTTAAATGTTCAGGTAAACGGTTCAACCCTGAGCAAAAAGATTATTTTGAATTAGGGGGATATATCTGAGGGTTTATTCAACTACTTCTATCTTTCTTTAAACTCAACTTAAAAGGACGAACTAACATATTTAAGGATTTATTTGTTCCGTTCATCAACGTACGCCTAAATTCTTATTTTTGTGTGTGCAACAGAATGCACAGCATACAAAATTTTACCTTTTGCCGGATGTTAAATATAACTATTAGTCCTGAGCTTAAAAACAGGTGCCCCAGTCTGGGGCTGGGTTGCATTGAAGCGGATGTGGAAGTTGCGGCACCTTCCGAAGAATTATTGGCAGAAATCAATTTCAGGATTGAACAGCTAAGAGAGTCATTAATGATTGAAGACATTAGTAATCTGCCGGCAATCAGGGAATCACGAAAGGGGTATAAAGCATGCGGAAAAGATTCGGCACGCTATCGTTTGTCAGCCGAAGCCCTGTTGCGAAGGATCGTATCCGGTAAAGGACTGTATCAAATCAGCAATGTTGTCGATCAGTTGAACCTTGTATCCATCACAAGCGGTTTTTCAATCGGGGGCTATGATGTCAGCCGGATTCAGGGCGATATTTGTTTTGGAATCGGGCAGGCTGACGAACCTTATTGCGGTATCGGTAAAGGAGAATTGAATATTGAAAATCTTCCTGTTTTCAGGGATGAGCTTGGGGCTTTTGGAACGCCAACCAGCGATTCGCAACGAACAGAGGTTAATGATCAGACCAAAAGGTTTTTAATGATCCTGATCGATTTTGGAGGTGATAATCATGTTCATGATGCGGTTGACTATTCAGTAAGTTTGTTGAAGAAATATTGCGGGGCGGAGGAATTAACACTGAAATATATTATATAGAAATGTGGAGATTATTTTGCAGAACCTGGATGAGATTATGGGGTTGGAAAGCTGTCAGCGGAGTGATGCTCGAAAAGAAGGCCATTATTATCGGTGTACCGCATACCAGTGCATGGGATTTTGTGATTGCCTACCTGTATTATACTTCGGTTGGGGGAACGATCAATGTGATCATTAAAAAGGAATTCTTCTTTTGGCCACTTGGAATTCTTTTGCGCAGACTGGGTGCGATTGCCCTCGATCGGTCAAAAGGGACAACTGTAGTCAAACAAATCATTAATGAAATGAATAGCCGGGAAAAGATGCATCTGGCTATAACACCTGAAGGAACACGAAATTTAAACAAGCGTTGGAAGGCAGGGTTTCATACCATTGCAAAAGCTACTGGAGCAACGATTTATCTGGGTTTTTTTGATTATGGCCGCAAAGAAATTGGCTGGCTTGGTACTTTTGAGTTAACTGACAATGCGGAAGCAGATATCCGGCGAATGAAAGCCTTTTATCGTGAACATGCATTGGTAGGCCGGTTCCCTGAATTGTTCACTGCAGAAGAATAAGGAGCAAGGAGAATGGAGCATGGGGCAAGGAGCATGGAGAAAGGAGTAAGGGGCAAGAAGCAAGGAAAAAGTAATGGTCATTAGTTTCACGTCATTTGTAGTCATTCAATTGTCAATAGTTTCAGGTCATTCATTGTCTTAAGGCGAGACTTATCAGGCAATACTATTCAGTAAAACAACCAATTACAACCAATTACAATAATTACAACAATTACAACCAATATGACACAGGAAACCTTAATAGCAGCAATAATTCAGCTTGATCAGGTATGGGAAGATTCTACGGCTAACCGGTTGAAGCTTGATGAATGGCTTCAGAAAATAAACAAGAATACGGATGTAGTATTTCTGGCAGAGATGTTTAATACCGGCTTCTCGTTGAATACATCGGCTTTGGCTGAAACAATGGTTGGCGAAACGGTAAGGTGGATGAAACAACGGAGCGCTGAGTATGGGTTTGCCCTCTGCGGAAGCCTGATTATCAGCGAAAATGACCTGTATTATAACCGGCTCATCTTTGCAGAACCTACCGGTGAAGTTCATTTTTATAACAAACGCCACCTGTTCACCATGGAAGGTGAAGAAAGTCAGTTTCAGCAGGGAATGGAACGTATAATCGTTTTATACAAGGGATGGCGGATCTGCCCGCTCATTTGTTATGACCTTCGGTTTCCGGTATGGGCACGAAACAGGAATGAATATGATCTTTTGGTTTATTCAGCCAGTTGGCCGCAAGCCAGGGACGAGGTATGGAATACCTTGCTGAAAGCCCGGGCTATAGAAAACCAGGCTTATGTGGTTGGAGCCAACAGGGTAGGGGTTGACGGAAATTCTATCGGTTATTCGGGGAATTCGCAAGTGATTGATCCGAAGGGTAGTGTTTTAGCTATGACCGAAGAATATGTCGAGAACATTGTTGTAGTACCTTTATCATATAACGAACTCTTGAGATTCAGGTTAGATTTCCCTGTATTAAATGATGTCGATTCCTTCTGCCTGGAATAATTTCAGTATGTAACCTACTGGATAGTAGGGTGATGATTATAAGTCCATGTTTCCCGAAGATATGTCCATAGGCGAACGTGCAGATTTATAGATATTGCAGCACATTTTCAAAAAGCAAATCTTTTCAAATCATTACCTGTTATTATATGAAGAAACTAATTTGGACCGTTTTAGTAGCATTCACTTTTTTAGGTGTCTCGGCTCAAAAGTACGATCAGCTTGCAAAAACTCCACCGATGGGTTGGAACAGTTGGAATAAGTTTGCCTGTAACGTGAATGAAAAACTCGTTATGCAGATGGCTGACCAAATGGTGAGCAGCGGAATGCAGGATGCCGGATATCAGTATATTGTAATTGACGATTGCTGGCAGATTGATCGTGATAAAAATGGTGAAATTATGGTCGACAAAGATCATTTCCCCAGTGGAATAAAAGCATTGGCTGATTACATCCATTCCAAGGGCTTAAAATTCGGAATCTATTCATGTGCAGGATCAAAAACCTGTGCCGGAAGACCAGGCGGAAGAGGCCATGAATTTCAGGACGCCAGAACTTATGCACGCTGGGGAGTCGATTACCTGAAATATGACTGGTGTAATACTACCACACAGGATGCCAAAGCCAGTTATGCAACTATGCGTGATGGCCTTTTTGCAGCCAAACGTCCTATCGTATTTAGTTTATGCGAATGGGGTACTGCAAAACCATGGGAATGGGCCAAAGAAGTTGGTCATTTGTGGAGATCAACAGGCGACATTGTTGATCGCTGGGATTCAATGATCGATATTCTGGACAAGGAAAGAGACCTTGCAAAATATGCCGGACCAGGCTATTGGAACGATCCTGACATGCTTGAAGTTGGAAATGGCGGCATGACAACCGAAGAATATAAAACTCACTTTTCGTTGTGGTGTATGTTGGCAGCTCCGCTGATGGCTGGTAATGATCTGGGAAACATGGCTCCTGAAACTGCAGAGATATTAAAGAACGGAGAGGTCATCGCACTTGACCAGGATGTTTTGGGTAAACAAGGATTTTGCTATCGCGATAATGGCGATTACGAAATATGGATTAAAAAACTGGCAAATAATGAAAAGGCAGCTTGTCTGTTGAACCGTGGAGATGAAGTAAAAGAAGTGCAGGTTGATTTTAATACCCTGCTAAAAGCAAACGACAATTACTGGGCGTCAGAGCCATACAAACTAGCCGATTATAAGGTCAGGGATTTGTGGGAGCACAAAGACGTCAGCCTTGACAAGAGTGTCGTTTTCATTAAGCTACAGCCGCATTCCGTAAAGGTTTTCCGTTTTATTAAGAAATAAATTCAGGTTCAGATGTTGAAATCATTTTTATTCATTCTATTCATAGTCCTTGGTTTAGGCGCTTTTGCGAAAGACTATACGGTAAGCTCTCCAAACGGAAGCATTAAGGTTACCGTTTCGGTCGATACGCAAATTAAATGGTCAGCAGCAGTAGCCAATCAGTCTATCTTTACAAACAATACCTTGAGTCTCGACCTGGGAACATCGGTACTGGGAGTTAATCCCAAAGTCGTTTCAGCCAAAACAACTTCAGTTTCAGAAGTAGTAAAAACTGTGGTGGCCGTTAAATCAAAAACCATTAATAATACCTATAACCAACTAAACCTGGTATTTAAACCAAACTATGCAGTCAGTTTCCGCGTGTTCGATAACGGTATAGCCTATCGTTTCGAAACAAGCATGAAGGATGAGATTACTGTGAAAAATGAAGAAGTAAACCTCAATTTTGCAGGGGACTACGGGGTGCTTTTCCCGGAAGAAGAAACCGTATATTCGCATTATGAGCGGGTTTATCTGGACCAGAAAATAAGCTCACTGGCGGCAGGAAAGTTCTGCTCACTTCCTACACTGGTAAAGGCTGACAACAATATCAAGATCGGAATTACTGAAGCAGATTTGTTCGATTATCCCTGCTTATTTATGGAAGCTACCGGAAAGGCTGCATTTAAAAGTAAGTATCCCAAGGTTATCCTGAAGTCGAATCCTAAGGGTGATCGTGAGATTCAGAATATCCAGGAAGCGGATTATATTGCAAAAACCTCCGGAACAAGGTCATTTCCGTGGCGCGTTTTCATGATCAGTACTGAAGATGCACGATTGGTCGAAAATCAGATGGTGTTTCTACTATCCCGCGATTGTAAACTGGCAGAAACCAGTTGGATTAAACCTGGGTTGGTAGCCTGGGACTGGTGGAATGAAAACAACATTTATGGTGTTGACTTTAAAGCGGGTCTGGATACCAAAACTTATAAATACTACATTGATTTTGCTTCAAAATATAAGATTCCTTACATCATTCTGGATGAAGGCTGGACAAAAACAACGCTGAACATCAAAGAAGCCAATGCTGATATTGATATCAAGGAACTGATTGCCTACGGGAAATCCAAAAATGTGGATATTATTCTTTGGTGTCTTTGGAACGCTCTGGATGCTGATATTAATGGTACCTTGGATTTGTATGCCAAATGGGGCATTAAAGGTATTAAAGTCGATTTTATGGCCCGCTCGGAACAATACATGGTAAACTTTTACGAACGTTCAGCTAAAGCATGTGCAGACCGTAAATTACTGATTGATTTTCACGGAGCATTTAAACCTTCAGGAATGGCCAGGGCTTACCCGAATATCATCAATCATGAAGGTGTTAAAGGAATGGAAAACTGCAAGTGGAGCAAGGATATTACTCCTGAGCACGATGTAACCCTTTGTTTCACCAGAATGCTGGCCGGACCGATGGATTATACTCCTGGTGCTATGACCAATAAGAATGAAAAAGATTATGCCATCAGCTTTTCACATCCAATGAGCCAGGGAACGCGTTGTCATCAGCTGGCCATGTATGTTTGCTATGATGCTCCGCTTCAGATGCTGAATGATAGTCCATCGAATTATTACAAGGAAAGCGATTGTACCTCATTTATCAGCCGAATGCAGACCGTTTGGGACGATACGAAGATTCTGGATGCCAAAGTAGGGGACTATATCCTCACAGCCCGTCAGAAGGGAAATGATTGGTATCTGGGCGCCATGACCGACTGGACTGCCCGTTCGCTGAATGTTGATCTGTCATTTCTGGGAGAAGGAAACTATGAAATAGAGATTATGCAGGATGGAATGAACGCTGATATCAGTTGCAACGATTATAAAAGGGTTGTGAAACAGGTAACCAAAGCAGACAAATTGAAAATTGACCTTGCAAAAGGAGGCGGCTGGGCAGCAATCTGCAAGAAATTGTAAGCGTGCATGAAGTCTATTATTAAAAATTGAACCTTTGATCTATACCAAATAAATTGCGTAAACCACCTAAACCAGGTAAATCAGAATGAGGTCGTCAGAGTAAAATCAGACGGCCTTTTTTTGTTTTAGGTTCCAAGTTTCAAATTCCAGGTTCAAAGTTGCGGGTTTCAGGTTCTCAATCATTATCCTATTTCAGTCCAAAAGTTGTGGCAGGAAGTGGGCGCTTTGATCAGAAATAAAAAAAATAATCATATAACTAATATTTTAGTTTGAAAACTAAAATATTAGTTATATCTTTGTTGTGGATATTCAATCAACTGTTATCCGGTTTGTTGTAGCTTAATGTTCATCATTCAGGTTCAAGTTGAATGGATTTGTTCTATTTTTTTTTGTCTTTTTAAACTATTGTATTAGTTGACGAACTAAGTGCTTAGTTTTGGCAAGATTTTTGATGTTTATAAATTGGAATTAAATGGTAGAAGTCATGAAAGAATTAACCAAGGCTGAAGAACAAATTATGCAGGAATTGTGGACACTGGAAAAAGCTTTTGTAAAAGAAATTGTAGATAAGCTTCCGGAACCCAAACCTGCATACAATACGGTTTCTACTATAATCCGGATTTTGGAGAAGAAAGGATTTGTTGACCATTACGCGTATGGAAAAACACATCAGTACTTTCCTCTCGTCAGTAAAACGGATTACACGAAGTCGTATTTCAGGAATTTCCTGAGTGGTTATTTCAGTAACTCCTTTCAGGAAATGGTTTCATTTTTTGCCAAAGAAGACAAAATGAGCCTCTCACAACTTGAAGAATTGATCAAGGAAGTCAGAAAAGATTTGGAACCGGAAAACCCATCACCCAATGATTAACTTTGTAAATTACCTCATGGTATCCGGAATAAGCCTGAGCCTTTTTGCCGGGGTTTATTACCTGTTATTGCGGAAGGAGACATTTTTCAACGTAAACCGGTGGTATCTGCTGGTATCGATTGGTTTCTCCATGCTGTTGCCCCTGTTGCACATTCCGTTTTATACCCCCGATTCAATCCTGCTCGGTGAAGTTACCGTTACCCCATACATCAATTTATTGAGCGCGGTAACTGTATACGGCAATGGTTTGACGCAGGGAGCAGGACAACTGGTGTCAACCTATCGCTTAATCGCCTATGCCTATTTATTGGGTGTAATATTTTTCGGTGGCAAGCTGTTGTTCCAGATTTGCCAGATCAACCGGTTAATTGCAAGTAACCGTGTTGTTCCCGAAGGGAACGTCAAACTGGTTATCCTGGAAGGTGAGCTGAGTCCATTCTCTTTTCTGAATTACATTTTCGTGAGTGAAAACCTGCATATTACCAATGGTTGGGAGAAAATGCTCGAGCACGAGAAACAGCATATTCGTCAGGGACACACCTTTGATGTGCTCATCCTTGAATTTATCGCTGTATTCCAGTGGTTTAATCCTTTCTATTGGCTGTTCAGACGTGCACTGCGCGAAAATCATGAATTCCTGGCCGATCAGGCTGTGATCTCTCAGGGAACTGCACCTTCGTGGTACAAGCAGATCCTAATCAACCAGTATGTTGGTGATCAAATTGTGGTAACCAACAACTTTAATTATTCGTTAGTCAAAAATCGTATCCAAATGATCTCAAGAATAAAATCCAGAAAAATAGCCATAACTAAAGTCCTGTTTGGGATGTTGATGGCTGTTTGTTTAACGGCTGTATTTGCCTTTGATCAACAGAAATCAGTAGAAAAACAAGTAAGTAAAGACCAAAACTCGACTACTATTTCCAAACCAGAAAACTCCCAAAATTCAGGTCCAAAAAAAATTACAATTTCATTCATTCCAGGAATTGGTAAAGTTTACTCTCAGGTAGAACAAATGCCTGAATTTCCGGGTGGAGATTCGGAATTACGCAATTTCATCGGAAAGTCGGTACAATACCCTACTGAAGCTATAAAAAAAGGCATCAAAGGAAAAGTATTTGTCAGTTTTGTGGTATCCGAAGATGGAGCGGTAACCGGCGCAAAAATTGAAAGAGGAGTTGATCCGTTGCTTGATGCGGAAGCTCTTCGTGTGGTCAATGCCATGCCTAAATGGACTCCCGGAAAAGATAAGGGCAAAATAGTTGCCGTTCAATACACGATACCAATCAACTTCGCACTTAAGTAAGGTAATTTCAAAATTGCAGGATAAAGGCCGGAATTTCAGTATTTGAACTGAATATTCCGGCCTTTTTTAAATCCATTGAACTACTTTTCATGGGATTGGATACTCTATGTAAATTGCCAAATATCTTTTTTGCTTATCTTCCGGAATGTCTTTCCCAGGCCTAGGGCATTATTCCGAAGAGGATCCCTTGTCTACTTGTGTGCTTCTTGTGTGCATATGCTGTGCTTCTTGTGTGCTTTTAAGAAGCATAAGCACACAAGAAGCACAGCATATGCACACAAGAAGCACACAAGTAGACAAGGGATCCTTCCCCGGTTAACATCCGATCATCAGGAATAAGCTACTCCATTTTCTCGGCTCAGCCTTTTGAATTAATTTAACTGCTTATCTGCTTAAAACAAGTAATATTTGTTAAACGCTGATTATTAGCCAAATACTAAATTGATGCATTTGCTTTTAAAGCACTAAACAACAGTGTTTTAAACAAGTTCAACTTGTCTAAAGCAGATAAGCATTTTAATTTAATAAGTAGAGAGCAGTTCTGATTCAATCTGTTAAATCCAAAATTCAATTTCTGCTTTAAAATTGGAAAATATATTACTTTTATGGCATGCTGTCAAACCGGTCAGTCCTGCATTTATATAGGAATACAACTGAAATAACGGTTTGAAGCATTTGTTTTAAAATCTGTAACTAACCATTAACCAATGACTTTCTCATATCCTCAGCATTGCTCGCTAAATCCAAAATCCAACAGCTGGAAATGCTCATCAATGTTTGGTTTCATGATACTCTTGGCGATCTTTCTTTTTTCAGTACTTCAATCCAGCGCAGCTATAAAAATAGGAGAGAATGGTTCTAATCCCGATCCCGAAAGTTATCGGGACCATCGGGACTATATCACTTTGGTTAAAGAAAGCCATAGTTTTGTTCTGTCCGAACCCGGTCATACCGCTCCTTTGGTAATCAGCGCTGATGAATTTCCGGGTGTAATCCGAATTGCCGGCTATGTTCAGGAAGATCTGCTTAAGGTTACCGGTAATAAGTCTGATCTGCTGATTAGCAAGGTTCCTTCTTCGGGTGAAATTGTGATCGCCGGAACTTTGGGTAAAAGCTCAATCATCGACGAATTGGTTCGGAAGCACAAGATTGATGTTTCAGCTATTGAACACAAGTGGGAAGCTACCTTAACGCAAGTGGTTGAAAATCCTTTCCCGGGAGTCAGGAAGGCTTTGGTAATTGTCGGCAGTGACAAGCGGGGCACCATTTTCGGAATGTTCGATTTGTCGCGTCAGATTGGTGTTTCGCCCTGGTATTTCTGGTCCGATGTTCCGGTGCCGGAGCAAAAAAACTTGTATGTAAAAGCCGGACGTTATTTGTCGGGAGAACCCAAAGTGAAATATCGTGGTATTTTCCTGAATGATGAAGAACCTGCCCTGGGACGCTGGGCCGTAAAAAACTATGGAGGATTTAATCATCAGTGCTACGAGAAAATCTTTGAACTGATTCTTCGACTGAAAGGAAATTACCTTTGGCCAGCCATGTGGTGGGCTAGCTTCAATACCGATGATAAAGCCAATCCTGAATTGGCTGACGAGATGGGAATCGTTATGAGTACCACTCACCACGAGCCCATGATGCGAGCCCACGCTGAATGGAAACTAAAAAAGGGATTGGCATGGAACTATGAAACAAATGCGGATACGCTCCGGCAATTTTGGAAAGAAGGTATTGAGCGATCGAAAAACAGGGAAAGTATCGTATCGATGGGAATGAGGGGAGATGGCGACATGGCCATGTCAGCAGAGACAAACATTTCTTTGCTTGAAAAGATTGTTGCCGATCAGCGGAAAATAATTGCAGATGTAACCGGGAAACCTGCCAATGAAACTCCTCAGCTCTGGGCGCTGTATAAAGAGGTACAAGACTATTATGACAAGGGAATGCGTGTTCCCGATGATGTGACCTTATTGCTTTGTGACGACAATTGGGGAAACATCCGTAAACTGCCTCGCCCTGATGCCGCTCCTCATGCAGGTGGATATGGCATATATTACCATTTCGACTATGTTGGCGGACCGAGAAACTACAAATGGCTGAACACCTGTCCGCTGCCTGCCGTCTGGGAACAGATGCACATGGCTTATACCCATGGTGTTGACCGCATCTGGCTGGTAAATGTAGGTGATCTGAAGCCTATGGAATTGCCGGTATCCTTTTTCCTGGATTATGCCTTTAATCCGGATGCCTGGCCGGCAGAACGGTTGCCCGATTACACCAGGCAATGGGCTGCTGAACAGTTCGGACCCATATATGCAAGTGAAATTGGGAATATGCTTGATCTTTACACCAGATACAACGGGCGCCGGAAACCGGAATTGCTTTCTCCGGATACCTATAGTCTCGTGAATTTCAGGGAAGCAGAGACGGTTGTTGAAGACTACAATCGTCTGGCAAAAGAGGCTGAAAGCCTTGGAAAAAGACTTCCTGAGGCCAGTCGGGATGCCTTTTATGAACTGGTGCTTCATCCGATTACGGCCTGTGCCAACCTGAATGAGCTGTATCTGACTGTGGCAAAAAACCGTGAAGCTTTCCGGCAGGGAAGGGCAACAACGAATGATCTGGCCCAAAAGGCCAGGGATTTATTTCAGAAGGATGCGGATATTACCAATTACTACCATACCAAACTGGCCGGCGGGAAGTGGGACCATATGATGGACCAGACGCATATCGGATATACCATGTGGCAGCAACCCGAGAAAAATATCATGCCGGCAGTGAAAGAAATCATCCTGCCTAAAAAGGCTGAAATGGGGATTTCAATTCAAGGAGCTGATACGTTCTGGACCGAAGGTGAAGCAGAGAAAAGCCTACCCGCCACACTGGCCTGTCAGAGGCAGGCGGGCCTGCCTGAGATCGATAGTTTTAATAAGCAATCGGTTTATATAGATGTGTTTAATCGTGGCAATAAGCCGTTTGATTATCTGATCAGCACTGGCGAGAAGTGGTTGAAGACCACTCCAGCAAAAGGAAAAGTCGATAAAGAAACACGTATTTGGTTATCAGCTGATTGGAGTAAGGTACCTATTGGAAAACAATTGGTAGCTATTAAAATTAAGCAAGATGATGGCAAAGAAATAACCGTAAAGGCTTTGGTTAATCATCCCGCAGCTCCTGATTTAAATTCATTTAAAGGCTTTATACAAAGCAATGGATTTGTATCGGTTGAAGCGGAGCATTTTACCCGTACTATAGAGGTAAACGGTATAGGCTGGAAAGTTATTCCGGGTTTGGGGCGTACCTTATCAGGAATGACTGTTTTCCCAGTCACGGCAACTCCTCAGGTTCCGGGCAGCAATAGTCCGCATATGGTGTATGATATGTACCTGTTCCAACCCGGAGAAGTAAAAGTAAATTTATATCTTTCGCCCAGCCTGAATTATTTCAATGATGATGGATTGAAACTTGCAGTTTCATTTGATGATCAGCTTCCACAAGTCATTTTGATGAATAAAAATCAGGATCAGGCGATATGGGAAAAATGGGTGAGTGAGAACATCAATAAGGTGGCGTCAACTTTTAGCATAATGGAACCAGGCAAACACACCCTAAAAGTATGGATGGTTACTCCCGGGGTTATAATCCAGAAAATTGTGGTGCAAACCGATAATTTGATTACAGTGAAAGAACTGGATCCGTTAACGAAAGAGGGGACAGGCAAAGTATTAGTCCGTAAAGCTGAAGAAATACCAAGCTATTTGGGCGAACCTGAGAGTTTTTTGAAATCGAAATAGTATAACAGCTTAAATATGAATATAAACAATCTAAAATCAACCTGTATTACTTTTCTGGCAGGATGTGTTTTTACCGTAATATCATCAATGTCAGTTCGTGCTCAAATTGCTCCCGGATACGAAATTGCCAAATGGCATCAGTTTAAAACCGCTGCAATCAGCTATACCTTTGACGATAATACAGCAAAACAATTAACAGTTGCAGTTCCCCTTTTTGACAAATACAATTATAAAGTAACCTTAAATACGGTTACAGGTTGGTCGCCAAACTGGACAGGGTTGAAGGCGGCATCAATCAACGGACATGAAATTGCAAGCCATACTGTAACTCATCCTGCACTAAATACACTAAGCATAGCCGGCCAGGAAACTGAATTGCAGCAATCTCAGAGTATGATCAATACAAATATTCCGAATGCAAAATGCTTAACCACAGCTTATCCGAATTGCATATTGGGAGATCTTACGACAATCAAAAAGTATTATATGGCCGGAAGAATATGCAGCGGGGCCATCGTTTCGTCATCACCTGCTGACTTCTACAACATAAGTTCCATCATGACCGGTACACAAAGTGCTATAAAAACGGCACAGGACTTTAACAATAAGGCAATACTGGCAAAGACATCCAAAGGATGGTGTGTCTTTTTAACCCATGGAATAGATAATGACGGCGGTTATTCGCCTACTCAGTCATCAGAACTCTCATCTCACCTCAGTTATATAGACACCAATAGCGAGGATTATTGGGTAGATACATTCGGAAACGTAGTCAAATATATCAAAGAACGGAATGCACTTTCGTTGACTGAAACTTTGTACACAACTGATTCTTTGCTAGTGGTGGCTGCTGATAATCTGGATAATACAATTTATAATGTTCCGGTTACAATTCGCAGGTCGTTACCTGCTTCATGGCCGAATGCGAGTGTATCTCTGAATAATAAAATCGTCAGTTCAGCGATTTCTGTTGTTGGTACAAAAAAATATATCGTGTTCGATGTTGTTCCTGATCAGGGAGAGCTTGTTTTGACAAAATCCAATGAAGTTGTTCTTGGATACAATGCTTTAAAAGATTTTACTCCTATGCATATTGGTCCAAATCCCTTTTCAGAAGAAATCAAGGTTGAAACAAACGGAGTCTTCCGGTATTACGTTCATTCATTGGACGGAAGATTAATTGAAAATGGAACTTTTACTAATACCCTCGTCTTTGGTGGTTGTTTAATCCATGGAATGTATTTCCTGAACATACAGAATGACAAGGAATTCTATCAAACAAAAATTATTAAATCATAAATAGACAAATTAAAATCTTGATCAATGAATAACATGAAAAACTACTTAATCCCAAAAATCAGTCTGGCAGTAATTATTCTGCTGGTTGTCGTTACTACATCTGTAAACGCTCAGATGAAAAATAAACCAAGATATCTGGTGAAAGACCTGTATATCGCGGATCCATCGGCACATGTTTTTGATGGCAAGATCTATGTTTACCCGTCACATGACATTGAATCCGGAATTCCGGAGAATGATAACGGTGACCATTTTGATATGCGCGATTATCATGTATTTTCGATGGAAAGTATTGACGGGGCTGTCACTGACCATGGTGTTGCATTGGATGTGAAAAATATTCCATGGGCCGGAAGACAATTATGGGCTCCCGATGCCGCTTTGAAGAATGGAACATACTATCTCTATTTCCCGGTAAAGGACAAAACTGATATTTTCAGGATTGGAGTGGCAACGAGTAAAAAGCCGGAAGGACCATTTAAGCCTGAAAATAACCCGATCATGGGCAGTTATAGTATTGATCCCGCTGTGTTCAAGGATATCGATGGAAAATATTACATGTATTTTGGAGGAATCTGGGGAGGACAACTGCAGCGATACCGGAATGGAAAGGCCATTGAGTGCGGAGTTCAGCCTGCAGCAGGGGAGGTTTCGTTATGTCCCCAGGTTGCATTAATGAGTGACGATATGTTGCAGTTTGACGGGAAAGCGAAGGATGTTGTGATTCAGGACAAGGAAGGTCATCAACTGAAGACGGGAGATGAAGATCGTCGCTTTTTTGAAGCCTCCTGGATGCACAAATACAAGGGGAAATATTACTTTTCCTATTCAACGGGAAATACACATAAATTGTGTTACGCAATTGGTGATAATCCATATGGTCCATTCACCTATCAGGGGGTTATCCTGACCCCGGTGGTTGGTTGGACAAGCCATCATTCCATTGTTGAATTTAAAGGAAAATGGTACTTGTTTTATCATGACAGCAAGCCTTCGGGAGGAAAAACCTGGTTGCGGAGTGTCAAGGTTGTGGAATTGGAATACAATGCAGATGGTACTATTAAAACGATTGAAGGGAAGGAATAGAAATGTATTATTATTAATATCACAGCTATGAGTGTAATAAAAACTTCTGTTTTACCTGTAACCGGAATGACGTGTAGCAATTGTGCACGCGCTATTGATTTGAATGTCAGTAAACTAAATGGAGTCAAAAATGCCCGTGTTGACTTTGCAGGCGAAAAACTCATTTTGGAATTTGATCCTACAATGATCAGTGAAAAGGAAGTAATTGCCAGCGTTCATCGTATTGGATATGGTGTTGCTACGGGCAAACTGGAATTGCCTGTCACCGGTCTTCAGGATTCTACTGATGCTTTAACTCTGGAAAAAATACTTGCCAAACAGAATGGTGTTCTTGCTGTGAGTGTTGGATATGGCAATGAAAGAATCATTCTTGAATATATCCCTGGAATGACAAGTATTTCAGAACTTGCCGGAGTCATTCGAAAATCCGGGTTTGACATTGTACAGGTAAGCGATACCGATCCCGAGTCCTCGGGAGAGGATGTTGAAGCCAAAGTGCGTGCATCAGAACTTAACAAACAGAAGAATTTATTAATCGTCGGACTGATATTTACCGTACCGTTGATTATCTACAGTATGGCACGTGATTTTATCCCCCCGGGTACCCGGGATGGATTTCAATATGATTTGTATGCTATGCTTTTTGCCGCTACAATCGTCCAGTTTGTGGTTGGATGGCAATTCTACCTGGGAGCATTTAAAAGTCTACGGTTTGGAAGTGCCAACATGGACGTTTTAATCATGATGGGTTCATCGGCTGCCTATTTTTCAAGCCTGTGCGTTACCATTGGAATCATAAACAGTCCAAATGTGTATTTTGAAACAGGAGCTGCCATTATTACTCTTATACGACTAGGAAAATTTCTGGAGGCCAGGGCCAAAGGGAAAACTTCAGATGCACTGAAAGCCTTGATGAACTTGCGTGCCAAAACAGCTTGTGTTATCAGGGAAGGAATTGAAACTAAGATCAACATTGAATTGGTTGAAGTTGGAGATATTGTTTTGGTTCGCCCGGGAGAAAAAGTTCCGGTTGATGGGATTATCAGCGAAGGCCGGTCGGCATTTGAAGAATCGATGATTACCGGTGAGTCGATGCCGGTTAGTAAAGGTCCCGGCGATGAAGTGATAGGTGCAACGATTAACCGTGAAGGACTGATCAGGTTTGAAGCCACCAGGGTGGGAAGGAATACTACCTTGTCACAGATCGTAAAGATGGTTCAGGTGGCACAAGGAAGTAAAGCGCCGATACAGAAATTGACCGATGAGATCGGGAAATATTTTGTTCCCATCATTATTGGACTTGCGTTATTTACTTTTTTAGGTTGGATTTATGTTGCACAAGCTGACTGGACGGGCGCCATGATGAATGCCATAGCAGTTCTTGTTATTGCATGTCCGTGTGCTATTGGACTGGCTACACCGACAGCAATCATGGTGGGGACTTCCAAGGGAGCCGAGAATGGGATTCTGTTTAAGAACAGCGAGGTTCTTGAGCGGGCAGGAAAAGTAAATGTTGTAGTACTCGATAAAACCGGTACCATCACCCGAGGAGAACCTGAAGTGACAGATATTATAGCTTTTGGAGATTATTCTTTAGAGGAGATTCTTCGATTGGCAGCAAGTGCCGAACGGGGATCGGAACATCCATTGGGACATGCAATGGTAAAAGCGGCTCATGAAAAGGGATTAAAACTTTCTGATCCCGTCCGATTCCGTGCTTTTGGCGGTTCCGGTATTCGGGCCAGTATTGATGATCAGATAATATCGATAGGAAATCTGCGGATGATGCAGAATGAAGGTATTCCGACAGAGGAACTTCAGGCAGATATTATCAGATTGCAAACTGAAGGGAAAACCGCGATGATCATTGCGGCGAAGCCTGCAAATAGCGAAGGAAAAAGTCAACATATAGGGATTATCGCAGTTGCTGATACATTGAAAACCGGTGCAAAAGAGGCCATCAGCGATCTCTATAAACTTGGATTAGATGTTGTAATGATTACAGGAGATAATCAGTTAACAGCTGATGCAATTGCCAAGCAAGTAGGAATTTCAAGGGTTGTGGCAGAAGTGTTGCCCGGTGAAAAGGCAGAAGCGATTAAGAAATTGCAGGAAACCAAAACATTGGGAAATTATGCCAATCCCATAGTTGCTATGGTGGGCGATGGCATCAATGATGCTCCGGCACTGGCTCAAGCCGATGTGGGTATTGCCATAGGTACCGGAACAGATATTGCGATGGCAGCTGCCGGGATTACACTGATCAGTGGTGACCTTTCAGGAGTTGGTCGCGCGATCTCGTTATCAAGGGGAACCTCTCAAACCATCATTCAAAATCTGATCTGGGCATTATTTTACAATATTGCATTGATCCCAATTGCAGCTTACGGGCTGCTAAGCCCTATGTTTGCGGCGGGAGCAATGGCATTTAGTTCCATATTTGTTGTAACCAACAGTCTGCGTTTGAGGGCGTACAAAGTTCAGACATTTGCTCCAAAGAAGAGCATTTTACGACAATCTGTCGAACTACTTCCACGCATCATTGCTCCGGCGGTTTGTCTGGCCATTTTAATCATTGCTCCCATGTGGCTGATGCCCGGTACAATGGAAATCAAGGGAGCTCTTTCCGGCACGATGACACCGGCTTTGATGATGGTTATGGCACTTTCAAATGCCATAATTGCCATCTCATACTTATCGATTCCTTTCTTTCTGATCATCTTTACCCGGAAGCGTAAGGATATGCCATTTACCTGGATTATTTTCCTGTTTGGCTTATTTATTCTTGCATGTGGTTCAACCCATATTTTTCACGTCATTGGTTTATGGTGGCCGGTGAACTGGTGGCAGGCCACTGTTGACGCCATCTGTGCAGTTATTTCCCTTGCAACAGCAATTGTAGTATGGCCTTATCTGCCTAAAATATTAGCGATTCCAAGTCCCAATCAGCTTCGCATGGTTAATGCTGAATTACAGTTGGAGAAAGATAAATTGATTTACACCCAAAGTGAGCTGCAAAAGGCATATGCTGAGGTGGAACATCGGGTAAAGGAACGGACTGAAGAATTGTTGATTGCCAATCAATCGCTTCAGGAAGAAATCAGCGAACGCAGGAAAGCGGAAAAGGAAATACAAAAACTCAACGAAACTTTGGAACAACGGGTGATTGAACGTACAGAACAACTCGAGGCAGCAAATAAAGAACTTGAAGCTTTCTCTTATTCTGTTTCTCATGATTTGCGGGCGCCACTAAGACACATTAATGGATTTATCAGTTTGTTTCTTGAAAACAAAACAACAGAACTGACAGAAGAAGAGATTGGCTACCTAATCATCGTGTCTCGTTCTTCCGAAGAAATGGGAAAACTGATCGATGCTTTACTTACTTTTTCAAGATTGAATCGTTCGGTATTACGAAAATCAAGAATTGATACTTTACAAATCGTTAAGCATGGACTGGAAATCTTCAGCCTGGAAATTAAAGAAAGGGATATTGAAATAAAGATCAATCAAATTCATGAAACATTTGGTGATTATCAGCTGATTGGTCAGGTCTGGACGAACCTCATATCGAATGCAATTAAGTATACCGGTAAAAAAGACAAAGCTATAATAGAAATAGGCAGTTACCTGAAAAAAGATGAAACGGTTTTCTTTGTAAAAGATAATGGATGTGGTTTTAATATGAAATATGTCAATAAACTGTTTGGTGTGTTTCAGCGTCTACATAAACACAGCGAGTTTGAAGGAATAGGTATTGGGCTGGCAAACATCAACAGAATCGTTACTCGTCATGGAGGTCGATGTTGGGCTGAAGGAGAGATTGATCACGGAGCAACTTTTTATTTCAGTTTACCTCATGAATAAATAATGTGTTAATTGCAAAAGATTACTATTTTTATGCTTAATCTTGATAATAAGCTTAATTTTGAAATTAAGCTATACTAAACTTAACACAATGAAGATAATTGGACTGACAGGTTTAATTTTTATTGCAACACTATCGCTTTCATTTGCTAAAAACAAAGTAAGGTCACCTGAGGATAAGGCGGCTGAAATGAAAAAACATGTAAGTTATCTGGCATCTGATGAATTGAAAGGCCGACTAACAGGAACAGAAGGCGATAGTCTCGCCGCCACCTATATCCGCAATCAATTAACGGGATATGGCTTGGTTCCATTGTCAGACAAAGGATTTCAGCGGTTCAGGGTAACTGATAAAATTATTAATGGACCCGCTAACAGTTTGTTGCTTAACGGAACATCCTTCAAAATTGATATTGATTTTGGTCCCTTTGCTTTTTCTCAAAATAATACTTTCACAGGTGAAGTGCTTTTTGCCGGATATGGATTTGAAATCAATGAAGACAGCCTGAAATGGAATGATTATGCTGGTATTGATGTTAAAGGGAAAGTAGTGATGATTCTAAGGGCTGATCCTGAAATTGAAAAGAATTCCAGCCCGTTTATCAGGTATAGCCGTGACCGTGACAAAGTTCTTCAGGCAAAAGACATGGGCGCTTTAGCAGTTCTGTTGGTTTCAGGAAAGGTTTTTGATCCGGAAGATAAGTTTGAACCACTGGCAAAAGGTGACCAGTCTGTTGGAATCCCTGCTTTCCGCATTTCCAGAAAGGTTGCCAATTTGATTCTTGAACCTAAAAACCTATTGATTGAGGATCTCGAAAAGAAACTAAATGAACAGCGGAAAGCGGGGAGTTTTACAACCGGTGTAAATGTTTCAGGTCAATCAGATGTAAAACAAACTACGGTTGCTACGCGAAATGTAGTGATGGTAATTCCCGGTAGTGATAAAGTGCTGAAAAATCAATACGTGGTCATTGGTGCACATTTCGATCATCTTGGTATGGGTGGTTTGGGCTCAGGCAGTCGGGTTCCTGATACTATTGCAGTACATCACGGTGCCGATGACAATGCCTCTGGTGTCGGCATGATGCTGGAATTGGCTGAAGAGTTGGCTAAATCACCCGATAAACACAAGAGAAGTGTTGCATTTATTTCCTTTTCAGGTGAAGAAGAGGGCTTGCTTGGATCAAAATATTTCGTTGATAATCCAGCTTTTAATCTGAATCAATTAAATGCCATGGTTAATCTTGATATGGTTGGTCGCTTGACTGATAGCACAAAAGTGCAAATTGGAGGAGTTGGAACAGCCGATCAGTTCCGGCAAATGATTCGTACTTCATTCGATACTACTGCGATGAAACTTTCTTTAACTGAAGAAGGCTATGGCCCATCTGATCATGCATCGTTTTATGGTAAAAATATTCCTGTGCTTTTTGTCACATCCGGTGCTCATCTTGATTACCATACACCTGCTGATACCTGGGATAAAATCAATTATGCAGGTATGGAGAAGATTTCTGAATCAGCTTTCAGGATTATTTCAGACCTGGCTAATATGGATACCAAACTGATATTTAAGGAAGCAGGACCCCAAATGGTTGTGAGCCGAGGTACCAGGAAGAAAGGTGTTACACTTGGGATTATGCCTGATTTCGCCGGAAATGTGAAAAATGGTCTACGGGCTGATCTGGTAACACCGGGAAGGCCTGCAGCTTTAGGTGGAATGAAGAAAGGCGATATCATTATTTCAATCAATGGGAAACCCGTAGGTAATATTCAGGATTACATGTTTCGACTGAATCAACTTAAACATGGTGAAACTATCAGCGTTGAAGTCATGCGCGATTCGAAAAAAGAAGTGCTGATTATTCAATTGTAAATCAAGGTTATCTGTATGAAGAAATTTCTATTATGGTTCCTGGCTTTCGTGATTACCATTTCAGCGGCAATCTATCAGCGAAAAACCGGACCTACTTATCCTAAACAACAAACAGTTTCGGCCAACGGAGTCAGTTATGAGCTGAAACTTATACGAAGTCTTGCATTGGATGAAGAACCGGTTGTCAAATTGGAGATTAAAGACACAACAGTTAAGGCCCGGATTTATTATCGCAGATATCTTTCAAAAGATGAATTCCAGGTTGCTGATTTTCAATATAAAAGCAATCCAATTCATTCCTTTATCATGAATAAATTATTCAATGTTGATAAGGAAGAGGGATTTTATGTTGAGGTTCCTCAACAACCTGCTGCCGGCAAAGTTGAGTATTACTTCGAAATAACGGATCGTAACAGTACAAAAACCTATCTGAAAGAGACCCCCGTGGTTATCCGTTTTAAAGGTGGAGTACCATTGGCGATATTACTACCTCATATCCTGTTCATGTTTATTGCCATGCTATTTTCTACTCTCTCCGGTTTGATGGCAGCATTCCGGGTACCTTCCTTTCGTGAATTTGGTTTGTTGACTTTTGGTTCATTATTGATTGGTGGCATGCTTCTTGGTCCTCTGGTTCAGCTTTATGCTTTTGGAGACCTTTGGACAGGCGTCCCTTTTGGCTGGGACCTGACTGATAATAAAACACTGATTGCATTTCTGTTCTGGATTCTGGCCGTAGTCATGAACCGCAGAAGAGAAAAACCTTTTTATACCATTCTTGCAGCAGTGGTACTATTACTTATTTATTCCATTCCCCACAGTATGTTCGGTTCACAGCTCGATTACCATACAGGAAATATGACACAGGGAATGATTATGAATCTCTTTTTGTTTTAAACGATTTGGATAAATTAATGGGTAATGTCAGGAATAATACTGAATCTCAGTTTGAGAAATTAAATTCAGATCAATCCATATACGAAGTGATACGGATCATCGATGGAGTTGCTCTTTTTCTTGAAGACCACTTCAACCGGCTCAGGCAATCCATGAAAATTCAAGGAATTCCGTTTCACATGGATTGTAATGAATTTAAGCATAATATTCAGTACCTGGCAGAGGAAAATAAAACACTGAACGGGAACATCCGGTTTGTCTATTTAAAGGCTAAAAACGAAATCAAATGGACCTTTTCCATTATACCACATAGCTATCCGGCGCGGGAAGAATACCTTAAGGGAGTTACAATAGATTTGTTTTTTGCTGAGCGCGAAAACCCGAATGCCAAGGTGATTCAGGCCACCATTCGTGAAGGTGCCAATAAGATGATTGCAGATCAGAAATTGTATGAAGTTCTATTGGTCAACAGGGATAATCTGATTACTGAAGGAAGTCGTTCAAACGTCTTTTTTGTAAAAGACAATGTGTTTTATACTGCTCCTGCTTCATCAGTTTTGGTTGGGGTCACCAGGAAGAAGGTGATTGAGTGTCTGTACAAACTTGAGTATATGCTTGTTGAAGAGGCGGTCATTTCTTCTGAAATTGGAAATTATGATGCCGTTTTCCTTACCGGGACTTCTCCTGGAATTTTACCGGTCCAATCAATCGGAAATCAGATTATTGATACCAGTCATCCTTTGGTTAGGAAGCTGATGAAGCAATACGACGATCTCATCGCGTTGTATATTCAAAACGAAAAGAAAATACGATAAGATTGATCATTTAACTCAAACAGGTAAAGTAAATTACTGCTTCTGACCATTGTCATTTTGTTTCTCTTGTATAGGCACATTGGTCATTCCTGATTTAAGTTTGATGGTATGAAAACTTCCGTCGGTTCGTATTTCCAGTTTTTCTTCTTCAGAATAGGGTGTTTTATAATATACGTTATAAGCAGCAGGGTAGGGAACCAGCAATTTCTGTGTGGCTCCGGGAGGCAGAACAATTCCCATAATATCGCAGTAACCGGTTTCTTTCCATACAATGTCGGTTAGCATATTGACTTTCAGTGTGTCGCCAGATTCATTGAGAAGGTTTATCTTTTTAAAGGTGCGTTCTCTCGAAATGACTTCAAACCCTGAATTTAAAACGACAGACAAGAATAAACTTCCACAGTTGAGACCCACATCGCCCAGGTTTCCACTTGTTCGGTGCTTCCTCATATCCTGCTGACGTTCAATACTAACCTGGTCAGTCATGTATCGGGTACTGTTGCAACCGCTTACTGTTAACAGCACGATTAAACCAATACAGACGAATTTTACTGAGCTCATTGTTTTATTTGCAAAGCGAATCATAATCTTAAAGTTAATCATTTTCAGCATATGCTCAACTGTAATATCTATTTTGCTGACAATTATAATCAAATCATCAATACTTTTCTATCTCAAATAAAAAAACTCCGAAGTAAAATTACTCCGGAGTTTTTAGTTGTTGTATGGTATGAATCAAATCTCAGAAATGAAGCTATTGCACTTTTCCTTTTTTCCTCATTTCTTATGACCCATTCCTGATTTGTATCTGTTTTATTCTACTACTTCCGAGTAATCCTGGGCAGCCATTCTCTTATATCCGTTATATCTCCATTTGGCATTCTCTTCAGAAACTTTGAAAAGTTCATCAGCTACTTCAGGAAATGCTTTTCTAAGCGATGTGTAACGTACTTCACCATTCAGAAAGTTCTGGAATTTCGACCAGTCAGGTGCATTTGAATCTACAACGAATGGATTCTTTCCTTCTGCTTCGAGCAGTGGGTTGTGACGGTAAAGGCTCCAGTATCCACATTCAACAGCCAGTTTTTCTTCTTGCTGTGTTCGTCCCATAGATGCCTTTAATCCGTGGTTGATACAGGGCGAATAAGCGATGATTAGTGATGGACCGGGATAAGCTTCAGCTTCGCGGATGGCTTTCAAATACTGCGAATTACTGGCCCCCATGGCAACCTGTGCGACATAGACGTAACCGTATGACATAGCCATCATGCCCAGATCTTTTTTGCGGATACGTTTTCCTGAAGCTGCAAACTTGGCAACTGCACCAACCGGAGTTGATTTAGAGGCCTGACCTCCGGTGTTTGAATATACTTCAGTATCCATTACCAGAATATTAACATCAGCGCCTGAAGCCATTACATGATCCAATCCACCATAACCGATATCATAAGCCCATCCATCGCCACCAAAGATCCATTGTGACTTTTTAACCAGGTATTGCTTCAAACTCATGATTTCTTTTGCATAAGCGGCATTGCTGTCCCCCAATACTTCGCGGACTTTAGCTGAAACTTCTTCAGTTTTTTCACCGTTGAGTTTGTTCTCAATCCACGCAGTGAATGCTTCTTTCTCTGCTTCCGAAGCACCTTTTAATAGTGCATCTTTCATGATCATTTCGATACGGTCGCGTTGTGCCGAAACACCTTCAGACATACCAAAACCATATTCAGCATTGTCTTCAAACAATGAGTTGGCCCATGCTACACCTTTTCCACTTTCCTTATTTTGGCAATAAGGGGTTGAAGGAGCAGATCCACCATAGATAGAGGAACATCCTGTAGCATTTGATACCATCATGCGTTCTCCGAAGAGCTGTGAAATAAGCTTGATGTATGGAGTTTCACCACAACCGGCACAAGCGCCCGAGAACTCGAATAAAGGTTGTGCGAACTGTGAGTTCTTAACCGTTTTGCTTTTTTCGACAATTTTTTCCTTATAGGTTACATTTTTATCGAAATAGTTCCAGCGTGAAATCTCAGCTTCCTGGGTTCCAAGTGGTTTCATTACCAGCGCTTTTTCTTTCGATGGACACACATCGGCACAGTTGCCGCAACCGGTACAGTCAAGAACGCTGACCTGAATCTTGAAATTAAGGTTAGGGAATTGTTTGTTTGGTATTGCTTTAAGTGAATTTGTACCTGCAGGTAATTTAGCCATTTCGTCTTCATCAATCAGGAAAGGACGGATTGCAGCGTGAGGACATACATAAGCACACTGATTACACTGAATACAATTTTCTGCCTGCCATTCAGGAACATTAACGGCAACACCACGTTTTTCGTAAGCGGCAGTTCCTGCCATAAATGTACCATCTTCAGCACCCAGGAATGTACTTACAGGTAAGTCATCTCCCTTTTGTGCATTGATCACATCTACTATGTTTTTAATATACTCAGGACGGTCATGGTCTTCACCATTGGTCTTCAAAACGATGTTTTTCCATTCGGCAGGCACTTCAATTTTCACCACATTATTTCCACCGGCTTCAACGGCCGCGTAATTCATGTTGATCACTTTTTCGCCCATCTTGCCATACGATTTAACGATGGCTTTCTTCATTTCGTAAACAGCAGTTTCGAAAGGAATTACTTCAGTGATTTTAAAGAATGCTGATTGCATGATGGTATTGGTGCGGTTACCCAGGCCAATTTCTTCTCCCAGCTTTGTACCGTTGATGGTATAGAATTTAATCCCGTTATCAGCCATGTATTTCTTCATGGAATCAGGAAGTTTACTCTTCGTTTCTTCCTCATCCCAGATGGAATTGAGCAGGAACGAACCGCCTTTTTTCAAACCTTTCAATACATCGTACAAATGCAGATATGCAGGTACGTGGCAGGCTACAAAGTCTGGATTATTTACCAGGTAAGGTGAACGAATGGGTTGGTTACCGAAACGCAGGTGAGAGGAGGTGAATCCTCCGGATTTTTTTGAATCATATGCAAAATAAGCCTGGCAATATTTATCAGTGGCTTCACCGATGATTTTAATTGAGTTTTTGTTTGCACCTACAGTACCGTCAGAACCCAATCCATAGAATTTTGCTTCGTAAGTTCCAGCAGGGGCAACGTTCACTTCATCTTTTAAAGGAAGCGATTTGAAGGTTACATCATCAACAATCCCAATAGTAAATTGATTTTTAGGTTCATTTAGTTCAAGGTTTTCATAAACCGAAAGAATCTGGGCAGGAGTAGTGTCTTTTGAACCCAATCCAAAACGTCCTCCAACAATAAGTGGTGCATTTTCTGTTCCATAGAGAACTTCGCAAATATCCAGATACAAAGGTTCTCCCGTTGCTCCCGGTTCTTTACTGCGGTCGAGTACTGCAATCCGTTTTACCGATTTTGGCAATACATTCAGGAAATATTTTGCAGAGAACGGGCGGTACAGATGCACAACCAATAAACCGACTTTTTTGCCCTGAAGGGCCAGGTAATCGACCGTTTCACGAATGGTTTCAGTAACTGAGCCCATGGCGATGATGATGTTTTCAGCATCTTTGGCACCATAATAGGTAAATGGATGGTATTCGCGACCGGTAATCTTTTTGATATCCTGCATGTAACCTTCAACGATATCAGGAACTGCATCATAAAAACGGTTCGAAGCTTCCCTGGCCTGGAAGAAAATATCAGGGTTCTGTGCTGTACCTTTTGTTACCGAATGTTCAGGATTCAAAGCCCTTTCCCTGAATTCCTGTATCAGGTTCATATCAATCAACGGAAGCATATCCTCCTGCGAAATCATTTCGATTTTCTGAATCTCGTGTGAAGTACGGAATCCATCAAAGAAGGCCATGAATGGAATCCTTGACTTTAAGGTGGCCAGGTGTGAAACTCCTGCAAGGTCCATTTCTTCCTGAACTGAACCGGCTGCCAACATGGCAAACCCGGTTTGGCGGGCGGCATAAACGTCGCTATGGTCTCCAAATATCGATAAAGCATGACTGGCCAAAGCACGGGCACTGATATGAAAGACACAGGGAAGTAATTCTCCTGCTATTTTATACATGTTAGGGATCATCAGTAACAACCCCTGTGATGCAGTGTATGTTGTCGTTAATGAACCGGATTGTAAAGCTCCGTGAACCGCCCCGGCAGCTCCACCTTCGCTCTGCATTTCGGCTAAACGGACCGGACGACCAAAAATATTGGTTTTTCCTCCTGCTGCCCATTCGTCAACATATTCGGCCATTGTTGATGATGGCGTAATTGGGTAGATACAAGCTACCTCACTGAACATGTAACTAATATGCGCTGCGGCATAATTTCCGTCACATGTAATGAACTTTTTTTGTTTTGCCATTTTTTATAGTTTAATTCAATTTTATTTTATCAATCGTCATTTTCTAATATAAAAATCCAAATAACCAAAGTGGAATAACATTATCATTTCCGACTTCAATCATATCTGCTGCAGCAAAATAACCTTCTTCAAACGGTGAGGTATATTTGCCGCCTACATTGAACCGATAAAGATCATTGACCAGAAAGTCCGCCTTTACTGAACTCTTGATCTGATTCTTATAACCGACCTGATTGTAGAAGAATGTCTGTCTCAATATTTTATTGGTAATATTGCCCTCGTCAATCGCATACATCAGATTGGTGTTGTGCATATATACCATATCGGGCTTCTTGATCTCATCCTCGTTCCCATTCGAAAAAAGCATATTGATAATCCTTGCGTTTTTCATATACCGCAGATAATTCATGATGGTTGCCCGGGAGGTTTGTACCTCAGCACTTATTTTGCTTACATTTGGCGAAAATGGTGACTGGCTTGCAATGATCTGTAATAGTTTCCGAAGTTTCGGAAGATACTGCAAATCAATTTGATTAAGGTAAGTCACATCAATTTCCAATGCAAGATTGATATGCTTTAACAGCGTTTCGCTGTAATAACTTTTATTGTCCAAAAAATACGGATAAAAACCATCTTTCAGATAATCATTAAAGAAAGCCAGCGGTTTTACGGCTTGTACAATTTCCTGTGCGATATGAATATGATTGGTCAGTATTTCCTGAAGGGTATATCTTTTGAAATTCTGATTCGATTGATAATTCAGGTATTCACGGAAGGAAAGTCCTTCCAGGTGATAGATTTTAGCAATTTCCTTCAACTCGTTATTTTCTTCCAGGACCCTGAGAACAGGAGAGGCAGAGAATATGATTTTTAAATCAGGAAAATTAGTGTAACACCCTTTCAATTCAGCAGCCCAATCGGGATATTTATGAATTTGATCCAGAATCAGTGTTTTACCTCCGGTCTTATAAAATTCATCAGCAAACGAAATGATCTTCCGTTTCGTGAAGTAAAAGTTATTCAGGTTTACGTAAAGGCAGGATTTATCGTTTGAAAACTTCTCGTTTATAATATCAATCAGAAAGGTCGTTTTCCCAACTCCGCGGAATCCTTTGATCCCGATGATCCGGTCATCCCAGTTAATTTCATCCATAAGTTCCCTACGGATGGTTTTCCTGGATTGTTCAAGTAATGCAGTATGAATATTGACCAAATTTTGCATCAACAGAATTTTATGCAACAAAAATAGTCTTTTTTGAATGTAAATTGCAATCTTCAGATGACAAATATGATTTAAAAATGTAATTTATATTTGTTAAAAATAAGGGTTCATTGTAATCTTTGCATCAAAATGTTAATTTTATCGGTGAATAGTCCACTTCTTATCCATTCGGCTGACCAAATGGAAACAATGAAAACTTTTTTACTTTTGCAGGATATAAGTTCAGGGAATCAAATAATGGTGCATTACATATATTGTGTCACCGCTAAGCGGCTCATTTTCGACTTTCTGTACTTTTGCTACCATACTGCCAGTGCTACGCACCTATAGAATAGCCGCATAGCGGTGTAAGTATGGTAGAAGTAAATTGAATAACAAGAATAGAAGCCGCGTAGCGGTGAAAGAATTTGTCCGTTTTTATTCGAAGATAAAATACGACATTAAATTATTTCTATTACTTAATTAATCCTGATGGTCAGTCGAAAACCCGAATTATTAGCTCCTGTCGGAAATGTGGAATCCTTTTACGCTGCCATAAATGGCGGAGCCGATGCCGTTTATATGGGTCTTCAGGAATTTAATGCCCGTGGCCGTGCCAGCAATTTCACCAAACCCCTCCTTCAGCTTGTAGTTCAGAAAGCTCATGAAAAAAGGATCAAAGTCTACGTCACGCTCAATATACTGATCAAAAACAGGGAAATCGATCAACTGATCGATGTGCTGGCATTTCTTGATTCGCTAAAGGTCGACGGGATAATTATCCAGGATTGGGGCGCATATTATATTGCACACAAATTCTTTCCGGCATTGATTCTGCATGCAAGTACCCAAATGGGCAATCACAATTCGGCAGGAGTCAATTATGGTGCGTCAAAAGGGATAATCAGAACAGTTCTTGCAAGGGAATTAACCATGCCTGAATTGGAATTGATTACCCGACACAGCAAGGCCGATCTGGAGGTGTTTGTCCATGGAGCCCTGTGCTATTCATTTTCGGGAATGTGCCTGTTCAGCAGTTATGCAGGGGGGCAGGGAGCCAACCGTGGAATCTGTAAACAGAGTTGCCGGAGGATTTATCAGGAGGGAGACCAGCAGCATTCACTTTTTAGTCTGAAAGACAACCAGCAAATTGAAAACCTGCAGAGGTTAATGGAATTGGGCATTCGTTCCTTGAAAATCGAAGGACGTATGAAATCAGCAGACTATGTTTTTCAGGTATGCAAAGCCTATCGGATGGTACTTGATAATCCTCATAAGACGGATGAAGCCGTTAAGATGCTTGAAATGGATATGGGGCGTGAAAAAACTTCCTGGTTTCTTGGAGGTCATATTACCGATGGAATTACGGAGGATGCCTCTATTGGCATTGTAATTGGTCAGATTGCCGAAGTTGACCGCGTATCCATCTCGTTTCAAAGCAGTGTTGAATTAAGCCAGGGATACCGACTTCGGATCCGTAAAAAGAATGATGACGAGCAATTGTATGTAAAAGTCGAAAACTTTACCCAAGTCGGAAATTCCTATCAAATTCCTACGGATTTGTGCCGACAGATCAGCAAGGGAGATGAGATTTTGCTTGTACGCGTAAAAACTCAAACGTTCTCCTCCCGCCTGGGAAATATCAATACCCTTCAGGAACTGAAAAAACAACCGGTTAAAAAGCCTGAAATCAAAAAAAGTCTTAAGATTGAAGATAGTCAACCACAAAAGCCCATGTTACTTGTTCGTATCGGCAGCCCCGAATGGATGAATAAACTTCGGTTTGAGGATTACGATGCAGTAATTCTATCCTATAAACGTTCAGACTGGGATCAGTTTGATGTTCAGACAGCTATTCATCAGCAGAATAAACAAAAAATACGCATCGAATTGCCCAAATTCATTTCGGAGAATCAACTGGATTATTACCGAATCCTTACCGCTAAACTTTTTGCCGCCGGTTTTACCCATTTTTTCATCAGTCACCTCTCACAGAAAACATTACTGCCATCTGGCGCTAAGTTCAGCTGCAACGAAAATGTTTATGTATTAAATGATGCCTCTGCCCGAATGCTTCAGGATGAAAAGGCATGCGGATTTATGTATCCCTTTGAAAATGATCTGGATAATTTATTGTCGATGACGAATAAACAGGGAATCGTACCCATTTATTTTTATCCTGAGTTATTCTATTCCAGAATGCCAGTCAGGGTTAGTACTGAAAACAAGTTATTTGCGGATGAGAATAACAAAAGATTCAGGATAACCGTAAAGGATGGAATTACAATTGTAACTCCCGTAATTCCTGTTGCCTTGTTACATTACCGGATTCAGTTGGAGAAGAATGGATTCAACCGCTTCCTGATAGACTATACGGGCGAATTGATGACTGCCAATATTGTAAAGCGGATCCTGAAAAAATATATCAGCGCCGAATCCGTTCAACCATCCACCAGCTTCAACTTTAAACTTGGACTTAGTTAACTCATCGGTTAAATCAGTCTTCTGACTCCTGATTATTAATTACCTACGCTATACCATTGTTGTATCACTATCGTACCACTATCGTACCACTGTCATACCACTGTCATACCTCTTTCAGTACAAATTCGTAACAAATTCGAATATAATTCGATACAAATTCGTAACAAATTCGTAGCCGTTCGAATTTGTATCGAATTTGTTACGTATTTGATTCGAATTTGTTACGAATTTGTACTGAAAGTGGTATGAAAGAGGTATGACAGTGGTACGACAGAGAATAGAAGTATTACCTTCGGGAAAGTATGGGAATAAGGTCTATGTATATACGAAATGCAGTAAATGGCTTGTTTCACCTGTTTGTTAAATTAATATTAAAAAGACCCCGTCCAAAAATTAAATATTTAATAAATAAATAACTTGGCATCCTTTTTGAAAGAGCATATTACTATGCTTAAAACGATGAAAAAGCTTAAAATACTTTTTACGGTTTGTATCCTGCTTGCTGGTCAGCAATTATTTTCATCAACTCTGACGGCAATAGCAGATAAATCTATCACTGAAGAAACGGAACGATATTCTATTTTCGAAGAGTTGGTTCGATCATTTCATGATGAAGGGGAAGTTCAGCCTGTTTTGAGGCTCAAACCTCCTTATCCAAAGGACTCCGGCAATCTTCCTTTTTATCTTAATTCAGAAGATTTTAAAAACAGATATGATCATTTCGCAGCAAAAAGCAATCAGTCTGGAACCGGAACTTTCGATTTCAAGACCAATTGCTTCAGCATTATTTTTGTTCCTTTGTATATTCAAACAGGAAATTTTATACTTTAGCCGATCGTTTTTTCATTCAATTACGGAATGGAGGAACGATACAATTATTTAGTTTAGTCTTTTCCCTGTTTTAAGAAATCCTTAAATAAAGGAAAAGGACAAAAAACTCAATAAAAACATCAGAATAGAAACTTTATTTACGGATTCAGAACAAAATAATTCGCAATTAAAGTGATTAAGTTACTAATTATTATTATATTGTGTATTTTGTGTGGCAAATTCTTATTTTAAAAATTAAATTAAATGAAATCTCAAATGAAATCTAACAAAAAATCATCGAAGGGCTTTAAGATAGGCTTTTCATCTGCTGTTATCCCGGTAGCATTACTTGCAGCAATTGCAGTTTATATGTTTGTATTTGGTGATAGCTCCAATTTTGTGGGCGGGAATAATGCAAATGCTGCACTTCCAGGAAACATGTTTGGCATTATCTACAAGGGTGGTCCGATTGTGCCTATTATCATCAGTTTGTTGCTGACCGTTCTTGCTTTTGCAGTTGAACGTTACATGGCTATTACCAAAGCAGCCGGCAAAGGTAAAGTCGTTGATTTTGTCTCAGACATTAATGAATTTCTCGATGGTGGTAAAATTGAAGCCGCTAAAGAAGCTTGCAATGTGCAAAAAGGTTCGGTTGCCAATGTAATTTTAAGTGGACTGGTTAAATACCAGGAAATGGAAAAAGAAAAAACACTTCCTAAAGATCAGAAGATTGTCTCTATTCAGAAAGAAATTGAAGAAGCAACTTCACTTGAACTACCTGCTCTGGAACAAAATCTAGTTGTTTTGTCAACCATTGCTTCTATCGCTACCTTGATGGGTCTGTTGGGGACAGTAATTGGTATGATCAAGGCATTCTCTGCTTTGGCTAATGCAGGTGCTCCTGACTCGGTTCAGTTGGCAGCCGGTATTTCTGAAGCATTGATCAATACTGCATTCGGTATTGGAACTTCAGCTTTGGCCATTATTTTTTACAATTTCTTTACCACTAAAATTGACAAGTTGACCTATTCAATTGATGAAGGAGGTTTTACTATCGTTAACACATTTGCTGCAAAAAATCAATAAGATAAAATAAAAAATGCCAAAGGTAAAAGTACCCAGAAAAAGCACGACAGTCGATATGACTGCCATGTGTGACGTGGCTTTTTTATTGCTTACATTTTTTATGCTGACATCCAATTTTGTAGCCAAAGAACCAATTGTGGTAGCTATTCCAGCCTCTGTTGCGGAAATTAAAATTCCGGAAAGAGATATAGCTACAGTCCTTATTGACAAGGACGGCAAGGTTTTCTTCGGATTGGATACCCAGCAGGATCGGAAAGAATTACTGAAGACTTTAGGCTTAGCTTACGCAGCTACAATACCTGCCTTTGATGAAAAAGAACTTAATGAATTCAGTAAAATCAGTAGTTCCGGAGTGCCGATCGAAAAAATGCATGCATTTCTTGCCCTGTCACCCGAAAAAAGAGATAGCAAAGATGCTGCTCTTGGAATTCCAACAGATTCGTTAAACAATCAGTTTAGTGCATGGATGAAAAATGCCCGGAAAATCAACCCTAAATTGCGACTAGCAATTAAAGCTGACCAACAGACACCCTACAAAGTTATCAAGCGAGTCATGACTTCGCTTCAGGATATAAAAGAGAACAGGTATAATCTGATCACCAGCCTCAAAGAGGTCCATAAATAGAAAGGATAGAACTATGGCTGAAATGCAAGTTGAAGATAAAGGCAAAAAAGGTAAAAAACCAAAGCAAAAGAAGCACGCTACCCGTGTTGACTTAACGCCAATGGTTGATTTGGGATTTCTCCTGATAACCTTTTTTATGCTTACAACCTCCATGCTGAAACCTCAGACGATGGAGTTAACTGTGCCTACAAAAGATGATGTAAAGGACGAAGATCAGAATAAGGTGAAAGCCTCACAGGCTATTACCGTTTTGCTTGGGAAAGAGAACAGACTTTACTACTTTTTTGGGGCACAGGAAAATGGCGTTGATCCTGAACTGGTGTTAACAGATTATTCTTCGAACGGAATCCGGCAAATGCTGGTGAAAAGAAATTCAGAAGTCGTGAATAATGTGAACCAATTAAAGCTTGATAAAGCAGCTCGGAAGATTAGTGAAGAAGACTATAATAAAAAGCTGTCAGAATACAAAGCTGCCAAGAGTGCGCCGACCATAATGATCAAGGCCACTGATGATTCGAACTATAAAAACCTGGTAGACATCTTAGATGAGATGAATATCTGTAGTATAGCCCGATATGCGATAGTAGATATAACCCCGTATGACCTCGGTTTGATCGATAAAAAGACCCCACCGGCGAAGTAGTCACAATTTATAGAACAGTCTATGTCTCAAAAAATAAACTTGTTTAACGATGCCTGGGTTGATCTTCTCTTTAAGGATCGCAACCAGGAATACGGAGCCTATGAACTTCGAAAAGACAGTTCAAGGCGTCATCGATTGGGTATAATAATTGCCTTCTCATTTTTTCTGGCTATAATATTTGTACCGATTTTGTACAAACAAATTCTGGCCAGCCGAAAAGATCGAATTATAGATGTCAATACCCTGTCTAATATTGTGATCGAAAAACCGGCGGAGAAGCCTAAAGATATCATTATCGAAAAACCTCTGCCTCCTTTGAAATCATCAATCAAATTTACTCCTCCTGTCATCAAAGCTGATGAAGAAGTTGCGGACGATGAAATCATAAAAACGCAGGAGGAACTTACAAAAACCGATGTTAACATTTCAACAGCCGACATAAAAGGTACTGATGAAGTGAATGGTGTTGATATTGCCGAACTCAATAAGATGACCGTTGGAGAGGATACCACATCCACCCCTTACAGCTTTGTTGAGCAGATGCCCGAATTTCCGGGAGGAGAAGCTGCATTAAATAAGTATCTGCATAATTCGGTTCATTATCCAACCATTGCCATGGAAAATGGTATACAAGGAAAGGTTTTTATAAGCTTCGTGGTTGACACAAACGGAAGTATCTCGAATGCAAAGGTAACCCGTCCGGTTGACTCATCACTTGACAAAGAAGCAATGCGCGTGGTAAAAGCAATGCCGAAATGGATTCCCGGTAAACAAAACGGGGAAGCTGTTCGGGTAAGTTTTACTGTGCCTATTAACTTTGTATTGGAATAGACCGAAGACTGGAGACTGAAGACCGAAGACCGAAGACCAACTTCCGTCTCCCATCTTTTGACTTCCGTCTTAAGCTGATTTAAAAAATGAATTGGAAAATTTCTAAGATTTTATACAGTTTATTAATAGTAGTTTTGTACTTAACGTCTGGTATCATACTGCTGCTAAAATATTTAGTTTGGCAGAAGATACCAGACATTAGTCTTTCTGTATTTGCTGTTTTTGTCATTATATATGGACTATTCAGGGGATACAGAGGGTACAGGGCTTATCAAAAAGAAAAAGAAGAACAGAATGAGATTTAAATCGAAGTCCGAAGATCGAAGACCGGACACCGAAGACAGAAGTCCAAAAACCGAAGTCCGAAAACCGAAGACTAACTTCCGTCTCCCTTTTCCCTTTTCCCGTCTTCTGTCTCCTGTCTCCCGTTTTATGCTGATTGTTCTCTCTATATGCGTTCTCAATTCGGGTTGTCATCATACCCAAAAGGCAATACCGGAAACAATGCTGACCGGACATGGAACCATAGCTGCAGACGAGGCCTTAAAGCCAATGATCGATGCAGAAGTGAATATATTTCAAAGTTTCTATCATTATGCTTCGATCGAATGCCAATATGTTACGGAATATGATGCAATCAATCTATTGCTTAAGGAAAAAATTCGTCTGGCAATTGTTACCAGACCTTTGAATAAAAAAGAAAATGAGTATTTAAAAAGTATAAATATTGTTCCTGAATCGATTCCAATTGCCTATGATGCAGTAGCAGTAATCGTAAATGCAGGAAACAATACAAAAACATTAACCACTAAACAAATTGCCCGGATACTCTCGGGTGATATTTCTGACTGGAACCAAATTGAAAATTCAGGAAAGGTGGGAAGTATTCAACAATTTTTCGATTCTGAATCATCAGGAATTATCAGGTCACTCAATGATTCACTACATTTGAATAATAAAATTACCGGAAAGGTAAGTTTCTCAGGAAGCAGCGAAAAATTGATTGACGGTATTGCATCCGATGCAAATGGCATAGGATTTGTTGGGTTAAACTGGCTGAGTGAAAATGAAAATCTGGCTGTTCAGGCTAACCTTAGAAAAGTAAGTTTCGTTGCTGTTTCAAAAGCAGCGATTGCGGATAGTACCAATAGTTATACGCCTTCGTTGTATAACATGTATAATTTGCGCTATCCTTTAATTCGAAAGGTTTATGCTATCTATACTGACCCATCCGCAAGCCTTGCCCGCGGATTTCTTGCACAATTGACGAGTGACAGAGGTCAAAAGATAATCTATCGTATGGGATTAAAGCCTGAACATGATTTTCAACGACTTGTAAATATTAATAAAGAATAATAAATGAAACTGAAACTGACATTATTTATAGTTCTGATTGCTTTAGGGGTAAAGCTTGTAAGCGCCCAATCAGAATCGGATGGCTTCTCAAAACTGGATAAAAAGGACTATAGTGGAGCAAAGAAAATCTTTTCGACATTAGTGAACACTAATCCGAAAAATGCAGCTGCATTATACGGTTTAGGGGAATGTTATTATTTCACCGGCAAGACAGACTCAGCAAAAATAAGCTATCTGAAAGGACTTGATGCCAGTTCTTCTTACGCAGGCAATTATGCAGGTATGGGTAAAGTTAGTATGCTATCGGCTCCTGCTGATGCAGAAAATTACTTTAAAGATGCGGTTAAGAAATCGAAAAAGGATGCAACTGCCATAATTGCAATAGCAAATTATTATTACTCGCAAACTCCAAAAAAACTTGATGATGCCAAACGCTATATTGATATGGCGATAGGAGTTGATTCGAAAAATGCCTCAGCCTATTACCTGAACGGGCAAATTGAAGTGGACAGAAGCAATACCGGCGCAGCATCGCTGCAATTTGAGCAGGCCATCTATTTTAATCCAAACCTGTTCGAAGCCTATTTCGCACAATCTGCTATTATGGCTGCCGCAAGGAATTTTCCTCAGGCTATTGAATACATCAATAAGGTGGTAGTTATTAACCCAAATTATTGGATCGCCTATAAATATCTGGGTGAATTGTATTACGGCAATCAGAAATATGCCGATGCGGCAAAGAACTTTGCCATTTATTTTAAAAATGTACCGACTGATAATGATGTCACTCATTATGCATACAGTTTGTTCTTCGATAAGCAATATCCGCAAGCCCGCCAATTAATGGACAAGCTTATCCGCCAAAATCCCAACGACTATGTCCCACTTCGATTGTTGGGATATATTAGCTACGAACAAAAAGATTATATCAATGGTAAAAGTATCATGGATAAGTTTTTCACGCTGATCCCATCGGATAAAGTAATGACTGATGACCTCTCCTATTACGGGAAAATGCTAAGCGCTTCAGGAAAAGATTCACTGGCAATCGTCAACTATCTGCTTGCCCTGAAAAAAGATTCCACTCAATTCCAGATTTATGATGAACTTGCAAAATCAAGCAACAAGTTAAAAAAATACGATCAGGGGCTTCAATACAGCCGTGACTACCTGAAAAGGAAACCAAATCAACAACCCCTGGATTATTACAATTTAGGTAGAGCATATTATATTACCGGGAAAAATCTGAATGTAAAGAAGGATACTGCAAAGATTGATGTAGCCAAGACAAAGACTACTGCTTTAAAGATTGACACTCTTATGAGCATGAAATTGAAAGCCGATTCATTAAAACAACTGAAATATTATACTGCGGCCGATTCGTTATTTGCCAAGGTTGAAACTTTGGTGCCAACTTCGCACCTGGGTTCAATCATGAGAGCCAGAGTCAATTCAGAAATAGATAAAGAGACTACCTTAGGCCTGGCGAAACCATTTTACGAGAAAGCCCTGACTATATTGTTAACGGATACGGTGAAATATAAAAAGGAAATTATTGAAGCTTATTCCTATCTCGGATTCTATTACTTTATGAAGGAAGATAAAGCAAACGCGATCGATTACTTTAAGAAGCTTCTTGAATTGGATCCTGAGAACGTTCAGGCACTGAAGGGTATTAATTATTACGATTTAAAGAAATAGTATAGTGAATAATTGATTACAATAGTTGCTGTTTATAGGATCTAAAAAGGTGAATCCCTGTGTACTCAGGAATTCACCTTTTTTATTATAGCGACTTTATTATTAACCGATTTCTATCAGGATATCTCCTTCCATAACAGAATCACCCTTTTTGAAATTAACCGAAACAACCTTACCACTTTTATCCGAATTGATGACATTTTCCATCTTCATAGCTTCCAGGGTAATCAATTTGTCCCCGGACCTGACTATATCACCTACTGTAACATGGACATTCAGAATGGTTCCCGGGAGCGGTGATTTCACAAAGCCTGCACCTTTAGGCGCCGAAGGTGAGCTGGTTTTTTGTTGCGACGGTGTAATATCGGTCGATGGAACAACCTGTTCCCGAATTAATTTAGGTGTTTTGGTCGATTCAATTGCCCGGTCGAACTCGACAGAATACTTCGTACCGTTGACTTCAACGTCAGCAACATTGTCGTCAACATTTTTGACTGCAACATCGTATTCGTTACCATTTATTTTAAAAGAATATTTTTTCATACTGTTTGATTATCTGGGATTTTGGCGTATAGTATAAATTTTCGAACTCCAGGGAGAATAGATCCTGGATACCTTCTTCAACGTAATTGTTAAACTTTCGATATCATGCAGTTCTCTCTTGTACATATGAATAGCTAATGCTATTGCAGCGGCTTCTTCCCCGGCTACATCACTATTCTTTTTAGCTTGTACCAATAACTGGTTCGGACTTGCGACCTTTTTACTGGTTAGAAAAGAAAAGAATTTCATCATTATAGTGGTAAGTTGGAATGTTTCTTCGGAAGGTTTAGCACCTTTTTCGTAGCCAAACTTTGTAATGCCCTGATTATCCTGAAGCGGGTATTACGTGGTTCGATAATATCGTCAATATATCCATAACGGGCAGCATTGTAAGGATTGGCAAATTTTTCTTTGTAATCGGCTTCTGCCTGCACAACATACGCAGCACGTTCAGATTCATCTTCAATGGCTTCTATCTTTTTGTGTCGAAGCACTTCAATGGCGCCTTTGGGTCCCATCACGGCAATTTCCCCGGATGGCCATGAGTAATTTATATCGCCGCGCAGGTGCTTGGAACTCATAACACAATATGCTCCGCCATAGGCTTTGCGCAAGATCACTGTTACTTTTGGAACGGTAGCTTCCCCATAGGCATAAAGTAATTTAGCGCCATGGGTAATAATTCCACCGTATTCCTGCGTTGTTCCAGGTAAGAATCCAGGCACATCGACCAGAGTAACAATAGGAATATTGAAAGCATCGCAGAAACGAACAAAGCGGGCAGCCTTGCGTGAAGCATTGATGTCGAGTACTCCTGCCAGATAATTAGGTTGATTGGCAACTATACCAGTTGAGGCACCATCAAATCGTGCAAAACCTACAACAATATTCTGGGCGTAGTTACGGTGAACTTCCAGAAACTCACCTTGATCAACAATCGCATGAATAACGTCTTTAACATCATACGGTTTGTTTGGATTTTCAGGAATAACTGTATTTAATGAATCTTCCAGACGAGTGATCGGATCCTTGCAGGGGACTAAAGGAGCATCTTCCAGATTATTCTGGGGAAGATAACTTAACAGTTTGCGGATCAGTAAAATCCCTTCAACTTCGTTTTCAGCAACAAAATGTGTAACACCTGATTTAGAACCATGAACAGAGGCTCCTCCAAGTTGTTCATCAGTCACAATTTCACCGGTAACTGTTTTTACTACTTTAGGACCAGTTACAAACATGTAAGAGGTATCTTTTGTCATCAGAATGAAGTCAGTCAAAGCTGGTGAATAAACTGCACCACCTGCACAAGGACCAAAAACAGCTGATATCTGGGGGATCACTCCTGAAGCCAATATATTGCGTTGGAAAATTTCGGAATAACCAGCCAGGGCAGTTACGCCTTCCTGAATACGGGCACCGCCGGAGTCATTGATGCCGATAACGGGAGCGCCGACTTTCATGGCCATATCCATTACCTTGCAGATTTTCAGTGCATAAGTTTCGGACAAAGAACCACCGAATACCGTAAAATCCTGTGCATACACATAGACTACACGACCGTCAATTGTTCCCTGACCAGTAACAACACCGTCGCCCAGAATTTTGGTCTTTTCCATGCCGAAGTTGTCACAACGGTGGGTTACGAACATGTCGTACTCTTCAAAACTACCTTCGTCCAATAACATCGAGATCCGTTCACGGGCAGTATTCTTGCCCTTTTGATGTTGGGCGTCAATTCTTTTTTCTCCTCCTCCGAGTTTTGCTTCAACACGAAGGTCTATGAGTTGTTTTATTTTTTCTTGATTATTCATGGGATACAGGAAGATGGATTATTTAGTTTATTTATCAGAACAAAGTTCAGTCAATACACCAAGTGTTGATTTAGGGTGAAGAAATCCGATATTCAATCCTTCAGCGCCTTTACGGCTGGTTTTGTCGATCAGCTGAACACCTTTTGTTGCGACATCGCTTAATGCCTCGTTAACGTTATCAACGGCAAAAGCGAGATGGTGAACACCTGGACCCTTTTTTTCAAGGAATTTGCCAATTGGTCCTTCAGGGTCTGTTGACTCCAATAGCTCGATCTTGGTTTGTCCAACTTTGAAGAAGGCGGTTTTAACTTTCTGATCAGGCACTTCTTCAACGGCATAACATTTCATGCCTAAAACACCTTCGTAATATAGAATTGCTTCTTCCAGACTGGCAACTGCTATTCCAATGTGTTCAATATGTGATATTTCCATTTTGTGTAAGTATTTGATATGATAAGAAAAATATTGTTTTCAATAGTTAAATGCTCTTGCGCCGCAAAAGTACGTTTACAATAAATCTTTTTTAACCATTTGCTCAATTATTCGAAAAATGGTGCGTGTGTTTTGCAGCAGCAAGTGTTAAAATCTATTTCATCGATAGTGAATTCTTCTGGTTAACAGCCTTTTCTGACCATTTAATATGTTGGTCAAATTAAAGCTTCCTTGTGCAATGTTAAATAATTGTAAAGACAAGAGGCAGGATAAATCCCGCCTCCTGGTAATTTCTGTTATAAAAGTTTGCTGCTATCCTTTACAAAATGAAAATGTGATCCATAACGTTCAAATGCTGCTTTATCCAGTGTTTCCCGATGGGCAGGATGTGCGATTGAAGTTAACAACCGTGCCCTTTCCTGAAGTGTTTTTCCATACAGGTTGACTGCACCAAATTCTGTAACAACCCAATGAATATTGGCACGGGTACTTACTACCCCGGATCCTTCAATAAGGGTTGGGCAAATCTTCGAAACACCTTTTGCCGTTACTGAAGGTATCGCAATGATTGGTTTTCCTCCTTTTGAATAACCGGCTCCACGAATGAAGTCGATTTGTCCGCCCACACCGGAATAATGCTTTGTTCCGATTGAATCAGCACAAATCTGGCCGGTAATGTCAATGGCAAGCGCAGAATTGATTGCGGTTACTTTATCCAGTTTGCGGATAACAGCTACACTATTGGTATGAGCAACATCCATCATGGCCACACGTGGATTATCGTGAACAAAATCATACAATACCTGCGATCCCATCAGGAAGGATGCGACCATTTTACCTTTATCAATACTCTTGTGCTTTCCTGTTACGATGCCTTTTTCAACTAAAGGAAGAATGCCATCAGAGAACATTTCTGTATGTACGCCTAAATCCTTATGGTTTCCCAACTGAGCAAGAACAGCATTTGGTATACCACCTATACCCATTTGCAAACATGCCCCATCATCAATCAGGGCAGCAACATTTTTACCAAGTTTAATCTCATCCTCAGTCAAAGGTGCAAATCCGTGAGTATATAATTTAATATCATCTTCAACAAAAATATCAATCTGATCCACATGAATCATCGCATCTCCCCAACAGCGCGGCACATTAGGATTTACCGCTGCTATTACTACATCAGCACATTCGACTGCTGCCAGGGTTGCATCAACTGAAGTTCCAAGAGACACGAATCCATGATTATCCGGAGGTGAAACCATAATCATGGCCACGTTCACATGAAGATATCCTTCACGAATTAATTTTTGTGTTTCACTTAAAAATACCGGCACATAATCGGCATAACCAGCCTGTGTTTGCTTGCGCATATTTCCGGCGACAAAGAATTGTTCGCTCTGAAAAATTCCTTCAAATTCAGGATCTGCATAGTCAACTTTCCCTTCAATGTGAATGTGTTGAACTTTAACATCATACAGTTCTCCGTTCCGCCCACGCTCTACCAGTGGTTTAATCAGGGTATGCGGTGTTACGGCAACTGAACTCAAATGAACCCGGTCACCCGATTTGATAACTTTTACTGCTTCCTGAGGAGATACATATTTAATTTGTTTCATAAATGTGATTTTGAATGAAATGCTTTTAAAAACGCGGCAAATATATCTATAAATATTTCTTCAAAAGTTGAATCAAATCCTATTTGAAGGTATCTGTGTAAAAGAGCATGGTTTGTGAATTTTTTGTTAAGAAATGCCTTTCTCGTTGATGTACACCTAAATATATAGAGATATGGATATGTTGATTCCCTGGAAATTCACTTCGTTTGCAGGGAAGATGGGCAATACAATCCCTTTGGTTTGCATTCTTCCTATTTGGGGAATTGAATGGTTATCCAGGTTTGTTTTTTTACTACAAATTTTTTATCTTTAACCTTTGACGGTGTTCATGCCAGATTCTGACGAAAATATTCAGAGTTAAGCCATTGACTCCGGACACCAATTCTCTATCCATTAAGATTTTCTTCAAGAAAGCAATGAAACTGCTTTCAATGTACAAGGAATGGTTCCGGTTGGGGATTGCGTCGTATTCGCTTCGGATCAATTAATCTATGATTGATTTGTAACTGTACTAAAATTTCGGTTTTAGTATAGTTATAGATCAGTCATAGTACAGATATACCAAAGGAATCCCTACTCAATCCTTTCTCAATCCCTGCCCAAACGTAGGCCGGCTTAAGGAGGCATTCCTGCGTTTAGTCACCCTAACGGATGGCCTTTTCGCAAACAGGCATTTTGAAAGGAAATCCTGGTGTATGATTCATCGAGTTAAAATGAAACACCTAAATATTTAATCAGCAAATAATTCTCCTTTTCCAGAAGTGATTTCCCTGGTTATTCACTTTTTTGACTGGTTTAATCCTGAATTATTTATCTTTGTCGCGTTCACTTTCTTAATATTTGTACTAAAATTAATTCCAAGATGATTCTATTCTTTAAAACTCCTCAGGACATATTTATCGCACTATATTCAGCGCAAAACCTTAACCGGGAGGACATTGATAAGTTAATCTGGTTGTTTGGCGAGGCTAAGAAACTCGATGATGAAGTTTTAATTGGTTGGTTTGTTGGTCCTCGAAAGGAAATGTTAACTCCTTGGAGCACAAATGCGGTCGAGATTACTCAAAACATGGGAATTCAGGGAATTGAACGAATTGAGGAATATATTCAGGTTGCTGATCAGAAAGCCGGTTATGATCCGATGTTAAAAGCTTTGTATCACAATCTGGACCAATCAATCTTCACCATAAATAAAAAGCCTGAACCTATTCTTGAAATTGCCGACATTTCTGCTTATAACCAACAGGAAGGACTGGCGCTTAGTAAAGATGAAATCGATTATCTTGATTCTGTCGCTGTAAAATTAGGCCGTAAACTAACTGATGGAGAAGTGTTTGGATTCTCCCAGGTAAACTCAGAACATTGCAGGCATAAAATATTCAACGGTACATTTATAATCGATGGGATAGAGCAGGAAATGTCACTGTTCCAACTCATCAAGAAAACATCAAAGGAACATCCCAATAAAATAATCTCGGCTTACAAGGATAACTGCTCCTTTGTGCAGGGTCCGGTGATTGAACAATTTGCCCCGAAAACTCAGGATAAACCTGATTATTTTGAAGTGACCGACATCGAGAGTGTCCTTTCTTTAAAAGCTGAAACGCATAATTTCCCAACGACTGTTGAACCTTTCAATGGCGCGGCTACGGGGACCGGTGGAGAAATCCGTGACCGTATGGCCGGTGGAAAAGGAAGCCTGCCTATTGCAGGAACCGCCGTTTACATGACCTCATATCCGCGAACAGAAGATGCAAGAAGTTGGGAACAAGCCACAGAAGAACGTGATTGGCTATACCAGACACCCGAAGAGATATTGATTAAAGCATCTAATGGAGCCAGCGATTTCGGAAATAAATTTGGACAGCCTATCATTACAGGCTCTGTACTTACCTTTGAACATTTTGAAAATAACCGAAAATACGGTTTTGATAAGGTAATCATGCAAGCCGGAGGAATAGGGTTCGCAGCCAAAAGAGACAGTTTAAAAGATACACCCACCAAAGGCGATAAAGTGGTGCTTTTGGGTGGTGACAATTACCGCATCGGCATGGGTGGAGGAGCTGTTTCATCGGTAGCTACAGGCGAATTCAAGAATGCCATTGAGCTGAATGCCGTTCAACGTGCCAATCCTGAAATGCAGAAACGTGTTTACAATGCCATCCGTGCCTTGAGCGAATCGGCAGAAAATCCGATTATCTCGATCCACGATCACGGCGCCGGTGGTCATCTTAATTGTCTTTCTGAACTGGTGGAAGCTACCGGAGGGAAAATAGATACATCGAAATTACCGGTTGGAGATCCTACACTTTCTCAAAAGGAAATCATTGGAAACGAATCGCAGGAACGTATGGGCCTGGTCATTCATGAAAAAGATGTTCCATTGCTAAAGCGTATTGCTGAACGCGAACGCGCACCTATTTATGTAATTGGTGAGGCTACCGGCGATATGCAGTTTACCTTCGAGAATTCGAAAACCGGGGAAAAGCCAATCGACTGGCAGCTTTCATACATGTTTGGCAAGCCCCCTAAAACGGTTTTAACAGATACAACAAGAAATGAGCGCTTTGCTGATCTGGAATATGATCAGTCTAAAATAGAAAGTTACCTCGAAGACGTATTGCAGCTTGAAGCTGTAGCCTGCAAAGATTGGCTCACCAACAAAGTTGACCGCTCGGTAACAGGCCGTATTGCCAAACAGCAGTGTGCAGGTCAGTTACAGCTTCCACTGAATAATGTGGGAGTAATAACACTCGATTACCAGGGCGAAAAAGGATTGGCCACAACAATTGGTCATGCACCCGTGGCTGCGATGGTAGATGCTGAAGCCGGATCAGTACTTTCAATTGCTGAATCGCTCACCAACCTGGTTTGGGCACCGCTTACGGATCAGCTAAAAGGGGTTTCGCTGAGCGCAAACTGGATGTGGCCGGCTAAAAATGAAGGTGAAGATGCACGCATCTATAAGGCTGTTAAAGCTGCCAGTGATTTTGCCTGTGAATTGGGAATCAATATTCCTACAGGGAAAGATTCCATGTCGATGACCCAGAAGTACAAGGATGATGTTGTTTATTCCCCCGGAACGGTCATTATTTCGGCTTCAGGTGAAGTTTCGGATGTAAAGAAGGTAGTGGAGCCAGTCCTGATAAATAACCCGGAATCGATCCTCTATTTTATCGATTTCTCAAAGATGAACCGTTGTTTGGGTGGAAGCGCTTTCTCCCAGGTCATCAATAAACTGGGTAACGAAGCTCCTTCAGTTGCCGATTCAAACTATTTTGCTGCTGCGTTTAACGCTATTCAGGATTGTATTGAAGATAGAAACATACTTGCCGGACACGATATCTCTTCCGGAGGCTTGATTACAACCTTGCTCGAAATGTGTTTTGCCGACAATTATTCAGGAATGCAGCTTGACCTAAGCGGAATCGGTGAAGCCGACAGCGTAAAAGTATTGTTTAGTGAAAATCCGGGAGTAGTGGTTCAGGTGAAAGAGGTTGCCGCTTTTGAAGCTAAACTGAATGCAGCCGGCATTAGTTATCTACTGATCGGCAAGCCATCAGGAAGCCGCCTGTTTACAGTAGCTAACGGTACTGATACATTTAATTTCGACCTGAATTCATTGCGCGAATTATGGTTCAAATCGTCCTATCTGCTCGACCGCAAACAATCGGGAGAAAAACTCGCTCTTGAACGCTATCAGAACTACAAGAAGAATGAATTGATCTACGATTTTAAAGGATTTACAGGTAAGGCTGCAGATTTGGGTATAGATCTTAATCGTCGCCAAAAGAGTGGAATCAAGGCTGCAATCATTCGCGAAAAAGGTGTTAACGGCGACCGCGAAATGGCTTATATGATGTACCTGGCCGGAATGGACGTGAAAGATGTCCACATGACCGATCTTATCGCAGGCCGTGAAACGCTGGAAGAAGTCAGTATGATTGTTTTTGTAGGTGGCTTCTCCAATTCTGACGTTCTTGGATCAGCCAAAGGTTGGGCCGGGGCTTTCAAATATAACGAAACTGCACGTTTGGCTCTAGACAATTTCTATCGACGTGAAGATACGCTGAGTCTGGGTGTCTGCAATGGCTGTCAGCTTATGGTCGAACTTGGTTTGGTTTATCCCGGACGCGTTGAACAACCTAAGATGTTGCATAATGAATCACATAAATTTGAATCTGGTTTTGTGAATGTGGAGATACTACCCAATCAATCGGTGATGCTTCAATCGATGGTGGGGATGAAACTTGGTGCCTGGGTCGCTCATGGTGAAGGAAAATTCAGTTTGCCCCAGGAAGAATCGGCTTACCTGATCCCAATGAAATACTCCAATACGGCTTATCCCGGGAATCCGAATGGTTCAGACTTCAATACGGCCTCACTTTGTTCAGAAGATGGACGTCACCTTGTAATGATGCCTCATCTTGAACGGGCCTTTAAGCCCTGGCACTGGCCCTATTATCCGTTGGATAGAAAGTTTGACGAACTTGCTCCCTGGATGGAAGCCTTCGTGAATGTCCGTAAATGGATTGAAAATAAAAAGAAGTAAAAACGTTCGAGGTTTAAAAATATCAGGGCTTTCCCAATCTACCGGGAAAGCCTTTTTTCTATCTTGTTATTTTGATTACTCCCGTTATCTTTGACAGGACTTTAAACCATTATCTATGATCGAGTTTTTTCAAACACTTGCCAGCTGGTACATGCAGCATATTAACTATTACACCATCACCTTATTAATGGCCATCGAGAGTTCATTTGTTCCGCTGCCTTCCGAAGTGGTTATCCCACCTGCCATATGGAAAGCGGCTTCCGGCGAATTGAATATGTACCTGGTGGTGTTCTTTGCTACCGTTGGAACCGTTATCGGAGCCTTGTTTAATTATTTCATGGCCCGATGGCTGGGTCGTGTAATTGTGTATAGTCTTGTTGAATCGAAGGCCGGGAAATTATTTTTATTAAATCGTCATAAAGTGGAACATGCCGAAGCCTATTTCTTAAGTCATGGCCGCAGTTCTACTTTCATTGGACGATTAATCCCTGGCATTCGACACTTAATATCAATTCCTGCAGGTCTTGCAAAGATGAATGTAGGTCAGTTTGTACTCTATACCGCCATGGGATCAGGAATGTGGCATATTATTCTGGCAACTTTGAGCTATTATATGTATAAGTTGTATTCTCAGAATGGTTTAATGAAAGAAATGCTTATGAAGTACATGAATGAACTCTCGTATTCCTTACTGTTCGTCGGTGTGCTTTTTGTAATTTACCTGATCGTAAAGAATAGAAAGAGTAAGAAATAGAAATAAGCCTCGTAAAATACGAAAGAGGCGCTTCGTTTAAACCATGCATCTTAATACAAAAAAACAGATATTTTAGATTTACTTATTTTATGGCATTTTGGCATTTTGGCGTAATCTTTTCAGCTGGTGTGGAATTGCATATCTGGGAAAGCAAGAATTACAATAAAAAAAGTTTCAATTAGAGAATTGCAAAATAAAATATATACTAAAAAAGGCCTTCCCTAACTATTTCTGAAAGGACATTTTTCAGTCATGTTTGCCTGTTAGTAAGTTTGTGTAATTACATTTCTAAACACTTTAGGTTGAGTACTATCCCAATCTGTATTGGTGAGTTCGCAAGTTTGCAAGTTCGCAACTTTATTTATTTATGAAATCATCAACTGTTGAAACTGTCAAATTGAAACCCGGAAAAGTAAAAATACGAACTTGCGAACTTGCGAACTTGCGAAACCGTCCACTGTTTAACGCAAGATCACTGCTCCCTGCACCTGGATCTCTTACTGAAGCATAAGATTAGCACACCAACATCATATTATTGATATGCTAATATTTATATATTTTAGAGTGATTATTTTAACCTCTTCTCCATAAATCTATAACCTAGAATAATGGAGAACCTGCTATTCTCAGAACTCTCAAATGTCGATCCTTTAAACAAATCTTTATTTGTATAAAACCGGCCTTCCAGGCTAAATTTCTTATAATCCAGACCTCCGCCTATAGCCATATTACCTGATGAACCAGCGGTATATGATATATATTCAGGTATCGCATATGGTTTATCTTTGGGTCCTCTTGAAGGTATAATAACTTTCGAGTCCATATTCAATGCCAATCCTGGAATATAAAACCCATTAAAATAAACTCTTGTGTTATCATTGATATAGACATAGTACCTCAGTCCAATGGGGAATTCAACCGAACTAAGCGTTAAGGATGCCATCAATCCATCGCTTACTGCATCAGATTTATAGGATTGATAGGATGGTTCGAAAAGTATCCCCCATTTGTAACTATCAAAGGGGATATTCAACTCAGCTTCCAGTCCGATCCGAAAACCGGATTTACTTTTAAATGTAATATCGGATTTACTGCCTTGGTCACCATAAACTGTCATTTTCTCTGAGTTCATATTGACGCCAGGAGTCAGCTTCAGGTTCAAATAACTTCTTTTTGCTTCAGGATTCAGTTCAGTAATCGGGCCTGAGAAACCCCCATTATACGATTTAAAATATTGTTTCAGGTCATTCTCCGTATAATTAACTTTTGTGATCAGTTCCATACTCGATTTTGGCATCCTGAGCTTATCCCAAAGCTGTTGCCTGAAACTGGTATTCTTGGTAACTGTCGATCCATGCTGAATCTCTTTGTAGATTAAAGGAGTAATGGCCGTATCGTTAAGCGAATAGAAATACCGCCTTAATTTTGGGGCTTCATAACCATATAGATCCGCTTTCCCTTCCATAAGTACCCTTAAAAATAAAGTCTTACGCGTCCAGACCGGATCTAATTCATTTTTTGCTCCTTCTGCAGGTACGTTTGAAGGATCAATCCGAACGGTTGCATTCACAAACCGACAGGAGTTCGTGATGCCAAATTCGCGGACTGTAATTAAATTGCCTTTTACAGGTGTGCCCGATTCTTTAAGCTTATACGTAAAATCGACCGGATTATATTTCCAATCCACATTTTTAATCAAACAGTCGATCCGCTTGTGATCATTAGTAATAAAATATCCTTTTTCATATTTGATTTGCCCAAAGCTTGCAATTGCAATGAAGAATACAAGGAGTAAAGTGGTCAGTGTTCTCATAGATGTTTGGTTTTGACAAGGTGTTAGTTGGATGCTATTTTAGTCAATTGATTTGAATATTTCAGTATTATATAAAGGCCTATATTTGATTCAGCAAATGTAGCCCTGTTTTTATAATTTCACATAGAAATAAGGAACAAAAACTATACCATTAAACAAAATGCAGTGAATTAAATTCAATAATCCTGATATTATTTATAACTGCCTATCCCTTTGAATCAAGTTATTATTGCTTAAAGGGCTGATAATATGAAAGTTAAAGTTATTATAAATATACTGACAAGTGTCTCATTATCTATCTGTTAACAGATTTGCTTGAGCGAAGGAGATAGGCAGTTATTTATAAATTAGGAAAGAGGACTGAACTGTTCTAACCCTGCGATGCAAGTGTAATGTTCCTTGATGAGATAAAATATGACTAAACAGTAAAAATTGACAAACTACTAATCCATGTTCTTCCGGATATGCATCCTTATTGCCCTATCGGTTTTAATCCGCCATTCTTTATCCGCGAATCAATATATTTCTTTAATTCCTCAAATGTCATATCTTGAGTTTCGGAACTAATCTTATCACGAATCTCACGCATCATTTTTACAGAGTCAAATGATTTTTCTTTTATTTTAGTCTTCATAACGTATTAAATCTTTAGGACTTCTAATCTCAATCATAGGGTATCCCAATCTGTAATTGACGGAATTATACCCTTTAATTCTGTCAAGGTTCACAATATGTTTAAAATTCCAACTCACTAAAACGTCAACTCTGTTAATCGTTGCCAATGCTATATGCCTGCAATCTTCAATGCTTGTTTTACCTACAACTTTTTCTATAATGTATTGGTCCGCAAGTTGTATGGCTTCCTCAGTCAATGTTACACGCTCAAATTTATCAGTTGAAAACTGATACAACAAATCTCTGACATTTTTCGGTGCACCAGTCAATTCTAACTCAAGCAAATCTGAAATTATAAAAACAAATTCATTATTCTCAAGTCTTTCAAACAATCCTTTTGTTGTTTCACTGAACTCTTCATCAAAATATCCTCCGACTATTGATGTGTCAATATAGACTCTTTGTTTCATAATATCATTTAAGCAAATTTACAATTTTAATCCATTACTTTTAAATCTTTGTCGGATCAGTTTATTCCTTTCGCTGGTGCTGATTTGCCGGTAGCTACCTCCTTGTGGGCATATCCTGAGCAACCGGCAATTCCGTCCGCCAGCGAGATCATCGATAAAACCTTTCTCTCTAAACATTGCCTGTGAAAATCCACATTCGACATTTATTTCATAAAAATAATTACAAAAGCGCTGTCCTGCAAGAGAATGGTGAATTTTACGTCCTTATGGTATGTTTTGCATAGCAGTGTATCACACCGATACGATCATTGGACGCCATTACTCCATTACTCCATTTCCTCAACTTAATGCACATTCTGCATTTTCTGCCTTTTCAAATTCACAATAGCCACAACAGGTAAGCAGTTTGCTTTGGCCGGATTCGTCCATTTTCATGACAAAGCGACTATAGTAATGATTGTTGATTTATTTGATTCGACTGACACAAACCAGCAGTGAAAGCTGAATGCGTCTAAAGGCATTCAAATTAAAAGGATTTCACTGCAACCGTTTTATTTTTAACTTTGTAGTGTTGTATCAATACAACTCATTTGACAATGATAGCTGCCGGCAATGGAGACGCACCAAAGCCGACAGCTTTTCTATTATCGTTTTCGTTTTAATAAAATCAGCTTTTCACTATTTGACCTCCATAGGCTTTGATGTTATCTTTGACCATAAAAGTCCTTTGCTGTCAGTACCTTTCTCGATATGAAAAGATAATAAACGAACTTTTGGATTTCCATTTGCTCTCAATACATTCTCAACTTTACTTACCCTTTCATCTACTTTTCCTTCTTCAACCATGATATCAAATTGCAGTTTTGGATTATTCTGCAAATCCGATTTTACCTTTTCAGCTAATACATCAAAAGTAATATACACCAAGTCATATTTTAAAGTGCCGTTATTGTCTAGCCAAACATATCGCCTATCTTTATTGGGATTTGGTGACGGTGTAACAATTTTTGATTTAGTTGAAGATCCAGTTTCAAGGACAAAATTAATTGGGATAGTGAATGAAACCCTAACAGTCGTTCCTTTAATTTTTCCAGGCATCCAATTGGGCATTGACCGAATCAGTCTTAATGCTTCTGCATCCAAGGCAGGGTCTACACCCTTGGTAACCTTTGGTTCGATTACTTTCCCGTCACTATTCACGATAAAGCTCACAAACACCTTCCCTTGAATGCCTTTTGCTTCAGCTGCTTTAGGATAATGAGTACTGTCGCTAATGAAATGTCTTAGCGCCTTTTCTCCACCAGGGAATTCGGGCATGATCTCTGCATTGCTGTAAACTTTCTCCTGAGGCTGAGTTGTTGCTTCTATCACAGAAGTCTTTTCTTCATTCAGAATGGCCATTTTGGAATGACTATCCATTGGTACATTTTCTCCTGTTTTGCCGAATGCCATCAGCAGCAGGGCCAGCAGGGGAAGAAAGGTCGCCACCTTCCAAAGTCCTGCTTTACTGGTTTTTTGTTTGTTCATCATAGTAATACGATTTTTAATTTGACAATGATTAAAACTGTTTGCAAGTGCGAACTTTTGATGGCCCACACATTTTTTAATAATGAGTAATTGATATTGTGTTGCATCGATGCCTTGGTTGAGTGTACAGTCGTCGGCCTGAAACTCATGAATCTCTTTCAGGTCGTTCATCAGGCTATAAACCAACGGATTGAACCAGAAGATGATTTTAATCGTTTCAATCAGCATAAGGTCATAGAAATGCCCCAATCTGATGTGTGACTGCTCATGAGTAATGATTGATTCAGCATTGGTGTCATAATCGTGTTGCGATATGAGGATCGTGCGACCAAATGAGAAGGCTGCCAGTTCATTGTCCACAATCATCAGGCGATAGCCCTTATGCTCCGATTGACGGGCTCTGCGAAATAACAACAAAACTGAACAGATGCTGTAAACCAGCATCAGGAATGAAATGAATACTCCTGTCAAATAGATATAGAATAGAACCGTTTGGATAGAGACAGTTATTGGTAGGTTGGTTTCCTGAGAAGTTACAGAAGATTGAATGGATATAGGGCTTTCGCTCGTTTGAACAGGTTCCGCATTAATACTATTGCTCCGAAATATAGGCTCCATATAAGTTTGTGCGATGGGCTGAATCGGTTGCGGCAAATAAAGCAATGGAATAAGCAACGAACTTAACACCATCACCAGCAGCACCATCCGGTTGAGCTTAAAGAAAGTCTCTTTACGCATCAGCACGCTGAAAGTCAAATACAGCAGGCTTAAACTCAGGGTCGATTTGATCAGGAACAACAGGAAGCTATTCATTGGGTGTGCTTTTGCGCGATTCAACCTCCCGGATTAACTCCTGGATTTCTTCTGTCGTAATCTTCTGTTCTTCCACAAACATGGAAACCACAGAAGCGTAAGAGGTATTGAAATACTTGCTCACCAGGTTCTTAATCGAGTTCTTGCTGAATTCCTCACGCGAGATTACCGCAAAATACAGGTAGGTGTTTCCAAATTGCTTGTGGCCAACAAAGCCTTTCTCCTCCAGCCCGCGAACAACGGTTGAAATGGTGTTGTAATGCGGTTTAGGGCCATTAAGCAAGTCGATCACGTCTTTAACATACATGGAACCTTTTTCCCAAAAGATCTCCATGATTTCTTCTTCCCGATTAGTCAGATGTTTCATCATTTAATATTTAGTTGAACAAATATAACTAATTAATTTAGTTTGCAAACTATTTGCATCAGTTTATTTACTTAAATTAGCAGTAACAGATCAATAAAGAAATATAAAGCTGTAAATTATCTATAAAACAACAGATTACGAAATAAGCTCCAAAGGTTGTTGCGAACAAAGAGAAGTTCAATTTACTCTTCGACAGGCGCTCCCGGAAGAAATCATCCTCTAATCTATTATTTCCGCTCATGATTGAAGTCTCTGTTTGTCCGTAAACAGGATAGCGAACTCTCGAAAATGTAATCTCAACTCAATCCAGTTATCAGGATAATTTCGTTCCTTTGTAATAGCAGTCTTAAAACTAAATACTATGGACATACAGGTAAAAAAATTAGAACTAATTGAGTGGATCGCTCAAATCAGTGATGTTAATATAATTAGTAAAATGGACAAAATCCGCAGGACTTATTTAACTATGTCAGACGAGAACATTAAACCAATGTCTGTTGCAGATTTTTATGCAAGTATCGAAAGAGCGGAAGAAGACATCAGATCAGGAAGAATATATACTCAGGAAGAAGTAGAAAACCTGTAGTTATACTCCTTTTCAATCCTGATTTTCTTTTTTTGCACTCATCCATTTTCTGAATTTGATCAGGGTATCAATCTGGGTGAAGAGTACAGAGGCAAAAATAATCTCGAACAGAAGTGTAAGGTTAAACGGATTGATTCCAAAGATTGGTTCGTGGATCTGGGTGAGCAGTACCGAAAGGATTATCCCAAATAATGATCCCATTATGAAGAAGAACCGGGATAACCTGAACTCTTTTGAAAAATCATGCTGATGCAAAACTTCCTTTTCAATTTGTCCCATTACATTGTCTTCAAAATCACTGAAAGGCAATTCCAGTTTACTCTTCGACAGGAGCTCCCTGAAGAAATCATCCTCGGATTTGTTATTTTCGTTCATGATTGAAGTATCTTTTTGTCCGTATTAAATTGTTTCATCAGAATCTCTTTCATTGTATTCCTTCCCCGGTGCAGGAGTACCTTGATATTCGAGGCCGTCCAGCCGGTCATCGCGGTTATTTCATCAATACTGTTTTCTTCCAGATAGAACAAACGCAGCACCAGGCTTTCCTTTGCTGACAATATTTTTAACGCTTCATTAATATAATACCGTTGTTCCTCTGCATCCATCTCCTGAGAGAATGAATCAACATCGGGCGTCGTAAAAGCCGGAGTACCTTCAAAACTTACTGTCTCCCGTTTTCGTTTCCTTATCGCATTAAATGCCTCATTGATCACAATCCGGTACAGCCAGGTGCTGAATTTTGATTTTCCCTTAAAGGTCGACAGTTTTGTAAACGCTTTTACAAAAGCAATTTGAACTACCTCCTGGGCCGCATACTCGTCTTTAACCACAGACATTGCCAAGGAATAAGCAATGTCCTTATAATTTCTGATCAAATATCTAAATGCATCAGAATCGCCATTAAGTACCTTACGAATATAGATTTCATCCATTTTTTACTCCCGGCCTTTTGGCTTATCCAGATAATTTGCAACAATCATGCCTAAGCCTCCAAAAAGGAAAATAGCCCCAAAAATTATAAAAGGATTATGTGAAAAACCTCCAACAACCATCCCTAAGCCCATACATGCAATCACAATACCAACCTTTAACCAGGGGAAATTAAAGATAAATTTCCGTTCCTGATGCAGTTGCGAAAGATCAACCCCTTTTTCAATCATCAACAAGCGTTCCTTTGATTTTGCCTTATGCATAAAGAACCAGGATAAAAACACACCAGTCATAAAAATAATCAATAAAACTGAAATAAAGGTGATGCGAAAAGCTTCCATAATGATGAATTTAAGGTTTATATGGTTTTAGATAATCTGAAGAGGAAAAAGGTTACAAATTAGAACGATTTTTGCATAATCTCTGAAATTATCTGCTCAAATCCCTTTCTAATCCATCCTCATCGTCCGGGGAAATATATTTCCTTCCTTTTGTAATTCCTTCTATCATTACTGAAACCATTGAGCAGGGCCTGCGTATTAATCAGTCCAGTCCAAGCTGCCTATTTAAGTGTACATTATGTATAGAATAAGAGTACGATATGTGTACCTTATGTGTTCATGAACACATAAGGTACACACAAGATACACACAAGGTACACACAAGGTATACACAATGTAGCACGCGAGGGGTACCCGTTTAACAGGAAATACCTGTATTTCTAGCTGTTGGTCGTTGGCTGGTCAAGTCTCTTTAAGTGATTTGAACATGAAAAAAGAGTCAACCCACAGCATTGTGCTACGGGTTGACTCTTTCACGGGTAAAAGGATCAATCGAAATTGAATGTCATTAAGTTTAGCCACCGACAGGGTTGTAAACCACTGCCGGGGCAATCGTGAAACCCTGTCGGTGGTTGGAAACCCCGACAGTGGTTAAAATAAAAATCTTACCTAAACGACATTGAATCAAAATTGAACCGGAAGCGTTCTTTAGTTCATACCGAATTCGATCAGTTCGCCTAATTTTAGGTATTTAGCATACAAGGTCTGGTATTTGGCTGCATTGGTTGCATTGGGAAAATAGGTCTTTTCGAAACCTCCGCCCATTTTTTTCTGTGCTTCATAGGTGTTGGGATAAATGCCCGCAACGACAGCAGCGGCCATAGCCGAACCCAATGCACAAGCCTGCTCGGAACGGGCTACCTTGATGGGCATGTTCAGCACATCGGCCACGATCTGCATCACGAAGGGTGATTTCTTGGCTACTCCGCCTAAGGCTATCACCCCGTCGATACGAACGCCCTCACGGATAAAGCGATCGATGATGGCCTTAGAGCCAAAGGCCGTTGCCTCAACCAGGGCGCGGAAGATGCGGGGAGCATCCGATCCCAGGTTCAGGCCTGAAATTACTCCCTTCAGGTTCTGATTGGCATCCGGTGTGCGTCGACCATTCATCCAATCCAGCGCAACTATGCTGCTGTCTTCTATTGGTATTAGTTCGGCAGCCCTGGTCAGTTCAGGAATGATACCTGATGATATTTCGGCAATCATCTTTGACTTAGTGTCCTCGTCAATTAGTTTGCTGTTCGAAATGATTTGTTCGGAAGGCCATAAAAGCACGCTTTTAAACCAGGCATAAATATCGCCAAAGGCCGATTGGCCGGCTTCCATGCCCAACATTCCGGGAACAATTGATCCGTCAACCTGTCCGCATATCCCACTGATGAGTTTGTCGCCCACTTCATCCATGGGGGCAATCAGCATGTCGCAGGTTGAAGTACCCATCACCTTGCTCAGGTAATAGGGTTCAATTTCGGCACCGACAGCGCCCAGATGAGCGTCGAAAGCCCCTACCCCAACCTTCACTTTGGTTGATAGTCCAAGTTTTGCAGCCCATTCGGGGGTCAAGGTTCCGGCAGAAATGTCGCAGGTAAATGTTTCTTTAAATAAACGATCCCGTAATCCACTTAGCAGTGGATCGAGTTTTTCGAGGAACTCTTCGGTTGGCAGACCACCAAAAGCATCATGCCACATGGCTTTGTGACCTGCCGCACAACGCGAACGTTTCAATGTTTTTGGATTGGTATTTCCAGTCAGAATAGCCGGAATCCAGTCGCAATGTTCTACCCATGAGTTAGCAGAACGGTAAACAGCGGCGTCTTCACGAATGACATGCAGCAATTTGGCCCAAAACCATTCAGATGAATAGACTCCGCCTTCGAAGCGGGTAAAATCGTTATGCCACTCCTTGGACAAACGGTTGATTTCGTCGGCTTCCTTCACACCGGTATGGTCTTTCCAGAGGATAAACATGGCATTGGGATTTTCCTCAAAGCCTGGAGTTAACGATAGCGGAGTTCCTTTTTCATCAACAGCAATGGGGGTTGAACCGGTTGTATCAACCGAGATGCCTACTACATTCTCAGCAACATCTGCAGGAGCAAGTTTTAAAGCCTCAACGATGGTATATTCCATTCCTTCGAGATAATCCTTCGGGTGCTGGCGAAACCGATTGCCTGATGCATCACAGTACAATTGTTTCTTCCAGCGGGGATATTCAAAGACCACACTGGCTACTTCTTCTCCGTTTTCAACATTCACGATCAGTGAACGAACAGAATCGGTGCCGTAATCCAGCCCGATCGTGTATTTTGCCTGACTCATTTTGATATAATTTAGTTTAAAGTTTCGAGTTCAAAGATCCAGGTTCCAGGTTTCAAGTTTCAAGTGCCATGTGCCATGTGCCAAGTTATGCTCTGTTCAGCAGTAGCGATTTGGAACCTGAAACCTGGAACCTCGAACTATTTTTGCCCGTAATAGGCATCCTTGCCGTGTTTGCGGAGGAAATGCTTATCGAGCAATGTTTGGCTCATGGTGGTTTCCGGGTTAAGCTGAAAGCTTCGGAAAGCCATTTTGGCCACTTCTTCCAGAACAACGGCATTGTGCACGGCATCATTGGCATTCGTTCCCCAGGTAAAAGGTGCATGATTGTTGACCAGCACTCCGGGAATTCGATCAGTATCCAATCCCTGAAAGCGTTCGATGATGACACGTCCTGTTTCGAGTTCATATTCCCCATTGATTTCATCATCGGTCATCTTACGGGTACAGGGAATTTCGCCATAGAAATAATCGGCGTGGGTAGTTCCGATAGCAGGGATTCCTTTGCCAGCCTGTGCCCAACTGGTTGCCCATTCGGAATGGGTATGAACAATTCCGCCGATGTTCAGAAATTGACGGTAGAGAATAAGGTGTGTCGGAGCATCGCTCGATGGGTTCAGTTTGCCCTCGACCACTTTGCCATACAGATCGAGTACCACCATATCCGAGGGTCTCATCGTATCGTAAGACACTCCGCTGGGTTTGATGACCACCAACCCATGCTGGCGATCGATGCCACTCACATTGCCCCATGTAAAAATGACCAGACCGTGTTTCACCAGATCCAGGTTGGCCTTCCACACTTCCTGTTTTAATTGTTCGAGCATATCTCGCTTAGTTTCAAGTTTCAAGTTCAAAGTTTCAGGTTCCAGATTTCAGGTTTCAAGTTTCAAGTTCCAGGTTATGCTCTGTTCAGCAGAACCGGTTTGGAACTTGAAACCTGGAACCTGGAACTTAGAACTACTTCTGAGGTTCCAGCCATGCGGCAAAGCCTCCTCCGGGAGCCATTTTTATTTTTACTGAATCTCCTTTCACCACACTGACTGAAGTACGTACCACCTTTTCAGCATTAATGTTTGCATCGGGAGCATCTTCGAAAGCTATCATTTTATATTTTCCTTCTCCAAGGAAATCAAGTTTAATTTCAAGTGTACGGGCTTCGCTGTTTGTCATCGAACCGATAAACCATTCGTTGCCTGACCTGCGGGCTGAGGTAATGTATTCGCCAATACGACCATTCAGGATTTTAGTATCATCCCACATGGTCTTTACTTTCTTCAGGAATTCAATGCCATCCTGACCTTTATAATTGTCAGGAGAATCGCAGGCAACGGTTAAAGGGCTGTCGTAAACCACAAACTGGGCCAGTTGCAAGGCCCTTGTCCCCTGTACCTGTGCAGGTGTACCGTTCTGGAATTTCTCAGGAGTACGATTCAGGAAACCTCCGGGAGTAAAGTCCATCGGACCGGCCAACATGCGTGTAAAAGGCAAAGTGACCATGTGTTCGGGAGTAACCCGAAGCGACCATTTGTTGTATTCGTTGCCCATTACCCCTTCGCGGGTAACCAGATTGGGGTAAGTCCTTCGGAAACCATCGGGCTTAAAGGCTCCATGGAAATCGACCATGAGATGATGGGCGGCGGCTGTGGTTACGACCCTGCGGTACCAGTTCACCATATCCTGATCGTCACTGTCCATAAAATCAATTTTAACACCGGCAATGCCCCAGCTTTCGTAAGTAGCGCAGGCCTTATCCCAGTCAGATCGGGTAACGTCTGAACTGTAGATCCATACCCAACACCTGACATTCTTACTCTTGGCATACGACAGGATGCCGGGCATATCAAGCTGAGGGGCAACTTTAGTTATATTGGCATCCGGCAGGTTAAAAGGACCGTACCATTGCCAGTCGATCAATTGATAGGGCCAGCCCATTTCGGAGGCCAGATCGATGTATTTTTTGATGGTTTCATTATCCACCTTTACTTCCCCACTCCACCAATGATCCCATGCACACAGGCCTGGTTTTATCCATGAGGGATCGGAAATTGCGCAGGGTTCATTCAGGTTCATGATGATTTCAGATTCGACCAGCTGCCCAGGTGTTGCTCCCAGCATAATAACCCTCCATGGAGTCTTATGAGGGATTTTGAATTTCACCTTGTCCCCGTTTTCATTCTCTTTAGGTAGCGGAGATAGTTGAGAGCGAACGGCAAATCCGGTTTTGGAATGGCCTGGTTTAAGGTACATACCAGCATAATCGGTAATTTCAGCTTCGGTAATTGCCGCATAACAATCGTCCGAGACCTTCACCGTCATGGGTAGTCCAATCACCATCTGATCGGTCAGATAAGAAAGCTTACGTTTGAAATATTCGTTTTCCTGGGAAGAACGGTATGAGCCATCATTTGCTGCCCAGCAATCATGATCGGCCAGAAAGTTGAAAGTGGTAAGTTCGTCGGTCAGTTCATATTCGTGCTTATTGTCGGGACCTGTAAATTCTGTACGAAAAGCCACTCCGTCATCAAAGATACGAAATACCAGATTTATGGTCCGCCGGGGAAACTTCTTTTCCTGCAACTGCAAAGTCAGTTCCCTGCAATTATTTAAAATGGCTGACTTCCTCTTTAGTATAGGAGTCCATGTTTCATTGATTACCTTTTCAGATGATTTAATAACCTGCATATCCTCACCCATCGGGGGTGCCTGTTTGAATTCAAACCGTATAACAGAGTTGGTGAGTACTGGTTTTCCATTGAAGGACACGTTATAACTGATTTGGCTGCCAATATCAATTTTGGCTTCGGCCAGTGAATGAGGTGATACAACCGAATATTGAGCATGAACAGTGTAGAAAATTATCAAGAAGTAAAAGGCAGTCAGAAAAAATCGTTTCATATTCTTAGCAGGTTAGTTTCTTCCTTCAAATTGATTAAGGTTCAGTATTTAAGATTTGATTAGAATAAAATGTAAATTTAACACTTATACTAACTTCTCAAAACAATCAATTCCATATTGATCCAGTTAAAATACAAATTTCAATCCTGAAATAATAACCAACAATGGTCTATATGAAATGTACAGTATATTTGTGTTTACTAGTTGTTGAATTTAAATGATTTATCCGAATTATAAGTTACTTTGGATGATATTTAATTCGTTCATTGCAAACTTTTGATATCGGATAGATGTTTAAAACATGTCGTAAAACACAAAATCAGCAATCATGCGGATTTCGTTAATTCACACTAAATAATGCCAGTTAATATACCGGAAACGGCCCAGAAACGAATCGTAATTATAGGTGCGGGTTTTGGTGGTCTCAAATTAGCCCAGAAGCTTATCGGCTCTGGGTATCAGATTGTTCTGATTGATAAAAACAATTATCATCAGTTTCAGCCTTTGTTCTACCAGGTTGCCAGTGCAGGAATAGAACCAAGTTCGATTCTTTTCCCTCTGAGGAAAATATTCCAGGATCAAAAAGATGTTTATATCCGTGTGGGTGAGGTTTATTCTGTCGATCCTGATAAGAAAACATTGCAAACCAGTCTCGATACAGTATGGTATGATTACCTGGTACTGGCAACCGGAGTAAATTCCAATTTCTTCGGGATGAAAAGTATGGAAGAATATGCAATTCCGATGAAATCAGTTTCTGAGGCTATGGCACTTCGCAATCGACTGTTACAAAGTTTCGAGAAAGCGGTTACCTTATGGGACCAGAACGAAAGGAAAGCTTTACTGAATGTAATTGTGGTTGGCGGCGGGCCCACAGGAGTTGAGGTTGCTGGCGCTGTTGCGGAAATGAAAAAATTTGTACTTCCCAAAGATTATCCAGACCTGAATTTTGATGTCATGCAGATCAGTTTGATCGAAGGCTCCGGGTTGCTATTAGGCGTAATGTCGAAGAATGCTTCTGAAAAAGCTTTGTTTTACCTCAATAGACTTGGAATCACCGTTCTGCTGAACACCAGGGTGACTGGCTATGATGGAAGCAAATTGAGCCTTGGTGATGGCTCTCATCTGGAAACCAAAACTGTAATTTGGGCGGCAGGCATCAGTGGTGTTGTTCCCGAGGGATTTCCGGTTGAGTCAATTGGCCGTGGAAGAAGACTGATAGCTGACGAGTACAACCGGGTAAATGGATTTGAGGATATTTATGCCATTGGTGATGTTTCTGTCTTATCAAGTGTAGATTATCCAAACGGTCATCCCCAGGTAGCACAGGTAGCCATTCAACAGGGAAGAAATCTAGCCCGGAATTTCCTTCTTATGAAGAAAAATGCAGGGTTAATCCCTTTTAAATATATCGATCGTGGTTCGATGGCAACCATTGGACGTAACCGGGCAGTTGCAGATTTGTCCTTCCTGAAATTCAGCGGATTTATCGCCTGGCTTACCTGGATGTTTGTGCACCTGATGGCAATCGTCGGGGTTAAAAACCGCCTGTTGATCTTCATTAACTGGATGTGGAATTACCTGACATATGACCAGTCACTGCGCCTGATACTATGGGCTGCAAAAAAAGATCCGACAAAGATTATTTCACCTTTGGACCGGAAATAAAAAGAGATGCCGGCTGAATAAAAAACAGCCGGCAATTCTTTTTAGACAATTCAACTACCAGATTAAGGCACGATCAGCTAACTGCAGATACATATAATCTCCTTCTTTTACACCAAAGGCTTTATAAAACTCGGGTAAGTTACGTAGAGGTCCTAACACCCTGAAACGGCCAAGCGAATGAACATCATCCTTTGTCCGGCGAACAATTTCCTTGTCGCGTATATTCTGAGCCCATACGTGTCCGTATGAAAGGAAGAATCGCTGATCAGGAGTAAATCCGTCGATTGTTGGTTCGTTACCTTTCAGTACTTTTTTCAATGCGTTAAAGGAAATATTCAAACCACCCAAATCGGCAATATTTTCACCCAGACACAAATCTCCATTGGCTTTCATTGAATCAAGAACAGTAAAATTACTGAATTGATTTGCCAGTATTCTTGTATGCTCACCAAATTTTTTAGCATCATCTGCAGTCCACCAATCGGTCAGATTTCCAACTTTATCAAACTGCCGACCCTGATCATCAAATCCGTGAGTCATTTCGTGACCAATCACTACACCAATTGCACCATAATTTACCGCATCATCGCCATCCTTAAAAAAGAAAGGTGGCTGTAGAATGGCTGCCGGGAATACGACTTCATTTACGGTAGGATTGTAATAAGCATTTACCATTTGTGGGGGCATCATCCATTCGGTACGGTCAACCGGTTTATTAATTTTACCGATCATGTATTTGAAGTCAAAGATATTTGACCTTAAAGCATCGGCTGCGTATGAATCGGTTGAAACTTCAAGCGCCGAATAATCGCGCCATTTATCAGGGTACCCAATCTTTACAGTGATTGCGTCCAGCTTTTCAATTGCTTTTGCTTTGGTCGCATCACTCATCCATGCTAACTGTTTGATGCGCTCACCCAGTGATACTCTCAGATTGCTCACCAGTTCAACCATTCGATTCTTTGCTTCTGCCGGAAAGTATTTCTGAACATACATCTGACCTATTGCTTCACTCAGGGCATTGCTAGTTGCACCCTGAACTCTTTTCCAACGTGGCCGCTGAACTAACTGACCCGAAAGAGTTTTGCCGTAGAAATCAAAATTCTGTTTCTCAAAAGCTGAAGACAAATAGGGACTAAGTTCATTCAAAACCTGCCATTTTAAGTATAGTTTCCAATCGTCAACCGATATCTCTTTCAGCATTTTACTAAGTTCAGTTACAAAGTCAGGCTGTCCAACAATAAAATCACCGGGGTTTTGAAGGCCAATACTTTGGAAATGAGCGGCCCAGTTAATTTCATTAGATATCTTCTGAAGTCCTTCAATATTCATTTTATGATAGGTCTTTTGCGGATCTCTCATTTCCAGCTTTGTCATTGATGCTGCAGCCAGACGTTTCTCCAGGTTATAGACCACCGTAGCATTGCTTTTTGCAGTAGCCTCATTGGTTCCTGTAAGCATATCCATTTTTTGAAGATGCACCAGATAGGCTGCCTGAATTCCTTTGCTTCGCTCATCGTCCTTCATGTAATAATCACGGTCGGGCATTCCTAATCCGCCCTGATAGAGATAAGCGACACACATTTCGGAATTCTTCCGATCAGCACCTGAGAAAAAAGAAAACATCGGAGAAATACCTTTGGAATGAAAATCGGATACCACTTTCATGACATCTTCCTTACTCTTAATTGCGCTAATCTGATCAAAAAGTGGTTGAACGGGAGTCAAACCATTTGCTTCGATTCGGACAGTGTCCATGCCTGTATTGTAAAAATCAGCGATTTTTTGACCAATAGTACCTGACTCCTGCTTTTTCGAAGCGATTTCAGCGATTAAGGTTTTAACCTGTACATCACCGGTATCGGCTAATAAATCAAACGTCCCGAAACGGCTTTTCTCATCCGGAATAGGGAACCGTTTTTTCCAGCCACCATTGGCATAATTGTCAAAATCTTTTGCAGGATTAATTGTAGCATCCATATCTGCCAAATTAATGGCCTTTGACTTAGGCGCTTCTTGTTTGCAGGCCAGACTACCCATTAATAAAGAGATTAATAAAAACCGGTTAATACCTCTCATAATTTAATATATTTAGTTGTGAATTTCCCATAATAGACATTTCAGAATAAAAATCCTCAATCATTTGCACCTTAATTCTGGAATGATTACATACAGAACTAAGAAAGGCGGAAATTATTTCAATTATTCATATAAGGCAAACAAATTCAATATATGGCAAACATGTTCTACAACAGCTTTAAACAACTAATTATCAAGATAAAGACCAACAATTTAGCTTTTTTTTCATCATCGAATTGAGTAACTTAATATCAATAAATATCTCAGGTCAATTAGATGAAAATTCTATTCCTGTGCATTGGTGGAAAATCATGCAGAAGCCTGATGGCAGAAGCAATTCTACAGAAAATGGATCCTACACTGGAAGTATTTTCTACTGGTCTGCATCCTGATGAACAAACTGATCCTGTCGCAATAAAAGTAATGAATGATATAGATATTGATATGAGTATGAAGAAGCCAAAGAGTTACAAAGAATTTGAAGGAATGCTAATGGATTATCTGATCACGCTTTGTGATGGCACAAAAGACAGAATAACGGCAATTGACCTACCAGCCAGGCACAAGATTCATCTTGGATTTGAAGACCCCAGAAAAGCATACTGTACGGAAGGTCAGCTCATTGACATTTACCGCTATATGCGTGATGAGATAAGGAATGAGCTGGACTATTTTTATACCCGTATTTTGATTACTGAATCGGCAAACCGATAGATTTCCCCGATCCTGGTTTAATTGACATTCCGAATATTTCAATTGCTGTTTATCTAAGATAATCACTTACAGCGTGTCGAATGCCCTTCTTTACACCTTCCCATGTTTGATTTTTAAAACTCACCGGTGTTTCACTTTCGTCAGCATCGGCAAAATAAGTGATGGCATTGGGAATACTTATTGCAAGCATTTGGCTGGGATATTTCTGTTTATGCCAGTCGATAATTTGTTGCAGGGAGAAATGTTGGAGCAATTCATACAAATCCCAAAAATCCTTTTTCTTTCCCCGCCCAAGGATAGCCTGTATCTTCATGGCAGCAATATCGGCAATACTATAAATTCTTATTGCATCTTTTACTTCAATCTCTGAAATTGGCAAGTATGGGACAGGCAAAGCCATTAATTCCTTCAATAAGGAAAGAGTTCGGGGTTCAACTGTCTCCGTATGTAACATCTGAATTCATTTAAAGGTTTATCTATAACCGCACTGGCAAAATGGATCGTGTGTAATGATAAATACTTTGCTTTTAACAAGGCTTCGGTTACTTTTTCATCTCCGTAATACCTCCGGCATTACCTGATATCCTCCACGTCGCCACGTTCGAAAACCCGCTCAATAACAAAGTTGGCTTTGGCATCATAGTCAATTAGCACAAAGTTCACATCCAAAAAAATGCGTTTCTCAAATATGGGTTTCTTTTTATTCATTTTCAGCGAAGATAATTGATTATCTCATAACATCTTCAATTTCGTTTAGTACTATCGGAATCCTGTCTCCCAGTATTTCACACCCTGTTTCCGTAACCAGAATATCATCTTCCAGACGAATTCCTCCAAAGTCAAGGTATTCTTCCAGACGATCAAAACAAATAAAATCCGTATTAATCTTTTCAGCTTTCCACTTTTCAATTAAGGCTGGAATAAAATAGATTCCGGGCTCATCTGTAATTACAAACCCTGGTTGTAGTTTTCGGCCCATTCGTAAGTATGCTGTTCCAAATTGATCAACCGGACGGATTTCATCATCATAACCCACATAAATCTGGCCCAGATCTTCCATATCATGAACATCTAATCCAAGCATATGTCCCAGACCATGCGGCATAAAAAGTGCAGGTGCACCATTTTTAACAGCATCATTCACATCACCCTTCATTAAGCCAAGTGCTTTCAGTCCTGAGGCAATCGCCTCCATTGCAGCCATATGAACCGATAAATAAGTCGTACCCGGCTTGGTTAATTCGCGTGCCCGGTTATTGGCAGCCAATACAATTTCATATATCTCCCGTTGTTTTTGTGTGAACTTTCCGCTCACAGGAAAGGTTCTGGTATAATCGGAAGCATAATGCGACCGAACTTCAGCACCGGCATCAACCAGAAGCAAACGTCCGTTTTGTAATGTTTTCGAATGATCGTGATTATGAAGAGTTTCACCATTTTGTGACAGGATAACCGGAAATGAAACCATTCCCCCTCCGGCATTGGCAATTCCTTCAATAGTACCGGCAATGGTTTGCTCCCATACACCAGCTTTAGCCATTTTCATTGCCGTTACATGCATCTCATAACCTACAGCACAGGCTTTCCTGATTTCAACGATTTCCTGATCCTCTTTGACCGAGCGCAAACTTATAATTGCGTTAATCAGTGGTAAAGATGAATATGCTTTAAATTTTGAAACCGAAATACCCGTTAATTCATTTAAAAGCAATTTATTCTCAGCGCGGTAAGGTGGAAGGAAATGAATTTTCCTACCTGACTGAATCGCCTTTTCAATAACTAATTGAAGATTTTTATACGGTTCAGTTCTTTGTACTCCAACTTTTTCAGCCTTCTCTTTCAATACAATCTGAGGGCCCATCCAAATGATGTCTTCCATGCTAACATCATTGCCAAAGATGATGTCTTCACCAGATTCAACATCAATAACTCCGGCAAGATTCTGAAAATCGAGCCCAAAGAAATATAAGAACGAACTATCCTGCCTGAAATAGAAAGTATTGTCAGTATAATTCATTGGAGAATCAACATTCCCAAGAAGCAGAATGATTCCATCAGCTATTTTAGCCTTAAGTTGCTGACGACGTGCAATATATGTCTTACTACCAAACATGTTCACAAGCTTTAAATTAATTGATGAAAGATAGAAAAAATAGTCCTAACAATAGGTGATAAATACGGGCATAATGTCTCATGAAATAACAGTGAATGACATGAAAATAATTCCAACTGTATTTCATTTATTTCTTAAACAATATAAACTAAAAAACCTCGCCATGAACAATACATTGATGGCTTATTTGGACAAAAGGCTGCACCCAAAAGATAGCAGATATCCGTCAGACAATACTCAACCAGGACCAGTTATTTGTATCTCCAGAGAAGTTGGATGTGGAGCAGTGAATATCACAAATTGTTGGCTTCTGAACTTAATAAACAATCTCAGGTCAAAAAATGGAAAGTATTGAGTAAGGAAATTCTACAGCAAAGTGCATTGGAATTAAACATGGATCCTTATAAACTCCGTAAATACCTGAATGAAGGGGAGAGAAACCTGTTTGACGATATCTTATCTGCTTTCAACGAGAAAAGGCATAAAAGTGATCGCAAAATTAACCAAACCCTAATTGATCTGATCTCAAGTTTTGCCAGCGATGGTTATTGTATAATTGTTGGACGTGCTGGACATATCATTACAAGGGGGATTAAAGAATCGTTGCTTATCAGGATGACAGCCGATCATGACTGGCGAGTTAAACAAATCATGGAGAATAATAATCTAAACATCAGACAAGCCATCGATTTTATTGAAAAAACAGAACAGGAAAGGTTAAACTTTTGCAAACGGTTTGCTGCCGGAAATGATACAACTGATGGATTTGACCTGACCATTAATTTATCAAGGATCACAATGAATGACACGATAAAAATCATCCATTCGGCTGCACAAATTAAAGGATTATTGGACTACCACAGGAGTAAAGTTGAAGTATTTTAATAAGTTTCAAAGTTTAAAGTTCAAAGTTCCAGATTACGGTAAACTTGGAACTTGAAACTTTGAACTTAAGACCTATTTGAGCCATTTATCCAGCCATTGCTTAAACACTCTCTGCCACAAGATTCCATTTTGAGGTTGTAACACCCAGTGGTTTTCTTCAGGGAATATCAACATTTGAGCAGGAACACCACGTAATACTGCTGCATTGAAAGCTGCCATACCCTGGGATGCCAGAATCCGGTAATCCTTTTCACCATGAATGATCAATATCGGCGTATCCCATTTATCAACAAACAAATGAGGAGAGTTTGCATATGAACGTTGTGCAACGACATTGCCTTTGTCCCAGTATGGTCCTCCTAAATCACGGTTTACAAACCACATCTCTTCTGTTTCAAGGTATTGTTGTTCCAGATTGAACATCCCATCATGAGCAATAAAGGCTTTGAATCTCTTTTCGTGATGACCGGCCAGCCAGTATACAGAGAATCCGCCATAGCTGGCACCGATGCAACCCAGTTTATCTTTATTCACAAAAGGTTCTTTTGCTACTGCGTCAATTGCAGAAAGGTAATCTTTCATGTTTTGCCCGCCATAATCACCGCTGATCTGCTCCAGCCATTCCTTACCGAATCCAGGCAATCCACGACGATTTGGTGCCACAACAATATATCCATTTGCAACCATCTGCTGAAAATTCCAACGATACGACCAGAACTGACTAACGGTAGATTGAGGTCCGCCCTCGCAATATAAGATAGTCGGATATTTTTTATTTGGATCAAAATGAGGCGGATAAATAACCCAAACCAACATTTGTTTATTGTCGGTAGTCGTTACCCAACGTTCTTCAACTTTTCCCATTTCAAGTTGGGCCAGAAGTTTTTTGTTCTGGAATGAAAGTTCAGTTTCAACTCCTGTTTGCGGATCAATAGCATATATTTCATCGGGTTTGCTCATGGAATGCTTGACGCCTATAAGTTTATCTTTTGCTTCGGCAACAAAACCATAGTCATGAACTCCTTTGGTGATTTGTGTGATCTTTTTTCCGACCACTTCTACACGATAAATCTGAGTAAGAGCATGCCAGCAACTCGTAAAATATATAGATTTACTGTCGGCACTCCATGTCAAACCACTGGAGTTCTGATCAAAGTCGGCAGACAAGTCAGCCTTTACTCCCGTTTCCAGATTCATAACAAACAGACGATTTTTGTCGGATTCATTACCTTCCCGCTCCATGCTTTCCCAGGTCAGCCATTTCCCATCGGGTGAGAATACTGGATTCTGGTCATAACCCATCATGCCCTGGGTTTTGTTTTCGGTCTTTTTGGTTACTATATTGTAAAAATAGATATCAGAGTTGGTTGAAAGTGCATATTCTTTTCCAACCTTTTTCCGGCACGTATAAGCCACTGTTTTTCCATCCGGGCTCCAGGCTAACTGCTCGGTACCGCCAAAAGGTTTCATAGGACTTTCAAAAGGTTCGCCATTCAGTATATCTACGTCATTCTCTATCTTTCCATCTTTAAAATCGGCTACAAAAGGGTGAGGAACAGTTTGAATCCATTCATCCCAGTGTTTATACATCAGATCTGTTTCAAGGTGAGCATTGGCCTTGGGGAGATCAGGAAATAAATCGTGAATATCCTGACCGACCTTGACATCGGAAGTATACAGAAGATGAGAACAATCGGGTGAGTATTTAAACCCACTGATACCATTTTTTACCTGTGTAACCTGAACCGGATTGCTGCCATCAATATCCATCTCCCAAAGCTGCATATCGCCTGATTTTGGCGACAGAAAACCTATTTTCTTTCCGTCAGGTCTCCACGTTGGAGATGATTCTTTCTCAGGAGTCGTAGTGATACGAATAGTATCACCACCCGATACAGGCACTGTGTAGAGGTCACGATACGATTTGTTTTCTTCAATATTATAGGTAGTTACTGCATACAGAACGATAGTTCCGTCAGGCGAGACCATAGGTTCACCAATTCTGCCAAAACTCCACAAAACTTCTGGGGTCATGATATCCGAGCTAAGTTTTGGAACTTCAGAATTAGAATTCTTTGTCATTTCTTTCTCCTTTTTCTGGTTTGAACACGATAGCATGATAGCTACCAAGGCAAGTAAGCAAATGGACTTCATTTTGCTGGTTAGTTTAATTATTATCTGAATTATTAATAATGGGGTGAAAGTAAGTATTGTCCCGCAATAAAAAAATGATAAACATCTGTTATTGAATAATCGATGCCTACCTTGCACACCAAATTGATTGTAAAGCAATTAATACTCATAATCTCCGGTATATTCAAATGTTACGTCATCGAACCCTTTGGCAATGATCTTATTAAATAACTTAATTCTAAACCTGAGGCCTGTCATCTATTTATTGTACTCGGATCTGACGGATTGTGGATCCATTCTTATGCATTTTCCACCTGTACCCGTGATGAATTGGGATCACTTCAAATTGTTGAGGGGAATTCTTTCTCAGGTATAAATTGCAACAAGTCTGAATACTTCAACGACCTTACCCAATACCCCATCGGGGATAAGAACTGAAAGCAGCCTGTACCCTGTTAACTATCCCGATATAAACCCCTTCTAAACCCTCTGGTAAATTTGAATGTTTATAGTTTATTACAGGTATGTTTTTTGTAAGTCAACATACAGAAACCTTACAGAAACCTTACTCAAAACATACAAAAACACCAACGGGTTTATAGCGCGATACCTGGCCGTTCCCAGTTCGGTCAGATTCCAATCCTCATGTTCAGCTCTTCATCCTTCAAATCGTTTCGAAAGGATAAGACAATGGTATGACAGAGTATCGATTTATTTATATAGCGAAAGTTTGGGGAAAAGATTTGTTTACAGAAGAAATACACAAAATGGTTCCGTTTGAAATGCCTAATTTACCAAAATGTGACCGATTATTTGATCTGTTTTTATATCATTCTTAGAACTTAAGTTGCATTGCTTAATGAAATTGTAGTGATAAATTTAGTCTGGCTAAAACATAGCAATTGAATTATAAGTGATATATTTAATCCCATTTTAAAGCAAATCAATATAGAATTTCACAGACTATCGACATTAATTGACTATCCCAATTACAAATTAACAATCGAATATGAAACATCTGTTATATACCATGACAGCCTTATCCGTCCTGCTTTTAGCCTGCGGAAATCAAAAAAAGGCAAACAATGCAAAACCTGTAAAGGTCAGTTCAATTGAAAATAAAGGCATTACTCCTGATTCTGAATTACTCACATCTTCTGTTTTCATTCAAAAGATCTGGGATTATACCAAATCACCAAATGACTGGAAATATCTGGGCAGCAAACCGGCAATCATTGATTTTTATGCAGATTGGTGTGGGCCTTGTAAGATTGCAAGTCCTATTCTCGAAGAAATTGGTGTAGAATATTCAGGCAAAATACTCATATATAAGATAAATACCGATCAGGAGCAGCAATTGGCAAAGGTTTTCGGAATTACGGGGATTCCGGCCTTCCTTTATATACCTGTCGTTGGGAAACCGGTCATGACATCGGGAATTGGACGGTCTAAAGAAGAAACAAAGAAGATGTTTGTCGAAAACATAGAAAAGTATCTCTTAATAAAGAAGTAAGGAAAAAGGAAAGTGGGAAGGAAAATAAAAACCCCGGAAGTGATTCCAGGGTTTTCAGTTTGATCGTATTGATAAAGCTGTATTATTTAGCTCTTTCCAAAGTAATAGTTTTTGTTGGCTGGTCGCATACCTGGGTTGGTCCCCAGTATTGAATTGGTCCGGGGTAGACAAATGAAGTTTCAATGGCCCATTTCTCACGGTTAGCTGCTAGGAATTTATAAGGGGCACTGTCCAATTCAACCAGGGCTTTCTGAATCACAGGTTTCATGTGTCCATGACGACGTTCCATGTTCATCATCATAGTTACCGGAACACCTCCTGCAATCCATTCAGCAGCAGGAGCAGTCAGGTTACGAACCGAGGACATATAGCCTGTCTTACCTTCAGCAATCAGGAAGGAGGCATTATAACCCAGTGAATAGCAATAGTCAGCATCAAAGTTTGATGGAGCGGCGCAACGTCCTTCGTATCCAAAGAAATGATACTGTGTTCCAAATTTTCCATTAAAATCACCCGTTTTCTTCATTTCCTTCAGACGGCTTTTTACCATTTCACCCAACAGCTTTTCAGTCTCAATAAGGGAAACCTGGACGTTTCCATGTGGGTCACGGTCAAGAGTCAACTGATCGGCAATGCCTGATGGCAGTGAAGTATAGAGTTTGGCTGATTCTGAGGACAGAATTCCGGCTACAAATGCCCGACCTTCAGACTTACTGGTAAAGGATTTAAATTTCTGTTCAGTATCAGAACCTTCAGCAAGCAGATCATTCAATTCAGAAATCAGTGCTTTCATTTCAGGAACAAATTCGACCAAGCCTTCAGGAATTAAAGCCACACCAAAGTTTTCGCCATTGGCAGCACGTTTGGCAACTATCTGAGCCATGTAGTCAACGATTTCACCCAAAGTCTGTTTCTTCAGTTCCACTTCTTCTGAAATCAATGTGATGTTTGGTTGAGTCTGCAAGGCACATTCCAAACCGATATGAGAAGCCGAACGACCCATCAGTTTGATGAAATGCCAGTATTTTTTAGCTGAATTGGAATCGCGTTCAATATTGCCAATCAATTCAGAATAGACTTTAGTAGCGGTATCGAAACCAAAAGATGTTTCAATCATGTCATTTTTGAGGTCGCCATCAATGGTTTTAGGACAACCAATCACCTGAATTCCAGTATTATTTGCAGCATAATATTCTGCCAGAACGCAGGCATTGGTATTACTGTCGTCACCTCCAATGATGATAAGCGCTTTAATGCCAAGCTCTTTCATGATCTCGGTTCCTTTGTCATACTGGGCAGTCTCTTCCAGTTTGGTACGGCCTGAACCGATAATATCGAAACCTCCAGTGTTGCGATATTCATCGATAAACGCAGCAGTTAGTTCGATGTATTGATGATCGACCAACCCACCAGGTCCGCCAAGAAAGCCGTACAACTTGCTTGCAGGATTGAGGTTTTTGATACCATCAAAGATCCCTGAAATCACATTATGACCTCCTGGTGCCTGACCTCCTGAAAGGATCACACCTACATTTACAGCAGTATATTGTTTTTTACTTTCACCCGCTTCAAAAGTAATTAATGGCATCCCATAGGTGTTGGGAAAAAGCGCCTTTATGTCATCCTGATCAGCTATTGATTGGGTACTTTTACCTTCAACCAGTTTTACTGACGATTTCAAAGAATTAGGAAGTTTTGGCTGATATTTCGCCCTTTCTGATTGCAGTGCGCTTATGGTCATAGTTTTATATTTTGATAGTTTTTATAGTTTAAAATCATGCAAAATTATACTAAAACCATTAGTTTGATTTCAAGCATTAAATTAAATCCAACTAATTTAAGGTTAATTTAAACAGGTTGGCGATATTCTGTCAATGATGAAAATCTATGATTCCTCATTGTCTTCCCCTGGCTCTTCTTTTGAAGTTTTCTCAACCGTTCTGCGGGCATCACGGAGCGCCTTTGTAATTATCCATTCAATTTGTCCGTTTGCACTACGGAATTCCTGAGCGGCCCATTTTTCAATGGCATCATACACATCAGGATCAATGCGTAATACAAATGATTTTTTCTTTGCCATAGTTCACCCTCTCTTTTAACTCTTTATAAAATCATGACAAACAGTAACAGACTTTCTATGCACCGTTTTATTTGGTTTGCATTTTTATCCATTTTAAAATCTCTGCCAAGGCAATTGGAGAAAAAGTCTGCTCAATGGTGGCATATTCAGTTGGTGAACCTGTTTTGCATTCCTGAAATAAATGATTTAAACCTGGAAGTTCAATGGTAGTAACTCGTTTATTTCCTCCTTTAGCTAATGCTTCCTTTATGGCTTGCAGGTTTTCTTTCGGTGCAACCTGAAGGTCCTTCTCTCCATTGAGCGCTAAAACCGGGCACTTTACTTTTTCAAGGGCGATTGCCGGGTTGTATTTAATGAAATACAACATCCATGGATTGATCACCTGGCTGACTTGTTTTTGTACAAAATCATCTTCACTCATGCCTGACTGCTTCACAGCATCCGGATTGTCTTTAAAAACTTGCTTGATGTAATTGGTTAAATCAGTTTTTAACTGCTCTGAGCTTGTTGATTTGGTTACAATTTCAAAAGCACCCTTATTAATTGTCAGAGCCTTTTTTAAACCATCGTCACTGATGTGCGACTCTTTTCCAAGCAATTCCTGCTGTAATAAAAGCAACTGATCTCCAGGAATACCGGTTCCGGCTAAGAGCACAATAAATGCTATGTCTTTTGAACGGCTAGCTACCATTGGAGCAATTATTCCTCCTTCGCTATGCCCCATCAGACCGATCTTCTTTTTATTTATGTCCTTTCTTGTTAACAAATAGTCCACTCCTGCTTCAACGTCAGTTGAGAAGTCAAATGATGTGGCAGTTTTAAAATCACCTTTTGAAGAACCAACTCCCCTGTCATCAAAACGCAATACTCCTATCCCGTTTTTTGTAAGGAAGTCGGAAATAACAAGGAAGGGTTTATGTCCCATTAATTCTTCATCTCTATTTTGAGGTCCGCTTCCGGTAATTAATATGACCACAGGGAAAACACCCTCCTTTGTAGGTAATGTTAGCGTTCCGGCTAATGTTATACCTGCCGGTTTATTTTCAAAGGTAACTTCTTCTTCATAATAGGGATATGGTTTTGTTGGTTCCTGAGGTCTTACAAGTTTTTCTTTTTCAGCTATTTCCTTCGATAAGTTCAAGTGAAATGACATGCCACCCTGTTTGAAGTTACCCACAATAATATTATCGTGACCTAAAATACCTTCATATTCAATTCTTGCACTTGAAACTGCAAGTTTTAACGTTGAATTTTCAAAGCTGGTGGAACTTACAGGGATTCCCTTTGCTCCCTGATCAGGACTGTCCATAGAAGAGGTAAATCCATTTTCGGTTTTACTAATATTGAATACGATTCTCAATTGAGTTCCCTGAACCTTTAAGATTCCGTTCCACGAACCAGTAATGTCCTGACCAAATACGATGTTTGCAATCAGAATGCCGATCGCAAAAACTATTAGCTGTATCTTCATTCTTTAATTATTTACTTGTTTGACTTTTTCATTATTTCGTCCATCGCATACATGATTGCCTGAGAACGTTGTGTTCCAAACAAAATTTTCTTTCCACTAGTCAGATAAAGTTGCAGACCAGAATTGCCTTCAATAGTATATGCTTTACCCCATTTATGTCCAAATCCATTACGGTAACCTCTCCCACCATAATTAAAAGCAGCACTGTATTTTCTGATTTCGAAATGCTGAATTTCTCCTTTTGAGATGAGCTTATTTTTGCGAATCATTGGAAAGAACCTATAATGGATACCATCCTGATCAATCCAGACTTCCAGTTTAAGCGAAAATGAAACCCAAAGACCAATGGCTAAACCAATTATTGCCACAATCAGAACTGCAGTGGGGGCTGGACTATTTCCCACCTGAACACCCTGAACGTTTTGCTTGTAGAGCGTATAAATGCATATAATTATAGCAGGCACTGTGGCAACCAAACGTAAGATAATTTGCCACCACTGCCTGAATTGCTGTTCTTCCTTAAATAATATCTTATTCATTGGGTTATTGGTAAAGTGTCCCTGTATTTACTACAGGAGTTGCTTCTTTGTCGCCACACAGAACCACCAGCAGGTTACTTACCATGGTGGCCTTTTTGTCTTCGTCGAGGGTCACGATATCGCGCTTGCTTAATTCAGCTAAAGCCATTTCTACCATACTGACGGCACCTTCCACAATTTTAAACCGTGCAGCAACAATAGCCGTAGCCTGTTGACGCTTCAACATGGCCTGAGCAATTTCCTGTGCATAGGCAATGTAGTTAATACGTGCTTCAATGACGTGGATCCCAGCAATTTCAAGTCTTTCACGTATCTCTTTTTCGAGCATCTGATTTACTTCTTCCCCTCCGTCACGCAAGGTGATTTTGGCGTGATCATCTTCAATATTGTCATACGGATACAATCCAGCCAGCTTACGCAATGCGGCTTCACTTTGAACAACTACAAAATGTTCGTACTCATCAACTCCGAATGCAGCACGGTAGGTTTCTTCAATTTTCCAAACAAGTACCAGTCCGATCATGATCGGATTACCAAGCTTATCATTCACTTTTATAGGCTCACTATTGAAGTTGCGGGCACGAAGTGAAAATTTCTTCTTTACAAAGAATGGATTTACCCATAAGAACCCATTATCCTTAAGGGTGCCCTTATAAGCGCCAAACAAAACTAATACGTAACACTGATTCGGATCAACAGCCATAAAACCGGGTGCCAGAAGAACAAAGAAAAAGATCAGCAGAACCGATGGAACAACTATTTCCGAAACAAATCCGGCAATGGCCAGTAAAAGAATAATGAATTCGATTACCAGGAACAAATAACCGGAACGGGCAGTAAATGACTTTTCCATACTATAAGATTTAAGTTGTTTTGATATTGTTTTGATATCACAAATATAAATAAAAAGAGCATCTCTTTCAAGATGCTCTTAAATAATTTTTTCAGGATTCAATTCAGATTCAATTCAATATTTCCGGTGCTTTTTGACTTCAACACCTCACACTGTGATGCAAAATTTAAAATTGCATTAATACTTTTCAGTGAAGGTTCAAATTCCATCTCATCATGATCCATGGCATTATCAAAAACAGATACTACATTTTGAAGTGACTTTACTTCTTTCCTTCCGGAATAATATGAAAAGATCAGATAATTCAAAGTAGAGAATCTACTCATAGGCTTATATTTCTATTTAGTTATAGAGAGATAACGCCAATAATGTAATAATATTGTAACTGATCTCTAATTTTTTGTAAGGCTCAGATTTTTTTTCTCTATCATCTTCCGAAGATTAATCAAGGCATAACGCATCCGTCCTAAAGCCGTATTAATACTGACATCTGTCAGATCGGCAATCTCTTTAAAACTTAGTCCCTGGAAATGACGCATCATTATTACCTGTCTCTGGTCATCAGGCAATTCTTCGATTAAGAGACGCACATCACTTGTAATCTGATCGTAAACCAGTTTGTCCTCAATATTCTCCTCTGAATATTTTGCCGAATTGAAAAGATCAATAGTAGTATCATCATTGGATGTGGTACACAATAATTTTTCTTTCCGGAAATGATCAATAATCAGGTTGTGAGAAATACGCAGAACCCAGGATATAAATTTACCGTTCTCGGTATATTTCCCCGCTTTTAACGATCGGATAACCTTAATAAAGGTATCCTGAAAGATATCTTCAGCAAGATGATGATTTTTAACAATTAATACGATATAGGTAAAAACTCTCTTTTTATGGCGGGTAATAAGCATTTCTATTGCAGATTGATCCCCCTCAACAAATTGTTTTACGAGCGAATTATCGCTCAGATCTTCTGGTCTGAACATTACTCTGAATTATTATGTGACTGAATTCAATAATTAAAGAGTACAGTTCTGTCGATAGGCAACCTTTTTTTAATGAGAGTTAAACAATTTGCTAATTTTGTGTCTGTAAAAGTGAACCTTTTTTTTTAATAAAACAAATTATTTGCATATTTAATAACATAACAAATGAGTTCTCCTTCAAATTTTACTTCCTACATCCAGATTAAGGGTGCCAGGGTTCACAATTTAAAGAATATTGATCTAAACATACACCGCAATAAGTTTATAGTTATCAGTGGATTATCGGGCTCAGGAAAATCATCTCTGGCTTTTGACACCCTGTATGCCGAAGGTCAGCGTCGGTATGTCGAAAGTTTATCGGCTTATGCACGGCAGTTTTTAGGAAGAATAAATAAGCCCGAAGTGGATTACATCAAAGGTATTCCCCCTGCAATTGCCATTGAGCAAAAAGTAAATACACGTAATCCGCGTTCAACGGTAGGCACCTCAACCGAGATTTACGACTACCTGAAATTACTTTTCGCCCGTGCCGGGAAGACCATCTCCCCCATTTCAGGAAAAGAGGTCAAACAGCATCATGTCAGCGATGTGATCAACTATATTCAGTCATTTCCTGAAAACACACGGTTCATGATCGGCGCCCCCCTTCAAATCAAAAATGGACGCACCATGCTTCAGGAAGCGGAATTATTGCTTCAGCAGGGCTTTACCCGTCTTGAAATAAATAATGAAGTCCGCAAAATCGATGAACTCCTGAGTGAAAACAATCAGGAACTGTACAAGGATGAGAAATGCAACATTGTGATCGACCGGGCAACGGTGATCAATGATGAAGACAATTTCAGCCGCATTGCAGACTCCGTTCAGACCGCCTTCTTTGAAGGCCACGGTGAATGTATCATCAAAATATTTGAAGATCCGCAAATCAGGGAAGAGCATTTTTCCAATCTGTTCGAGGCTGACGGTATTGAATTTGAAGAACCTTCCGTACACATGTTTAGCTTTAACAATCCGATCGGTGCCTGTAAAACCTGTGAAGGATACGGTAAAGTAATCGGGATTGACGAAGATCTGGTTATTCCCAACAAATCCCTGTCCGTTTATCAGGATGCAGTAGCCTGCTGGAAGGGCGACAAGATGAAAGAATGGAAAGACGAGTTGGTCTACGCTGCTGAAAAATTTGATTTCCCCATCCACAAACCTTTTTATGAGCTCAATACTGAGCAACGTCAATTGTTATGGACAGGTAACAAATATTTCCAGGGACTTAACCAGTTCTTTAAAATGCTGGAAGAAAACGTTTATAAAATCCAGTCCCGGGTCATGCTTTCGAGATACCGTGGGAAAACCAATTGCCCCGATTGCCTAGGAACACGCCTGAAAAAGGAAGCCATGTACGTGAAGGTGGGTGGTAAATCAGTCCAGGATTTGGTATTGCTTCCCATCGATGAACTGCAGGAATTCTTTCTGAAACTGAAGCTTTCGGATCATGAAATAAAAATTGCCGAGCGTATTCTAACCGAAATAAACAACCGTCTTGAATTTTTAACTGATGTCGGTTTAGGCTATTTAAGCCTGAACAGGCTTTCATCGACCTTATCAGGCGGCGAATCGCAGCGTATCAACCTGGCCACCTCGCTTGGAAGCAGCTTAGTTGGCTCGATGTATATCCTTGATGAACCCAGCATTGGTCTTCATTCAAGAGATACCGGACGACTCATTCGCGTTCTGCGGAAATTGCAGGAACTAGGTAATTCGGTACTGGTAGTTGAACACGACGAAGAAATCATGCGCGAGGCGGATGAAATTATCGATATCGGCCCCCTTGCAGGAAGGCTCGGGGGGGAAGTTGTTTTCCAGGGAACTCATGAACAGCTGGAAGCCTCGTCCCAAAGCATGACCGCCAAATACCTGACAGGTCGCGAAAAAATAGACATTCCTCTTAGCCGGAGAAAATGGACCAATTACATTGAAATTACAGGTGCCCGCGAGAACAACCTCAAAAATATTAGTGTCAAATTCCCGCTGAACACCATCTGTGTGGTAACTGGGGTAAGCGGCTCCGGGAAATCGTCTCTCATCACCAAAGTGCTGTATCCTGCCCTTGCAAAGATGTTTGGAGGCTTCAGTGAAAAAACCGGCCAGCATGATATGATCAGGGGTGATATCAACCTTATTTCTTCTGTCGAATTCGTTGACCAGAACCCAATCGGTAAATCATCACGATCGAACCCCGCAACCTACCTGAAAGTCTATGACGAAATCAGGAAATTATACTCCGAACTGCAAAGTTCAAAGTTCAATGGGTTTAAACCTTCTCATTTTTCGTTCAACATCGAAGGGGGCCGTTGTGAAGAATGCCAGGGTGAAGGCGAAATCACGGTCGAAATGCAGTTCATGGCCGACATCCATCTGCAATGCGAAAGCTGCAAAGGCAAACGCTTCAGGGACGAAATACTGGAAATTACCTTTGAAGAGAAAAACATATACGACATCCTTGATTTAACGGTAGATGAAGCCATCGATTTCTTCGGCAGTCACAAATCAACTTCCTCAAAAAAGATAGCAAAACTGCTAAAACCATTACAGGACGTTGGTTTGGGCTATGTCAAACTTGGACAGTCATCCAGTACCTTGTCTGGCGGTGAAAGTCAGCGCATAAAACTGGCTTCATTTCTCGCAAAGGAAAAAGGGAGCCCGTCCTTATTTATTTTTGATGAACCAACTACAGGACTACATTTCCATGATATTCGCAAATTGCTCGATTCATTCAATGCACTTATTTCACGCGGGCATAGCATCATCATCATTGAGCACAACCTGGACGTAATCAAATGTGCCGATTGGGTAATCGACCTTGGCCCTGAAGGAGGAAAAGAAGGCGGATATGTAATCTTTGAAGGAAAGCCCGAAGATCTGGTGAATATTCCTCAATCATACACAGGCCTTGCATTGAAAGGAAAGCTCTAAAAGTAAAGTCATTGGGGAAATGTCAGTATTAAAAAACTTATTCCAATAAACCGCTGATCCTTAAACACTCCAGAATCTCCTGTATTTTTATCTTTCGCTCATAGGAAAAATTAGTTGTCGACTCCTGCAGCCAGGTAAACAAAAGCAATGATTTCCGCAGATAGGCCTCCTTGGTGGGTGAAAATGACTGATTGATATCCTGTCCAAGCTCTTTGAGAATGTCGGCAAGCTGATCCATCTGATTTTCGCTCGTTAAGTGTTCCTTAATAACAGCTAAAAAGTCTTCATTCTCAAGAACAACCACCTGATCGATATCCAGTTTCAACTCGCTGATCAAGGCTTCGCGTATAACAGCCCCAACTTGTTCCTGTTGTTTCTCCTCTTTCATTTTTAAGATCCGGCGTAACAGAATCGCCAGGAAAAGTCCCATTTCTTCAATTTGGCGGATAAGATAGTCGCGTGATGCCATAATATATTCCAGGTTTAAAGTTTAATCCGGCAAATCTTCCCTTTTCAATTTCACCGGATCAGAAATTTCTATATTTCGTAAAAAAGAGTCTTATCTTTGAGTTCCTAATTTATCAATTTTTATGAAGAATCTGATTTTATTTTCAATAATCTTTTTATTCTCCATCCAGTTAAACGCACAGAAAAAAACAAGACAGCCTATTGATACCATTGGTTTTGCTACACAGGCATGGCAGATGGATTCAATTATTAAAAGGATTCACAGAATCTATGGAACATCTATTGATTCTGTAAAAAAGCTGAACCAACTGAATGTAAATACAACTTTCAGAATCGGAATTTGTCCGCACGACGATTATGCTTATGCCGGATTTCTATACGAGAGCCTGTTGCCATATATCAAGGCGAAAACCATCATCGTTTTCGGGGTGGCGCATAAGGCAAAAAAGTTCAATGTAGAGCAAAAGCTGGTGTTCGACAGTTTTAGTGAATGGAAAGAACCTTACGGGAACATGAAAATTTCTCCTTTACGCGAAGAACTCCTCAAAAACTTGCCCAAAGAGGATTACATCGTTCACGACAGTTTACAACAAGCTGAACATTCCATTGAAGCCATTGTGCCATTCCTTCAGTACCACAACCGCGACATTCAGATTATTCCCATCCTGATTCCTGCTATGGATTTTGTCCTGATGGAAAAATATTCAACGGAATTGGCACAAGCTATCGATCAGGCCATGAAGAAAAACAAACTGAAGTGGGGCAAGGATATTGCATTGGTGATTTCAAACGATGCCGTTCACTATGGCGATGAAGAATGGGGAGGTAAAAATTACGCCACATATGGCTGCGATAAAGGAGGCTATGAAAAGGCCGTTAATCACGAAAATGAAATTATCAGTAGTTCTTTGCTTCCAAGGATTGATTCTGCGTCTATTCATAAATTTTTCAACTTCACGGTGCAGCCTGGAAACTGGCGCGATTACCAGTGGCCCTGGTGCGGGCGCTATAGTGTGCCATTTGGATTGCTGACCGGAATGTACCTGAGCCAGGTCAGCAGGGAAAGAATACCCGAAGGAATAAAAATGGGATATTCCACAAGTATTGCTCATAAACCTCTGACTGTTGAAGACCTTAAAATGGGCAAAACAGCCATTGCAACCTTGCATCACTGGGTAGGCTATGCTGCGATCGGGTACAAATAAGTTGACTAAAGCAGTTTTTTTACAAAAACTCTCCAACAAAAACAATTAATAAGATACTTAACAGTTAAATCTAAGAGAAATATTATTTTTGCCGGCATGAGGTCAACTAAATCTATTTTCATCTTTATCCTTCTGTTTCTAAGCGTCACCCACTTATTTGCTCAAAGCAATAATGCCACTTTATTTGGCAAAGTAACCGATCAAAACGGCAAACCTCTCGAACAGGCTAATATTTCATTGAAGAACACCACCATCGGTACAGTTTCAAACCGTGATGGCGCCTATCTCCTTCGTATTCCGGCAAAGAAGCAGGTCATAATCGTATATTCGACGGTTGGCTATACCCCCGTTGAAAAGACCATCACTGCCGGCGAAGAACAAAAGATTGAAATGAAAGTCACGCTTCAGCAAACTGATCAGAAAATCGATGAAGTACAAGTCGTTCAGCATCAGCGGAACAAAACCAGCCTCGACCGTATTGATGCCAAATACCTGACCTCAATGACCGATGCGGGAACCGGAGGTGTGGAGGCATTGATTAAAACACTTCCAGGTGTATCCTCCAATAACGAGCTAAGTTCACAGTATTCCGTACGAGGTGGAAATTTCGATGAGAACCTGGTCTACGTCAACGACATCGAAGTGTACCGGCCATTGCTGATCCGCTCAGGACAACAGGAAGGAATGAGTTTCATCAATTCCGACATGGTCTCCTCCATCGAATTCTCAGCCGGAGGATTTGATGCCAAATACGGTGATAAAATGTCATCGGTTCTTGATATCAAATACCGAAAACCTACTAAGTTCGCCGGATCGGCCTCTGCAAGTTTACTGGGAGGTTCTCTTGAATTGGAAGACCTTAGTAAAAACGGCAAGTTTTCATATATCACAGGTGTTCGTTATAAAACTAACCGGTACTTGCTGGGTTCGCTCGACACCAAAGGGGAATACGACCCTAATTTCATCGATGCCCAGGCCTATTTAACCTACAAATTCAGCAAATCATTTGATATTTCATTCCTTGGAAACCTGGCGCAAAACACATATAGCTTTATTCCCCAAACCCGAAAAACAAGCTTCGGCACCTGGGATTCGGCCTATAGTGCAACCATATACTTTGAAGGCCAGGAAGTGGACAAATTTATAACCGCTACAGGGGCTTTGGTGGCCAATTACCATCCCAACGAATGGCTAAACCTGAAATTCATTGCTTCTGCATACAATTCCAAAGAACAGGAAACCTACGATATTGACGGTAGTTATTATCTGAATGAACTGGAACGTAACCTGGGATCAAAAAATCTGGGTGACAGCGTTCTGAACATAGGAGTCGGAAATTTTATAAATCATGCCCGGAATTACCTTGATGCCTCCGTTTACAGTTTCGAGCACAAGGGAGCCTACAACTCCGAACATCACCTCTTAAACTGGGGTGTCAAAGCTCAGGTTGAAAAGATTAACGACCGGATGAACGAATGGATCCTACGTGATTCCACTGGTTATGCCATTCCTTACAACGGAAGTGCAATCAATCTTTACAGCACCACGAATACCAACTATAGCATGAACTCCACCCGCCTGAATGCTTACGCTCAGGATACCTACCAGATCCCGATCCGGAGAGGTTCATTGTATGCCACTGCAGGTATTCGTTCCAGCTATTGGTCTTACAACAATGAGTTTTTGCTCAGTCCCCGTGGGATCCTGCGTTATTATCCTGATTGGGATGCCAACTTTGTCTTTCATCTGTCAGGCGGAATCTACGATCAACCCCCGTTTTACAAGGAATTAAAGGACCAGAGCGGGAAAATATATCCCAACACCAAGGCCCAGCGATCGTCACAAGTGGTTCTTGGCACCGACTACATTTTCAGGGCATGGGACCGACCCTTTAAATTCACCTCCGAAATGTATTACAAATTCATGACCAACCTGACCCCCTACCAGATTGACAATGTGCGCATCACCTATATGCCCGATCAGCAGGCCAAAGGATATGCAACAGGTCTGGATATGAAGGTTAACGGCGAATTTGTAAGCGGAATTGAATCCTGGGCCAGCTTATCAATCATGAAAACCGAAGAAGACATTCTCGGCGACTTTTATTACAAGTATTATAATGCAGCCGGCGAAATCATCGTTCCCGGAGTAACTCCAGACCAGGTGCGTGCAAGCAGTCAGATTATTCATCCCGGATACATTCCGCGTCCTACCGATCAGCGCTTCAACTTCAGTGTTTTCTTTCAGGATTATTTCCCCGGAAACCCTACCTGGAAAATGCACATGACCGCCTTTTACGGTTCAAGGCTTCCAACCGGGCCACCGAATTCACCCAGATACATGGATGTTTTCCGCATACCCCCCTACCGGCGCATCGACCTTGGCCTTTCGAAAGTATTGATTAACGAGGATCACCGCACCTATCACAACAAGGCGCTCAACGGTATTAAAGAGATGTGGCTGAGCCTCGAAGTCTTCAATCTGCTGGGCATTAACAATACCATTTCGTATCTTTGGGTAGCAAATAATTCGGGTGACATGTACGGTGTTCCGAATTACCTGACCAAACGGAAATTAAACATGAAACTGACTGTTAAATTTTAAGCGATGAAACTTCAGCTCTTTCAGGCAGATGCTTTTACCTCCAGACTTTTTAAAGGAAATCCCGCAGCAGTTGTGCCTTTGGACGAATGGCTGTCCGACGAAATCCTGCAACAGATTGCCGTTGAAAATAATCTTTCAGAAACCGCCTTTTTTATTCCTGAAAACGATCATTTCCACATTCGCTGGTTCACCCCAAAGACTGAAGTAAATCTATGCGGTCATGCAACATTAGCGACAGCTCATATTCTTTTTAATGAATTGAACTTTAAGGATGAGGCGATTTCGTTTAACAGTCAAAGCGGAATATTGACTGTTGTAAAAACTGGAGATAAGTTACAGCTCGATTTTCCTGCTGATCTTGTAAATTCAGAAGAGATGAATCCCGATTTTTCGAAAGCTTTGGGAGCACAACCAATTGCCGAATTTAAAGGTAGAACTAAACATCTTTTATTATTCGAGTCAGAAGAATCTATCAGGAATATGAGGCCCAATTTTCATTTACTGAAACAGACTGATGCACGCGGCATCATTGTCACTGCAAAAGGAACAACTGTCGATTTTGTTAGTCGTTTTTTTGCCCCCAAAGTAGGCATTGATGAAGATCCGGTAACAGGTTCAGCCCATACCTTATTGGTACCGTTCTGGTCGGAAAAGTTAAATAAAAAGGAATTAACCGCACTTCAGCTTTCTGACCGTGGCGGGCAATTGTGGTGCACCCTTTCCGGCGACCGTGTGCTTATTGCCGGCCATGCCGTAACCTACCTGAAAGGTGAAATTGAGATTTGACTCCTGACGATACGCCAACTACAAGGAAGCTTTAGATTTATTTCTGTATGACTCCATGCTCCATGCCCTTTGCCCCTAAATCTCAAAACACACACTCTCCGTATATTCCAGCTTATCTTTGGAAGCAAAGAACAGGTAAACATGAGTGGCAGCAGCTGGCATTACCGGCAAGGTAAACGTACCGCTTTGCGCGCTTCTCTCCAGTCCTGTGGGGCTTAGCACCGAATAAACCCCGTTGGCATAGCTTACCATCATGAGTTCATCCTGCAACCGTACCTCTTTTAAATTCGGATCGTTCTCCCAGCTTACGGCTATCGTTGAAATCCCCGCAGCCTGCCTCGAAGCTGCCAAATCCAGCGGCAAACGCAGCTTTCCGGACGAAAGCTGAAGCTCCCGTGGATTAGTAAGGCTGCCGTCAGGGCCAAAAGCAGGCATGTTAATCTTCATAAAATATATATACCCGTTCATCTCTTGTGTCGCCAGCTTCCAGATTGGGGCTATATGCGTCGATTTAAGCTGTTTCCAGAGCTGAATGACCTTGCTGAAGCGTTGCCTGTGCAACTTCTGCTGCGGAGACCATGAATCCTTTTTCCGATCCTGTACTGTTCGCACATACTGTTGACCTCTTAACTGATAATAGACCACGGGTCCTATCTTCCCTGAGACCATTGCTTCAATACTACTTTTAATTTTAGCCATTGGATTTCCTTTTAAAGTTTATACTGATTATGTCCAAAATTCATATCAAAACTACCTTCAGTCATGGAATGCCTGTTACCAACCTTTTATCATCTGTGTTCTATCTGTGTTCTATCTGTGTAAATTTAAGCATTTATATACAGATAGCAATGAAATATATATGAAATAATAAAGAGCGGGTATTAGGCGTGTACTGTCCGTATACGGTTCGGCCAGAACTGGAAAAGGAAATTATTCAGGCCGGGAAAACGATCGATCCATCAAAGTATTTATTTTCAGATAAGCGTGTGAAATTTTGTCTTATCCCTTCACAAGAGAATAAACCTTTCTCTTCGATAGCTTGTTATTGTTTGATATCCAATAAGAGAAGTTATGAATGATCATTCCTATACAAACGAACTGATTCACGAAACCTCTCCTTATTTGCTGCAACATGCGCACAATCCGGTGAACTGGCAGGCGTGGGGGGAGAATGCCCTGAACAGGGCCAAAACGGAAAACAAGCTTTTGCTGATCAGCATTGGCTATTCAGCCTGTCACTGGTGCCATGTGATGGAACACGAATCGTTTGAAGACCCTGAAGTCGCAAGGGTTATGAATAATAATTTTGTATGCATCAAGATCGACCGGGAGGAGCGCCCTGACATTGACCATATCTATATGGCAGCGGTGCAGGTCTTAACAGGACGGGGAGGCTGGCCGCTTAACTGCATCGCCTTGCCTGACGGAAGACCGATCTGGGCAGGAACCTATTTTCAGAAAGAGAACTGGGTTCAGTCGCTGGAAGCGGTGTCTGATTATTATTCGCTAAATAATTCGAAAACAGAAGAATATGCCTCAAAACTTCAACAGGGCATCGTGCAAAATTCACTGATCGCCGTTTCAGGAGAAAGAACAAAAGCCGATCCGTTGATGATAGCCGAATTGATTAAAAACTGGCAGAGTCTGTTCGACCTCAGGAATGGAGGGACAAAAGGTGCACCAAAATTTATGCTTCCGGGCAACTGGATATTCCTGTTGCAGGCTGGAACGCAATATCAGGATCAGAGCCTGCTGGACCAGGTGTACCTTACCCTGCGGAAAATGGCTTTTGGCGGCCTTTACGACCAGATCGGGGGCGGTTTTGCACGTTACTCAACCGATGATCTGTGGAAGGTTCCCCACTTCGAGAAAATGCTTTACGACAACGCCCAATTGCTCAGCCTGTATTCCGAAGCCTTTAAAAGCACTTCAGATTCACTTTACAGGCAGGTCGTATCTGAAACCGTGGAATTCCTTAAACGCGAACTGCTTTCACCTGAGAATGGATTTTATTCTGCTTTGGATGCCGACAGCGAAGGCGAGGAAGGGAAATTTTATATGTGGGAAAAGCCTGAATTAAAATGGCTTCTGGAGGAGGATTTTGATCTTTTCAGCGATTACTTTCATGTAGATTCGCTGGGATTATGGGAGCACAACCGGTATATCCTCATGCGGACAGAAGAGAATGAACCGTTTGCTGAAAAATATAAGATGCCGGTTGAAGAGCTTGAATTGTATTTGGCAAACTGGAAGCATCTTCTTTTAAAAGAGCGTGGGAAACGAATCCGTCCGGGATTGGATGACAAAATACTCACCTCATGGAATGCCCTTGTGATTTCAGGATTAATCAGTTGTTACAAGGCTTTTGGTGAACCTGAATACCTTGAAACGGCGATGGCTACGGCTAGATTCCTGCAGAAAAAACTTACTGACAGCAATGGAAGGCTCCTGCATTCATATAAAAACGGTCAGGCAAAGATTAATGGTTTTCTGGAAGATTATGCTTTTGTCATCGAAGCTTACATTGCAGTATTTGAAGCTACCGGAGAAAAAGAATGGCTGGACGAAGCGCAACGGCTTACCGGGATTGCGATCAGTGATTTTTATGACGAACACAAACAGGTATTCTATTTCACGGCCAACGATCAGAAGGATCTCATTACCCGTACCATTGAGATGCACGACAATGTGATTCCGGCCTCCAATTCAGCAATGGCTAAGAATTTATTCCGGCTGTCCCATTTGCTGGATCAACCCGAATATCTGCAGATTTCACAAAGCATGCTTGACCGGGTGACCCTGAATATGGTGGATTACCCTTCGGGTTACAGCAACTGGTCGCAATTGATGCTGAACCTGACCGGGATTCATTTTGAAGTGGTACTGGTGGGTGAGAATGCCTTCAGTCTGTTGAAAGAACTTCAGAAATACTATATGCCGAATGTGATATATTGTGCCGGCACTACCGAAAACGGTTTACCCCTGCTCCAAAACAGATATGTTCCAGGTAAGACGCTGATCTACATTTGTCAGAATAACACGTGTATGCTTCCTGTTGAAACTGTGGAAGAAGCGCTGGCAGAGATTGGAAAGATATTGTTTTTTGTATAAAAATAAACTCCGGCTGATCAAGGTTACTTCGTTTGAGAAAGGGTTGGTAAGGATGCATTATGTGCGAGTGGGTAATTAATAAAAACCCATTTAACAAGAATATGAAGAATAACAAATTTTGAGATTGATTTTCGTATGTTTGTAAGAAGAATTCAAAGATAAGCTATGAGCAACTTTCTGACGAGCATCCATATCAATAAGATATTCCATCTGGAAGATTTTGACATCCCGGTTGATGAGATTGAAAAGAAACACCTGATTCTTACAGGAAAGAATGGAAGTGGAAAAACTTCTTTGCTTATTGCGTTGGTGGAGTTTTTTCAAGGTATACAAAATGAAAGACTGTCATCTTTACGGGAGGATGATTATGAGATAAACCAGGCAGGGCGAATATTTAATGAATTCAAAACCAATGCTTCACCTAATGAAATACCAGATGAAGTTTTAAGTGCAGTTAGAAAGTGGAAAGATAGAATATCGTGGGATTTCCGTAAGATCAATCCTGAATTCAGTAACCTTGCAGAAGTATTCTTTAATATTCGATATGGAACCTTTCTTATAGCCTATTATGCTGCAAACAGAAAGACTGATGTGGCAATACCAAAGAGTCCCGAAAAGCCTAATCTTAAGCCTGAAAAAGATTTAATTAAATCGAAACAAGGCGAATTTGTGAAGTTTCTGGTTGATTTAAAAATACAGGAAGCGCTTGCCCGCAATGAAAATGAAATTACCGCTGCAAATAAAATCAAAGTATGGTTTGACAATTTTGAGTTACTGCTTAACGAGATTTTTGAGGGTTCAAATGTTACCCTGAATTTCAACTACAAAGACTATTCGTTTACCATTAATCAGGATGGGCGGGAGTTTGGGTTTAATCATTTATCGGATGGCTATTCGGCTATCATCGATATTATGGCTGATTTAATCCTGAAAATGCAAAATCCGGATTCGTTAACCCGTTTCTACGAAAAGGAAGGAATAGTACTGATTGATGAAATTGAGACCCATTTGCATCTTGAATTACAGCGTTTGATTTTACCAATGCTTACAAGGGTTTTCCCAAATATACAGTTCATTGTAACCACCCATTCGCCATTTGTTCTCAGTTCAATTAAAAATGCGGTAGCCTTCGATCTGGAGAAAAAGGAACGATTGGAAGATTTAACCGAATATTCTTATGAAGCCTTGGCCGAAGGTTATTTTGAAGTAAAAACAGATTCAAATTATCTGGAAACAAAGCTCAACAGGTATAAAGAACTTGCCGAAAAGGCCAAACGTGATACGGCGGAAAATGTTGAGTTTGAAAGTTTAGACGTTGAATTTGCATCACTGGACGAAAGTCTTGCTCCTGAAAATGTAAAAGGGGCCTATCTTCAAATCAAACTGGCTACCAAATTATAGGGCTATGATTCGGGTAAATAAAACCGCCGAAATTCCACCTTCATTACAGGAGGCATTTTGCGTCCATTATGATGGTCATGATGTTCAGGAAAGCTTGTATAATGACCATCATGGGAAGTGTTATCTATGTGAGCAGCAAACGGGCAAGAATTTTGAGATTGAACATCTTAAGTCTAAAGCCACAGGCTATTCTCCTGAATTGGAATTTTCATGGACCAACTTGTTTTTGGCTTGTAAATATTGTAATGGCAGAAAACCAAATAGCTTCGAAATATTAGATCCTACAACGATCAATATTGAGGATGTCATATCCCAACACATTGATCTTTATTCGAAGAAGGTAGAATTCAAAAGCAGTCAATCAGGGTTAAATGTTCAGCATACCATTGAGTTGCTTGATAAACTCTTCAACGGAAAGACGCGAATCAGAGATAAACGGGGACAAATACTATATGAAGATTTGCATCGTGAAATTTCCTTCTTCTTTGAAATGCTCATTCAATATAAATCCACTAAAAATAGTAAAAACAAGCAAATTATAATTGACTGCTTAAGCATAAATAAAGAATTTCTTGGCTTTAAATATTGGATTATCAAGGATCACAACATGTATGATGAGTTCAATGATTTTATGGTTTGGAATAAAACAGCTTAATCAGAATCACCATTATCATCCAATAATAAAATCACGAACCCTTTGATCAGGATTCGTGATTTTATTTATATAGCAGAGGTAGTTGGCTCGTCAGAACTGATGATATATACTTTCCTCCAGATATGGATGGTTTCTGGGTACCAGGCTGGCTTTTGAAAGGGTGTTCGTAACAACCAGTGCAAACAGCCCAAGGAATCCCAGATAAGTGCCTATTTCGAGGATTCCGAATTTGGCTCCATGCACCACTGCCGGCCAGATATAATAATACAGTTCGGTGTATTGGCCAATCATCATCAGGACAATGACGGGAAGCAGAAACACTTTGCTGCGCGAAGTCATCCGTGGCATCAGGAATAAAAACGGGATTAACCAGTTCAATGCAATATTAACAAAGAATAAAGCACCAAAAGCCCCACCGGACCTTTTTACAAAGAATACGGTTTCGGCAGGAATATTACCGTACCAGATCAGCATGAATTCGACAAAATTGAAGTAGCCCCATACGAGAGAAAGCATAAAGATATACCTTGAGAAATCGTGCAGATGACTATTGTTTAGCATCGGGAAATACCCTAGCCGGTATAGAATAATTGCAATCAGGGCGATAACAGTTGAGGCATGAAGGAATGCAGCGATGAAGCTTTTGGCCGCAAATATGGCACTAAACCAGTCTGGTTCGAGCGACATGATCATGTCGATGGCGAAGAGGGTAAAACTGACCGCAATAATAAAAATAAGAATCTTTGAATACTTCTCCGATTTATAAAAAAAAGTCATGCCCCCTTCGGCATCTTCCTTCAGTGATATCTTGCGTAACAAACGGATCATTACAATCCAAAGGCCGAAAAATAGGACCAAACGCAGGAAGAAAAACGGAATATTCAGGTAAACTGCTTTATGGGCGAGCAAGGAATCGGTAGCGGTAATACCGTCGCGGGACCATTGAAAAAGTGTGTGCATACCGAAATACAGAATCAGGAAAAGAACCCCAGCCACAGGAATATAGGATGCCATAGCTTCGGGAATCCGCTTAAAAGCAGCAGACCAGCCGGACTGGGAAATGTATTGAATGGCACCAAAGAACGCGGCTCCGATAGCCAAAGAGACAAAGTAATAGTTGTTCAACAAATAATTGGCCCATGCCCTGTCAGGGTCGAGCATAAAACCTGCTGCCAGAGAGATTATCCCAATACCTATGAAAGCATACATCAGGTACTTAAAGTTCTTTTGAACAACTAATTTATCAATCGTACTGTCCATATCGGTCTATTGTTTGTGCAGAACATTTTTAATATACATTGCAGCCTTCCAGCGATCTTCGGGCCTCACCTGAGCACCATGCTGGGGCATAACACCATAACCGACGGTTATAACATGATAGATTTCGCCAATCGGATTATTCCTTACTTTTTCGGATAACAGATTTGCGGGAGGATAGGGATATAATTTACTTGTAAACAAATAACCTTTGCCGTCCCCTTTTTCACCATGGCAATTCATACAAAAGATTGTAAAGACCTGTTTGCCTCGATCAAGATTCTGTACCGTCGGTTCCAAAGGGTTGACTAATTCCTTACCCGCCCTAACCCTGTCCTCCACTGATTTTTCATAAGGAAATGGCACATAGCCCAAAGGAATAGTCCCTTCGACCGGATTGCGCATGGTTTTTCCATCGGTAAAATTTGGATTGGGTGAATACGTCTCATAGGCTGGCGAATGAACCATGTCGTCAAAATACTCCCATCCGGTTGTATTCCGGTCGCGGTCGCATGACCCGAAGACGATCATCAGGATAATAGCCGCCAAACTTTTATTCAGAATCTTAAAGTTCATTCGATAATTGTTTATCAGTTGTGTTCGCGTCCTTCTCATATACTTCCGATGCTCCGTTTGATCGGAACAACTTTATAATTGCATCTTTTTCAATTCCCATATTATCCTGATTCAGCAGGATGATGAATTTATCATCGGTTGCCCTGATGTCGATAATCTTAGCCTTTCGGCCAGGGTATATCTTAGAACGAACGGAAAAAGTCAATAAGGTTAAAAGAGTTATCGTAAGAATTGTCCCCACAATGGCTACCACAATAAATGACGGGAAGGTATTGGACGGTTTTCCTCCAAACTGCATCGGCCAGCTAAGCACTGCAGCGTAATACATCCCGCCATGAAGCAAAATTACGCCCAAAAGGCCATAGAAAAATGCAGCGTGGGTAATGTGAGTCCTGGTTTTCATTCCCTGCAGGATTTCATGGATCGGATAGGGAGTATAGACTTCTTCAATCACTACACCCTTTTCAATCGCTTTCTCAAAAGCATCAACCAACGTATGCTCGTCGTCGAATACACCGACTAAATATTTCTCATTCATAATCGTGGTGTCCTGGTTTAAGGTGATCAAATTGCTGTGTATTGTATTTCGAAATCATTTTCACTTCATGAATAGCGATTTGCGGAATGTATTTGAAGAATAACAACACGGCGGCTGAAAACATGCCTATTGTTCCGACATAAAAACCAATTTCGACCATTGTAGGATGATACTCGGCCCAGTTAGCCGGAAGAAAGTCTTTCGTCAATGAAGTCACGATAATGATATACCGTTCGAGCCACATGCCGATGTTGATACAGATAGAGATTGCAAAAACAATCCAAATGTTGTGACGTACTTTTTTTGACCAGAACAACTGCGGCAACAAAGCATTAAAGATAAACATGAACCAAAATTGATAAGCATATTCACCTGTAATCCTGTTGCGGAAAAAGGTAAAAACTTCATATTCTGAACCTGAATACCAGGCAATGAATATTTCGGTGATATAAGCCGTTCCCATGATCAGCGAAATGAATACCAATATCCTGCAAACAGCATCCACATGGTTTGCAGTAATGAAATCGTCCATTTTATAGAGCTTTTTCATCAGAGTAACCAGGGTTAAAACCATTGCAAATCCTGAAAAGATAGCACCCACCACAAAAAACGGAGGGAAAATCGTAGAATGCCACCCGGGTTCGATACCGGCGGCAAAGTCGGTAGAAACGATAGAATGCACCGAGACCACCAGCACGGCTGCAATGCCTCCGAGAACAAATGCCAATCCTTCGTAGCGCAACCACTCTTTGGAAGATCCGGTCCATCCGAAGGCAAAAAAGCCATACACTGCCCGCTTGATTTTTGATTTGGTGGTATCGCGGATAGTTGCAAAGTCAGGAACCATTCCAAAGTACCAAAAGCTTGCTGAGATAAGCAAGTAAGTAGAAACTGCCACGAAATCCCAGAACAATGGTGAATTAAAATTCACCCAGAGCGGGCCACGTGTATTTGGATAAGGGAATACCCAGAAAAACAACCAGGAACGACCCATATGGATCAACGGGAATAATGCGGCACAAATCACTGCGGCTACAGTCATGGCTTCTGCAGCCCTGTTGATGGATGATCTCCATTTCTGTCGCAGGATCAGTAGGAATATAGAGAATGCTGTTCCGGCATGGCCGATTCCGATCCACCAAACAAAGTTGATAATTTCCCAACCCCAGGCTACTGTATTGTTTTGTCCCCATGAACCAATACCCACAGTCAGTGTGACATAAATACTCCTGGCTCCCCAGGCAAACATCATCAGGCTGACCGCCATTGCAATATACCACCAAGTTGGGGTTTTGGCATCGATAGGCGCAAGAATGTCCTGCGAAATCTGGGTGAGCGATTTATCCCCGTCAATTAATTTTCCCCGTATGTCCGTTTTATACATAGTCTGACCTATTTTCTTTTATTGTTGCTCATGCGTTTGTATTTCTCACCTTGGTCAGGTATCCGACCGATGGTAAAGTGTGTAATTCTTCCAACAAATGGTAATTGCGTTTGTCTTTGAAAAGCTTCGATATACGGCTTTCAGGATTCAAAAGATCGCCAAATACAATTGCATTTCCGGGGCAGGATTGGGCACAGGCCGTTTTAATTTCCCCTTCGGCAATTGGTCGTCCTTCAAGTTTTGCCAATTGTTTTTTCTCCTGAATGCGCTGGACGCACATGGAGCATTTTTCGACCACACCACGAGACCGAACTGTAACATCAGGGTTAAGAACCATCCTGCCCAAATCGCTATTAGAAGCAAAGTCAAATTTCTCATTCTTCACATACTGGAACCAGTTGAACCGTCGAACACGATACGGACAGTTATTCATGCAATATTTTGTTCCGACGCAACGGTTATAAGCTATTTGATTCAGTCCTTCCTCGCTGTGAGGAGTTGCCTCCACCGGGCATACATTTTCACAGGGGGCATTGCCACAATGCTGGCACATCACTGGTTGGAAAGATACCTTCGGATTCTCCGGGTTTTCAGAATAATACCTGTCAATCCGTAACCAATGCATGATGCGTCGGTTACGGACCTGCTCCTTCCCTATCACCTGAATGTTATTTTCAGCTTGACAAGCTATGGCACAGTTTCCACATCCGGTACACGAATTCAGGTCAATGGCCATACCCCAATGATGTCCGTTATATACAGGTTCTTTGTATAGGGTCACAGCCTTGGCCAAATCTTCAACTTCTCTTTCATTTCCTGAAACCGGATTCTTAATATATTCGTTTAAAGTGGTTTCACTGACAATTGACCGTCCTTCCATAGAATAATGGGTTTGCGAAATAGCCAGATTATACGTTTTATCCGGCACTTTATCGACTTTCGCAGCACTAATAAAATATTTCCGATTTCCATCTTCTTCACCAACAAAGGGGTATAGGTTCTTCCCGGTATGATCACCAACCTTTCCGGCAATTTCACGACCATAACCCAATGCTACGGATATCGTATCCTTTGCTTGCCCTGGTTGAACAAAAACAGGTAATTCCATGCCGTTTACACGAATAACATCTTCGTTTTTCAAACCATTGGCTTCAGCATAAGCCACAGGTACAGCGGCAAAGTTATCCCAGCTGATTTTAGCAACCGGATCAGGCAATTCCTGCAACCACGGGTTGTTGGCATATTTTCCGTTTCCAATGGCAATACTCTCATACAAGGCCATTTCAATACCTGAGCCTGCACTTTTAATCCGACTTGCAGCCTGTTTAATCCCATCAGGAGAATAGTTCAGTTTAGACTCCAATTGAGTCTCAAAGACTCCTCCCTGCAATTTCATATTCCAAAATTGCTTGAAATCAGATATTTCTTTCTGCTGGTGAAATTGATTTTCTTTCCAGTAATTCTGTAGATAATCGCGGTAATTAATTTCTTTTCCTACCCATTTCAGTAAGCTGACCTGTGGTTGGCGGGAATCAAATATCGGTGCGATAACCGGTTGTGCAAGACTGAAAATACCGGCTTTGGGTTCAAAATCATTCCAGCTTTCCAGATAATTTGACTCCGGTAAAATGTATTGGCACGCAGCAGTTGTCTCGTCAGGATATTCCGAAAATGATACTGACAGTCCTAGTTTCCGTATTTCCGCACCAAATTTATTTCCTTTTGGATGGTCATAAACAGGATTTGCATTCCAGACGAACAAGGCTTTCACTTTTCCTGATTTCATTTCTGAAAGTAGTCGGTCGATATCCTGATCGATCCCTTGCTTAATGAGCAGTGGATTTTCGAGCCGAATGGTTTGTCCATAATTGCCAAGCAACTGATTTATTCCATTTACAAGTAATTGAATGTTCACATCGTTACTTCCTGAAATGACTATACTTTGTTTTTCATTCTCCAGGAGATCCTTAGCCAGATCACTGATATCAATGGAGGACTGTACCCCGGGCAACACCATTCCGCCTTTAGCTTTGGCAATGGCATTGTAAAGAGCAAGTAGGATTGCACCTTCCTCTGATGGTTTGATGGGAAAGCGAACATCAGCATTGGAACCGCTAAGGGACATTCCCGATTCAAACTGATAATGGCGAAGCATTTCTTTCCGTCCATCCTGAAGCTGGCGTCCAGCTGTATAGGATTTGGTATATTCAACCGTTGAAAGCCATGTTCCAAGGAAATCGGCTCCGAAACTTACAACTACTTTAGCCTTTTCAAAACGATAATCAGGAATTATCTTAGCACCAAAACTTACCTGATTGGCCTGCAAAAGGCCTGAGGCAGAAACCGGATCATATTGAATCCATTCGGTATTGGCTTGTTTTTCAACAAATTCACGGATTGCTTCATGTGTTGATGGTGAAATGATGGTAGAAGTGAGCAAAACCACTTTATCCCTGTTGGAATGCATGCTGTCGAGCAACAGTTTAATTTCCTTATCCGCATCTTCCCAGGTAATCTTATTTCCTTTTTTAGATGGTCCTGTATAACGGGCATCGTCGTAAAGATTTAATACAGAAGCCTGGATTCTTGCACTGGTTCCACCCTGTGAAACAGAACTGATTGTATTCCCTTCAATTTTGATTGGGCGGCCATCTCTGACTTTGACAAGTATACTTCCGTATTCATTTCCTTCGAAATAAGAGGTAGAATAATAATCTGCTATACCCGGAGTTACTTCGTCGGGTTTCATTAGGTAAGGAATAGCTTTATCGACGGGTCTTTTACAACTGGCGATAATGGAAGCAGCGGCAATACTGAATCCAAAGGTTTTCAGAAAATCGCGTCTTGAAGAAGCGTTTAATTCCTGATCTCCCTTCAACAACATGCTCTTCTGTTTGGCTTCTTCACGCACTTCTTCCCTGCGCAACTCCTTGGGATTATTAAGTTCTTCTATACTTCTCCAGTATGTCTTCATCGACGATTGTGTTTTATTTTATGAACATAGTCCCGAGTACTCGGGATGGAACCTTAAACCCTCAATTAATTAATAATGACAGCGTGCACAATCATTTGCACCAATATTGACAGCTCTTACAGTATCCAATTTGCCGGATTTTAATTGATCGTGCAATTTCAGATAACTATCGTAATAGGCGTTATCTTTAAAATTCACCTTGGTTTCGCGGTGACAATTGATACACCACCCCATCGATAAATCGCTGTGTTGGCGCATAATATCCATTTCCTTTACCGGACCATGGCATTTATTACAATCAACTTTTGCAATGCCTACATGTTGAGCATGACTAAAAAACACATAATCAGGTAAATTATGCACACGCACCCAAACAACTGGCTTTTTAGTTTCGTTGGCTTCAAGCACTTTTGCAATCTCAAATTTCCCGGAGCGGGATCCCTCTCTAACCAATGCATGGCAATTCATGCAAAGTTCCATAGCAGGGATGCCTGCGGACTTACTAAACTCTGCCGTATGATGACAATATTTACAATCTATCCGATTATCGCCAGCATGCACTTTATGCGAAAATTTAATGGGTTGGTCTGGAGCATAATCTTTTGATCGTCCCAGACCAATAGCAGCCTCGGTGATCATTTTTACCTGAAAACCTAGTGATCCCATGAGTATCAGAACCGTAATCAATCTATATTTAATTTTATGAAAGAAAATCAAATCAAGCAAGGCAAGAATCATTAAGACAATAAGGAGCACAAAATTCGCCAATTGGTTGATGGTAGGCCCTGCAGCCGGAGGTCCTGTGGAGGCCAGTTCGTCCAGGTACATCTTGACTTTTTTAAGATCTTCATCTTCGATTTTAAAATCCTTATGGGATGCTTCAATTTTCTTTCCACTGGGTTGCATCACGGCAGTCTGAAAATCGGCAAAATCTTTTCCAACATACTTTAGAGCAATGTCCATCGCAGACGGATTCCAGTTCATGGTATCCGGTTTTGAAAGGATATGGCAGGATACACAAGACTCAAAAGTGCGATCCTTTGGTAAAAGACCTTTAAAGAATCTTTCCCCGCGTTGAAGATCATTGTGTGAAGGATTCTCCTTAACAGCTTTTACATCTTCATTAGAAGAAATGGCCATTAACGGAATTCCGGAGATTAGAAGGATGAATACAAGTACCCGGGCAATATATAATTTTAAGAGCAAGGTATAACGCCCGGGAAGAATTACATTTCTCATTCAAATAGGTTTATTATTTAGTATATAATTGTTCCAAATTTTATAACTTTCCTTTGAAACAAACAAATTCAGGAATGGTTTTCTCTCTAAATGTAAATAAATAAAAAACAAAACATTCAATAAATTCAAAACAAACAATAAACAAATGAAAATACGATTAATTCATTGACTTTTAAGCTGCTTTTCTGTCATTAAATTTAATATTTATTAACCTATTTCCAAATTGAAATAAGATATTGTTATCTTTATCGTGCGATAAATGAGGAAGATTAACCTTTATGGATAAACAAAATATTTCTGTATTAGTTGTTGAAAGTGAACCCGAATCACTTAAACATGCCATAGAATTGCTTCAGGAAAACTCTATGGTTTCCAATATTGAAAGTGCAGCAGACTCTGACCAGGCGTTGTTAAAGATAATTGATTGTGCTCCGGACATTGTTCTTCTGGAATATCCGGGAACAGGAAATTCCGGAAAACAACTTATCAAATTCATCCAAACAAAGCTGAATGAAACAACAATTGTTTTAATTTCCAAAACGAAAGAAAATGCGGCAAATGCGATACACCTGGAGATATTCAACTATCTGTTGAAACCTGTATCGAAAGATGAACTTGAAAAAGTCATAACGAATGTCAATCTATACAAGCAAACCAATATTCAGACAAGAATAAACCAGATTATTGAAAAAATACCTGATGATACCAGATTGAAGCTTCAAACCTCAAAAGGTTATCTCATTGTGGCTCCGGATGAGATATTGTATTGCAAAGCAGATGGTATATATTCTGAATTACATTTAACCAATGATCAGATTGAGTTGAGTTATCAATCCCTATCGAAACTTGATGAAATTCTCGGTCAATATAATTTTCTCAGGGCCAGCCGTTCGATTTATATTAATCTGAAATACATCAGGAAAATATACCGAAATACCAGTACGATCGTCTTATCCCGTGAAGGTAAAGAATACGAAGTTAAAGGCTCAAGAAATCACATAAAAAATCTGAGTCAATTTGATGCTGATTAATACAACTATGGATTCAACTGCAATTTCAGCAATTATCATTGATGACGAACCCGAAGCAATTAATTTGCTTGAGATGTATCTTCGTCAATTCCCTTTCATTAAGGTTATCGGAAAGGAAACCAAAGCAAAAAAAGGATTGGAGATGGTAAAGATGAATTTACCTGAACTGGTTTTTCTCGATATTGACATGCCCGACATGAATGGGCTACAAGTGGCGGATAAGATTCATTCTGAGAATTTTTATTCTGAAATTGTTTTTACTACGGCGCATCAACAATATGCCTATGATGCTTTGGGTGTAGAACCACTTGATTTTTTGACCAAACCATTCTCCATTACCGACCTTGAGATGGTGATTCAGAAATACCATATAAAAACACATAAGAAATATCTGGAACGGAAACAGGATAAATTCATTCATTCACAGCTGGATTCTCCAAAAATTAAGCTACCAACCACTCGTGGAGTCCTTATTATTGAAATGAGAGACATTGTCATTCTAAAATCAAAGTCGAATAATTGCTATGTCTATTTACAGGATGGAACTATTGAAACAATCACCCGGAATCTATACATTGTGATTCGAATGCTGAATTCACCGGCATTTTTCCAGATAAACCGATCAAATTACATTAATCTGAATTACCTGGTGAAGGTTGATAAGAAAACACAAACCTGCTTTCTTGCATTTAACCAGACCATCCACCAGGAAGCAATTTCAAGAATTCAAATGATCCTTTTTGAAAAACTAGACTTATTTCCGGTTATTTAAACTCATTATTGAAAATATAAACAGCGGACAGTATATACTATCCACTGTTTGTTATTATCTCCGGAACTATTAAGAGTTATTCTATTTTCAATGGATTGTCGACCTTTGAAGTCAGCAAGGCTATGTTTATAACTTCAAGGATAGTATCGACATGATGAAATTTTAATCCTTTAATATACACTTCCTTAATTTCTTCCAGATCTTTTCGATTTGCTTCGGATAAAATGATCTCTTTGATCCCTGCCCGTTTGGCAGCAAGAATTTTTTCCTTAATTCCTCCTACAGGCAGAACCTTTCCGCGAAGCGTAATTTCACCCGTCATTGCGAGATTATTACGTACCTTACGCTGGGTAAACGCTGATGCAATAGAAGTCACCATCGTTATTCCAGCCGAAGGACCATCTTTGGGAATTGCACCTTCAGGTACATGAACATGAACGTTGTACCGGTCAAACACTTCGGGTTTAATACCCATCTGCTCAGCATGAGAACGTAGGTATTCAAGTGCAAGCATTGCAGATTCCTTCATCACGTCGCCCAGATTTCCGGTTAACGTAAGAGAACCTTTCCCTTTACTTAAGCTGGTTTCGACATATAAAATCTCACCACCAACCGCAGTCCATGCCAAACCGGTTACAACTCCGGCAAAACTATTCCCCTGGTATATCTCTTTTGTATATTGTCTTACGCCCAAATAGTCCTTAACATCTTCCTTGGTTAGATTGATGTTATATTTCTCTTCAAATGCAATCTTTTTTGCAATCCGGCGTATAACCTTAGCTATTTTCTTATCCAATTCACGAACCCCTGATTCGCGGGTATAGTTTTCAATAATGTGTTGGATGACTTCATTCGAAAATATTGCATCCTTCTCTCCCACTCCATGGTTTTCAAGCTGTTTTGGAATTAAATGCCTTTTAGCGATTTCGATTTTTTCTTCTACCAAATATCCGCTTACCTCAATTAGTTCAAGCCTGTCGCGCAATGCAGGTGCAATTGTATTTAGAGTATTTGCCGTGGCAATAAACATGACTTTTGATAAATCGTATTCGACATCCACGTAATTATCGTGAAATTCAAAATTTTGTTCCGGATCAAGAACCTCCAGCAATGCTGATGCCGGATCGCCATGAAAATCATTTGAGACCTTGTCCAGTTCGTCAAGGATAAAAACCGGATTTGATGATTTTGCCTTTTTAATATTCTGCAGAATTCGTCCGGGCATAGCCCCAATATATGTTTTCCGGTGTCCGCGAATTTCAGCCTCATCATGCAAACCACCTAAACTCATCCGGATATAATTACGATCCAGGGCTTTTGCAATCGATCTTCCCAGTGAGGTTTTTCCTACTCCTGGAGGACCATATAAACAAAGAATAGGGGCTTTCATATCGTTTTTCAGTTTCAGAACAGCCAGATGTTCCAGAATGCGTTCTTTTACTTTTTCCAATCCGTAATGATCTTCATCAAGCACTTTAACCGCACGTTTCAAATCAAAATTATCCTCGGTATACTCGTTCCAAGGTAGATCCAGCAAGGTTTGACAATAGGCAAATTGAACCGAGTATTCACCTGCAGCCGGATTTAACCTTGAAAGCTTATGAACTTCCTTCTCAAAATGTTTTTCTGCTTCTTCAGACCATTTTTTTTCTTTTGCCCTGGCCTTGAATTCCTGGATTTCCTGTTCAGCAGGATTACCTCCCAATTCATCCTGAATGGTCTTCATTTGCTGGTTCAGCAGATATTCCCTTTGCTGTTGATCGAGTTCATTCTTAACTTTAGTCTGAATATCACGTTTCAATTCAGCCATCTGAACTTCGCGTACCAGGTAGCTTATAGCCTGAATACCCCTCTCCTTGATATCACTTATTCCAAGTAATATCTGTTTTTCCTCCACTTTCAAATCGGTATTTGAACAAACAAAATTGATCAGGAAAGTAGAATTTTCAATATTCTTAACTGCAAAGGATGCTTCAGGTGAGATATGCATCGAGTATTGGGCAATTTTAATCGACAAATCTTTTAAAGAGCCAATAATTGCGGAGAATTCAACGGAATCATCCTGTGGCTGTGTATCAACCATCGGATTTACCCTGGCCATTAAATACGGGAACTCCTGTGTGTATTCAAGTACCTCGAATCGTTTTTTGCCCTGAATAATTACAGAAGTCGATCCGTCGGGCATTTCGAGAATTTTCAGTACCTGTGCAATTGTACCGGTCTGGTACAAATCATTCTGTGCCGGATCGTCAATACTACCGTCCTTTTGAGCAACCGTTCCCAGCAAACGATTTCCTCTGTATACTTCCTGAACCAACTGAAGCGATTTTTGCCTGCCCACAGTAATGGGCATAACAACCCCTGGAAACATAACCGTATTCCGTAAAGGTAATATTGGCAAAATGTCAGGAACATCTACATTGATTAATTCTGAATCATCCCCATCATTTAAGATCGGAATAAAATCAGCGTCGTCTTCCATAAGGCTGGTAATTAATATATTTTGCATAATTTATTATTAACTTTCTTAATTAAGATTATAACTTCGACCATGACATTCTGACCGAAGATGCCCGATCAGAAATAACTGTGCTGTATTTTGCAATAGCCATGCCAAATAAGGATTAAGAGGAATATGTCTACAATATCGGAAATTATCAGTACTTCCGGTACTTCTTTGTCAGCTCAAAAACTTCGGAAAGGAGGTTTTGGTCAGTTTCTGTTAAAATCTGATTCCGTCGTGCCATGACTTTTCCCGCAGTTTTACATACCTCTTGAAGTCGATTAACCTGAAATCCATGAGTTCCGCCTTCGGAAAATGAAGGTACGAAATTGCGCAAATAACCTGTTCCATGGATATTGCATCCTATTCCAACCACTGTCCCGGCATTGAACATGGTATTAATTCCGCATTTTGAGTGATCACCCATGATTAAACCACAAAATTGCAGTCCGGTTTTCATAAATCGACTGGTAGTGTAATTCCACAATTTCACCTCCACATATGAATTTTTCAGGTTTGAGGTATTTGTGTCGGCTCCCAGATTGCACCATTCGCCAATCACCGAACTTCCAAGAAATACGTCGTGACCTTTATTTGATAAGCCCTGAATATTGACCGTATTAAGCTCTCCCCCTACCTTTGAATGGGGTCCTATAGTCACCGGACCATATATTTTTGCACCCATATTAACTGTGGAATGCTCACCGAGAACAAACGGACCGCGTATCATCACACCTTCCATGATCTCGGTGTCAGCTCCAATATATATGGGACCAGTGGAAGCATTCAGAGAGGCAAAGGTAATTTTAGCACCCTTTTCGATAAAGATATTTCCACTGTTCTGAACAAAACACGATGATGCAATTGGATCAGAAATTCTTCCTTTTGTTAATAGCTCAAAATCAGCCTGAATTTGTTCCCCATTGCGAGAAAATAAATCCCATGAATTAGTAAGAATAGTGAGTTTTTCTTCCCAATGAATCCAATTAATGCCGGTGAAGTTCTCGATTTCAAAGGTTGGTTCCTGATCTGATGTCCGAATAGCTACTACCCGGTTCTCATACATTATTCCCTGATTCGCTTGCAACGCCAGGATTTGTTGAACTAGCGACCGGGTCGGGCAAACATGGCCGCTCAGGTAAACCATTGAACCATTTCCCAGAAATGGAAACTTAAATGAAAGGTAAGCCTGGGTCTTCCAGGAAAGAATATTGATTGAAAGATATTTCTCCCATTTCTCCCTAATCGTTAATACTCCGATTCTTAATTCCGAAACAGGTTTGGTGAACGTTAACGGCAATAGTTCATTTCGGAACAAATCGTCGAACAAACAATATTGCGTCATAGTCGTGATATAGGAATTGTATAAAAACAAAAAAGCTTCGACAATGCGAAGCTTTTTGAATATCTTTAGGAACAGAATTATTTCTTTCTGGTATCCATATGCTTCTGGTATCTTGTATTGAATTTATCAACACGACCAGCTGTATCAACCAATTTCATTTTTCCAGTATAGAACGGGTGAGATGAACTCGATATTTCTAGTTTAATCACCGGATATTCAACTCCGTCAACCAATTCTGTTTCCTTAGTGTTAACAGTCGACTTGGTTATAAATACATGACCGTTTGACATATCTTTGAATGCAACAGTACGATAATTTTCTGGATGTATCCCTTTTTTCATTTTTATTCTCTTTACTTTTATTTTAACGGCTTGCAAAGTTACATATAGGAATGTAATTTCCAAATATTTCTGTTTATAAATTCCTCTATTTTTCGGATTTAATCTTCCAGTCCAATGACAGGAGCTCTTTTAAACGGTTTTGTCCGGTCAAAAAGGTATCGCATCGTATAATGTATTTTTACATGAACCCCGCCAACTGACTTGTACAGGGCAATAATTTTGGGATTAAAGTCACCCGCCCACGATAATTCTACCTCTTTATATTGTGGTTTATGCTTCATTAGTTTATCCTGATGCCAGAAGATCGCCGATTCGATTCCTGATTTTTGATATTTAGGAGCCACTCCCATAATCAGAATCCGGGTACGGGTCATTACTTTTGTCCGCTTATAATAAAGGAATTTCAAAACATTGAGGAAATTCATCTTCCCGTTAAGCTTTTTCAATATCTGATTAATATCCGGAATCATTACGAACAATGCAATGGGGATCCCTTCATGGTATGCGTACCAAATCATTTCAGGATCGAGAATTGCTTTTGAGGACTTAATAAAGTCGCGCAATTCATCCTTGTCCAAAGGTTGTGTGTTTTTATGAAAACGCCAGGCCTCATCATAGATGTGACAAAAATCGTCGATAAACTTCGCTACCTTATCAAATGAAAAATGCTCGAATGAGTAACCCGGTTTTTGAGCTACCCAGCCTGCAATTTTCCAGAAACGCTCTGGAAAAGGTTTGGAATAATCAAGATGATAGCTGAATTGCTGAAAATAAACTTCAAAACCGTACTGTTTAAACAAATCGACGTAATACGGATGGTTGTATGGCATTCCGAAACCCTGATGCATGAACCCGTCAGCCAATAGTCCCCAGTTCATATAGTTTTCGCCGAAATTAACCGGACCATCCATCGCTTCCATTCCCCTATCAGTGAGCCAACCTTGGGCCGAATCAAACAGGAGTTTGGCCGCTTCAAAGTTATTTATACATTCAAAGAAACCGCATCCCCCGGTTGGCTGATCAAATGTAAAAGCCTTCCGTCTATTGATGAAAGCACCAATCCGCCCCAATAATTCGCCGTTGTCACCGGTTAAAACCCAGCGTGTGGCTTCTCCGTATTTAAATGAAGGGTTTTTTGCAGGATTGAATATATCTTCAACCATTCCATGCAATGGACAAGACCAATTGTCATCGTTTTTATAAATCAGATGTGGAACCTGATGAAAGTAGTCTTGGGTTTGTTTATCAGTGACCTCTGTGATATGCATGAGTTTCTGTTTTTCGGGTTAATTTACACTACTTTTCCAGACAAATTCTATCCGCTTATTCTTCAATGATTGGTAACCGTTCGAATGGCTTACTCCGATCAAACAGATAACGCAATGTTTCGTGTGTTTTCGCGTATTTACTTCCAACGGAATTAAACAGGGCAATCATTTTCGGATTGAAATCCCCCACCCAACTCAATTCCATTTCCTTATACCATGGCTTATTCAACATGACCTGTCGCATTTGCCAAAAAATACCGGATTCAATTCCTGCACCTTGAAACTTGGGAATAACTCCCATCACCAAAACCCTGCAGCGGGTCATGGTCTTTTTTCGCTTCAGATAAATTAATTTTATAATATTATAAAGGTTTAGTTTACCTGATTTGAAATGTTTTAATATCTGGTTCAAATCCGGAATCATCATAAAGAATGCGATGGGTTCATCCTTATAATAAACATACCAGATAAATTCTTCCTCAAGCACCATTTTGGAATCCCGTATAAGGGTTTTCAGATCGTTCGGGTCAATAGACTTGTAATTGCTATGTTTGTCCCATGCTTGCTGATAAATGGTTATAAAATCAGCGATACACCGATCCTGCTCTTTAAACGAAAAGGATTTATACTGAAAATCTTTCTTCTTGGCAACCCATGCCGCTATTTTCCAGAACCTCTCAGGCAGGTCCGGACTGGTAATATCAAGGTGGTAAGTGAATTGCTTGTAGTAGGTTTGAAATCCATATTCATTAAAAAGTTGCCTGTAATAGGTCGGATTATACTGCATTCCAAATCCTTGCGGTTCAAACCCATCGACTAATAAACCCCAGTTAAAGAAATTTTCCCCGAAATTTACTGGACCGTCCATGGCAGTGAACCCTTCACTTTTCAGCCAGTCCCTGGCCGTATCAAACAGGAGAATGGAAGCTTCAAAATGATCGAAACATTCAAAAAAACCTATATTTCCAACCTGTTCTTTACCTTCCTCAATTTTACTGCGATCATAGAAAGCGGCAATCCGGCCAATAATGCGTTTATCATCTTTTACCAACCATCTCCTTGCATCACCATTCATAAAACCAGCGTTCTTCCGGCGATTAAATATATCTTCAATCATGATCCTCAAAGGAGGCACCCAGTTCTGGTCATCTTTATATATGCGCAGAGGAAGCTCATGAAATGCTTCAATCGTTTTTTTATCTATTACCTGAATAATTTCCATATCAAGCTTCCGGGGTTTTGTTTAATCTGCCGAAATTAGCATAAATAGACAGAAAATAAAAACAGGGACCAAAGTCCCTGTCAAAGATTATATTTTATCAAGTAACCAGTATTAATTGCGACTCGATAGTTTTGAAAGCAAACGAAGCATTTCAAGATATAACCAGATTAAGGTAACCATCAATCCAAAAGCGCCATACCATTCCATGTATTTGGGAGCTCGTGCGTTCGCCCCTTGCATAATCATATCAAAATCGAGAATCAGATTAAGGGCAGCAATCACAACGACGACCAGACTAAACCCAATGCCTACCAGACCATTTCCGTACATAAAGCCAAAATTGGTTCCAAACATACTAGCAATAAAACTAACCAGGTATACTAATGCAATACCACCCGTAGCAGCAAAGATTACCGTTCTGAATTTTTCAGTAGCACGGATGGTCCCGGTACGGAACAAAACAAGCATGATAACAAATACACCAAATGTCAGCATTACCGCACGCATAACCAGTCCCGGATACATCGCCTCAAACATGGCTGAAATTGCCCCCAGGAATAAACCTTCAAAAACTGCATATATCGGTGCAGTCATTGCTGCACGGCGTGGGCTGAATGTAGTAATCAGCGCCAGAATAAAGCCGCCAATTGCTCCACCGATCATCCAGCCGATAATTCCCGATGGCATTACTCCCGGAAGAGCCGGGTCAATAGCGCCAAAGAATTTACGCCAGGTAAACGTTGCGGCAAAAATTACAATCAACAGCATCAAACCAGTCTTGTTTATTGTTCCGTTAACGGTCATCACTCCGTCGTCAGAGCTGGTTGCTGCCTGATTAAATATGTTCTTCCCGAATACCGGGTTCGATGATTTTGTGATATCCATTGTTTAAAGTTTAAATTTCGATTCAATGATATAAAAACCGTACCAAAAATAAGCAGACTTACTCAAATTACTGCCATTGTTAAGTATTCTTAACAAATAACTCCTGTACGTATGGACTGGTAAGTTCAGAAAGAATCAAATCCGCCAGACTTCGACTATCCTCTGAATCAACACTTTTCAAGTCTTCAGCAAACAAAATAGTTGCCTCATTCATCGTTTTGCTCTTCATTCCGAGTAAAAGATAGGAACGGTAAAAAACCTGTTTTAAATTGGGGTCCTTTGCCAATGGTGACAAAACGTCGAAAAATGGCTCGAAGATTTCATCCATGGCAGATTTCTCAATTAAAGCTAATCGCCCCATCAGATGAAGGCCTGCGAAACGGACCAGATGCTTTTTCCCCCGGCACCATTCCAGTGATTTGATGAAAGCAAATTTTGTTTTAACCCACAAATACGTATTTAATGCTTCGGCGATTTCTGTTGTTTCCAGACTTTTTGTCCAATAATCCATTTGTTCTTCGGTAACTTCTTTTGGAACATCAAGCATGGCTGCCAAAATCATCGTTTCCCGCCATTTTTTATTCCATAGCTTTAACGCAAGCAAATGACTTGGCTCAAATTGAGAGGCGATCTCGCGAAGCGAAACAATTGAAGCGCCCCAATTTATCTTGTAGATGAGTCCATGCTGCTTCATCTGAGCAGCTGTTTCTCCGTTCTTGGCCAATTGGATTTTAGTCAGAATATGACGAAATTCCTGTTCCTGTTGAGGGTCATCTATGATAAAATCCATATTGAATTTATTAAATTTAAAATTTCTTTTCAGGACAAAGGGTAGATCCAAAAATCGACCATGTAATATACCAGTAAAAGTGCCACACTATAGGCCAGATACAAGCTAACCGGTATATATTCATGAACGTTAACCTTTAGTTTATGCTTTACGATTGCAATAAGCACAAACCGTTCAAATAGATTAGCAAGAAAAGTTCCATATACAATACCAGTTATTCCAATCAATCTCACCAGAAACAAGCTTAATGCGACATTGACTACGATTTCAGTAAATGACACTGCGAGAAATATCTTCGTAATCCGTTTCCCAATTAAGATGGTCTCCGGGAAAATTAAACGGAAGACAATCTGAAGCAGGTATATGTTGAAGATTTTGGCGCTAAGTGAAAAGCTTTCGGTAAAGAAAAAGGTAAATAACCAATTCGAAGCAAGGATGAATACCGCCGTTATTGGGAACAATATATGCATCAACCGCTTTGAATTGTTCTTGATCTTCATCAGACATTCAGCCATCGTTAATCTGGAAAACTCAGGAATCATCGCCAGACTGAACGAATTGGCCAGAATGATTACCAATGGAAACTCACGGGCGCCATACCTGAAAATGGCAAACATTTCAGAATTGAAAAAATGAGTAACAATTGCGGTATCAATATACTGACCTGATCCACTCAGCAACGAACTGAGGATAAGAGGATAAGCCAGGTTAATGTGTTCTTTCAGAAAAGGGAAAGAGAGGGTAAACCGTGAATACTTTCCAAGTATGATTAACAGAAAGATAAAACGCAGGGCACTTATGGCAATCAAACCGAAAACTGAATATTTCAGAGGCAGATTTAGCAACGGAGGCACAGTCAGAAATATGAACTGGAGGCCATAGGATACCAGTCCATAAACTATAATATGAACGGGTTTGCTTTTGCTTAGAAATAGATATTCTATTAAATTTGAAGGAGACGACAGGAAAAGGTAGGCCAAAAGCCAGTTAAAATAAGGGATTTGATTCGCGCCATTCAGCAATGTCTGTACCTGATGCCTGAAAACAACCAGAAACAAGACTGCCAGTGCACTAAAGAAAACCAGCAGTACAAATCCATTAAAATAATGGGATGATCTTTCTGATTCTCCTGATGAAGTTTCTTCATCCTTAGCTAATGACAGGAAGGTTTGCAGAATTCCGCTCAACCAAAAAAAGCTTACAGCTCCGGCAATAAAAAGCATCACTTCATATTGACCGATCTCTTGTTTCGAATAGTGATGTGCGAAGACTACACCCAACAAAAGAAGTGTGGCAAACCGAAGCAATTGGATAAACTGAAATGCTGAAATAGTGGTGATATATTTTCGCACACTCTTCATAGATACGGATTCATTGGGTTATCTGGATTGACCTGAAATTCAAAAGTAGAGAAAAGTTAAGGAACAATCGTTATATTTTTTATTCCACAGATCGAAAACCCAAAGAAATTACGGTCCGTAACGTTTATATTTTCATATCCATGTTTAACATACCAGCATTCCGTTTCCTGTGGCTCATGTTCATAGCGGTAATAAGGGGTCAGAATATCGATCAAATCGATCATTATCTCTCTCCATTTCATTTTCTTTCCTTTTATCCGTATAACCAACAGGTATAAAGGCAACAGGGTGAAAAAGTAAATCCAGAATTGTATCCGTACCGAAATATGCCTGGTCAGGCGACGCGCAAATAGCATGATGTTATGAATCAGTGCAGGGATTGGGTGATAAAGCCATACGATGAGTTTGCCCCCGGGCTTTGTCAATTCCTGAATGATGCCGAACGACAATTCCGTGTTATTGGTGTGATGGATTACCCCACTCGAATAGACGATATCGAACTGCCGGTGTACCAAAGGCAGAAATTGCAAATCAGCCTGCACAAAATGAACATGTTCAATGCGTAATTGCTCATAGGCTACTTCAATACTAAAACTCATGTCAATACCTATAACCGTCGCTCCGGCTTCAGCCATAAAATGAGAAGAATAGCCATGACCGCAGCCAATATCAATCGCCAAACGACCTTCGAGTGTCCCCGCTTCGTCAAGTTCTACAAATAGCTCCTGCCTGAATTGCGTCAGATCGCTATGCCATATTTTGGTTTCACCGCCTTTTAGCAAACTCCACTCGAAACTAAAGCTTTTCCGGGTTGCCTCATTTTTTTTGAAACAGTCAGTAATAATCCGCCCATACTTTACCATGAGCTTTTTCTTCCGATCTTCATAATCAGTCATATGTTTCTGAAAGAAATCTGAAAACAGGAGTACACTTTCCAGCTGCATGCGTGGAATACCATCGATCACAGGGAAAAAGAACCCCGAATCAGAAAAAAGGATGGCGTTGTTTATTTCTTCGATCGATGTGGTTTCGTATTGCTTAACCCGATAATCAATGATCTTAATCTCAAGATTATTTCCTGAAACGGGGCATCTTAAAAAATCTAAAAGCGCTTGTTGCATGACTGTGAATTGATTCTACGAACAAACATAAGCTTATTTAGCTCGGTCTGCAAATTCAGATATTATAGATCTTCCTCCATTGTGAAAAGAAAATGAATCGCAACAGGCGTGTACCTGCAACTTCATTACCGTTCAGAATCATCTGGTCAAAATCCTTTTTAAGCAAATCAACATGTACAAATTCATTGATGTTTGACCCCAGTAAATCAGGAATGTGATCCTTCATGATTTTTAACCACGATTGACCCGGCGCCTGAAAGCCAATTTTATCTCTTCGTGCAGCTATTTCTGCCGGCAAAACTCCTGCTCCTGCCTGACGTAAGACGAATTTACGTAACCCGTCCTTTATTTTGTAACCCGAAGGCAATGAAAGTGCATACTCTATCAGCGGCAGATCATCTGAAAAAGGAATACGCGATTCAACCGAGAAATTCATCGACATCCTGTCTTCCAGTCGCAACATCATCTGCAATTCTTCGCCACCGGTGCATTGCTTAAGTACCGTATTCAGATTTGTTCCGAATGGGAAATTGAGATGACCGAACCGTTCCTTAAACTGGTGCTTAAGCTCAGGCCTGATGTATTTCAAATCCCTGACCGAATGTTCATAAGCCGGCTTGGCCAGACCTGAAGGCAGGTTCTGCATCAAATTACGAAGATTCGAATACATCCAGTTTTTCATGTTTTTATTCACCCCTCCCTGAAGTGACATTTCCCTGAGAAGCGTCATAAACCTTAAGGACAGCGCCAATTCATTATAATACGAATTATCGAAATGCGAATATCCGCCAAACAGCTCATCGGCCCCCTGCCCGTCGAGCAGAACTTTAATCCCGTTTTCAGCCGCAAGCTTCATGACCCGGTATTGGGCATACGTACTTGTCGACAACATGGGTGAATCGGCGGCATAAATCATTGACTGTAAATCCTTCAGCCAGTCTTCCCCGGTTGGATTGGTAATATGCCATTCTACGGTGGAGTTATCAACTACTTTCCTGGCCCAGTTTTCCTCATTGAAATCATATCCTGGAAATGCTACCGTAAAGACTTTGGGCACATATTTATACTGTTGTTCCTTTAAATATTCACTCAAAATCATTACTATGAACGAACTATCGATCCCGCCGCTTAAGCAAGCTCCAACGGGAACATCTGAACGCGTTCGAATGATAACCGCCTGTTTAAGAATTTGGAGCAACTCCTCTGCTTCCTCCTTACCCGATCGTAAACTCGCTTTTTCCTTTATCTTAAGGGTTGAAAAGTATGACCAGGTCTCGAATTTCAAACTGCTCAGGCTAAGTACGAAACAATGTCCTGCACCCAGTTCCACAATGTTTTTGAAGAAACCTTCCGGCTCCGATTGTCCATGGCTCAAGACCAGGTAATCAAATACAGCCTTTTCGTTTAATGTAGCATCCACAAATTTGCACTTCACCAGGGCTTTCTGTTCCGAAGCAAAAATAAACTGATCCTTATTCCTGTGAAAATACAAGGGCTTAACCCCCAACCGATCCCGAGAGCCAAAGAGTATGTTTTCTTTCTGATCATAAATTACAAAAGCCCACATCCCGTTAAAATGGTCCACGCAATCTTTTCCCCAATGATTGTAGGCATTGATAATTACTTCCGTATCCGAATTGCTTCGGAAGGAATAACCCTTCTGTATCAATTCCTCCCTTAGTTCAATGTAATTGTAGATCTCGCCGTTAAAGACAATCCAAAGTTGCTGATTATCCGAACACATGGGTTGGTGTCCCTTGGCCGAAACATCAATAATCGACAATCTTCTGTGACCCAGGGCAAGAAAACCCCTTCCTGAATACGAATCGATATATTCGTTGGGACAATACGAAAGACTGGATTGCAACACCTCCTCAGGGGTATCTTTCCCTGCCAATGCAGTTATAGTATCTTTATTTACTATTACATAACCCTCATCATCAGGTCCACGATGCCGAAGAGATTGATTAATCTTTTGAATCTGATCGACAACTTCCGAAGGATTATCTTTTCTGAATATTCCACAAATACCACACATGCGATTAATGAATAAGCTGTTTAGTTTTGCCTTTCATAGATTTGTTGTCTTATAATTTCAACTTCTTCGTTAATTGTTTTCAAACTTAAATCTGTGGTTCGGAAAGTTTTTAATAGTCCCGACAATTTTGATTCAATGCCTTCTTTTTCTAACTCTTTGGTCAACTTTATCTTTTCACTTTTGGGCAATTGCCTTACCAACGCAAGAACCTGGTCAAAGGTTAAATCAATTTGTAATGCAGTTTTCATTTTGTTTTCTTTAATCAAATTTACAAGAATTTGTCTTCAGTTTACGGTGCGCGCTAAGCTTACCGCCAATAGCTGCAAATATATATATTGACTTACCCGGGATGCGATCAATAAATTGAGAAAAATTGCTGTAAAGTGAACCTCACGATAAGGTTATTATGCTTTCCCTTGTGTCAATACAAAATTTAGTTCCTTCTAAAAAATCAAGACCAAGAAGTCCGTTGTAGTCCGAAAAAATTCCGTGAGCAAGAAAATCGTAAACTTGAATTTGAAACTTCTCTTTTATCAAACCAAGTGAGGCAAAAGTGTCAATTTCAAAAACTTCAGTTTCTATAATTCCGTTAGCAGTTTCTATTTCAACTGTTCCGATATTGTCTTTCAGGTCGTGTCCGAGCAAGTATAAAGCATTACTGTCAATGGTTGTATTTGTTGCTCCTGTGTCTAATATCATCTTTAGCTCATATTTGTTGTCAATTTCAACGTTCACCAGAATGAGCCCGCTTTCTGGTTCTCTTTTAAATTTATACATCATTTTGAAACACGGTTAAAAATGCCTGTGATTTTTCTTGTCGGACGAAATGTACCAGTATAAATCAAGGAAATTTTATCAAAATTTGATGTTTTGTCCCTGCCTATATAACAAACTTCTTTTTTGTCTTTGCTGTGAAACAAAGGAATACCTGATAAAACATCAATCTTACTTTCGTCCATAACAGGATTTCCAAGCAAAACCCATTCGTTAGGAAAAAGGTTTTTTATGTCTGAAATATTGAGTAGTTGTTCCATTTTGATTGAATCTAAATTAGTTTACAAATTTACAATTTTTTTTGCTTTGTTTATGTTTGAAGAATTAATCCCATACACAAAAGAAAAGCGTCGTTTCAGCATTTTATACTACGGAATGCCCAAATTTCTGACTTTTTAGGGATTGGATCAATGAATTGTTGTGAAATTGAGGCAAAGAAAAACCCGAAAACAATTCAACTGTTTCAGGTTTGCCTTAAGGGGTAACCGATCCTTTTTCTTCTTGTTCAGACGAATTGTGATTTATACTTAATAAATAACTTCCAACTCAACAATATGAAGTGATCCCTTTTTTCTCTTGTTCAGCTATTGCCTTGATGTAGAATTTCACCACTATTGCCTTTTAACTCTGTCATACCACTTTCATACCACTGTCATACCACTTTCAGTACAAATTCGTAACAAATTCGAATCAAATACATAACAAATTCGTAACAAATTCGAACGGCTACGTATTTGTTTCGAATTTGTTTCGAATTTGATTCGAATTTGTTACGAATTTGTACTGAAAGTGGTATGACAGTGGTATGAAAGTGGTATGATAGTGATAAAAGGCAATCCTTTCTGGGAAGTATAGGGATAGGGTCTGTTTACAAATGAATTACATCATTTGGTTCGTTAGAATTGGTCTGCAAACCGACTTCTGCAATGCACTTTTACCTGTGCAATGGAGGTAAAGATTCAGAGCGGTTTTATCTTTTCATGGAATCTAATCCTCTTCCGAATTCGCGATGATTTTTTTGTTCTTCAGGACATTCACAATCACATCGACAATCTGATCATCGGTAAAAGTTGAATAATTAAAAATCAGGTCGAAATCATTACTATCCAGTTTGCGGCCGGCTATATGTTCGACAAACAGGTTGCGCTGACGGTCAATTTCTATGACATATTCCTGAGCTTCAGCCCAGGACAGATTACTGATCTGCATGATCCGGTTGATTCGCCAATCGAGCGGGGCCTGCAACCGAATGCTTAAACGTTGGGGAATATCCTGTGCAATAACACTGGCGGCACGACCTACGATGATATAATGGCCTGCTTCAGCGATATTCCGCACCACTGATTTTACGGTATCAATCACTTGCTGGTCGTCAGAATCATAAACCTTTGAAGGGGAGAACGCGGTGGCAATATCATGGATATTTCGCCTCACCTCGCCCAGCAATACAGACTTGATTTCCTCAGGCTCCATTTCCAATTCACTGGCAGCAACATCAATTACGTCCTTACTGACCCAATTCCATTCTACTTCAGTTTTTGTTTCCGACAAGTAGTTATATCCGGTAAGGATTTTCGAAAGTTTGGTAGCAATTCGTTTGGCCGAACATCCACACTCTCGTGAAATAGTAACAACCGGACCTGGAGAATAAACCTTTCCATCATTTCTCATTCTTTCTTCTTCAAGGTAATGGGTTAAAAAGTTTTTCATTTGAACTTTGGGCTAATTTAGGTTTTTGGGTATCCTGTTGTATATTTTAAAATGCCAAAACTACAAATGAAAATATTAGGAAGAAAGCTAAACTGCTCTACAATATCTCAATTTCTTATGTTATAAAACTGTTTTTCAAGGCATATCGGAATATTCGTTAATTTTCGGAGCAATTTTTTGCATTGCAATACCTATCTTGTGGACTTAATTATTATCCGATATGAATTACTGATCAAATTATTACAACAATGAAACAACTGACTATCTCTATTCTCTTTTCAGTACTGCTTTTGACTTCAATATCCTGTCAGACAGGCCGAAAGGATAAGTCTTCGGCTATTGATCCGCTTGCGTCGCATATAGATTCTTCCTACCAGGCAGGAGATGATTTCTTCGATTATGCCAATGGCAAATGGTTTAAGGCAAACCCAATTGCAGCCAGCGAACAAAGTAGTGGCATCTGGCAATTGATTCAGGATACAATTAATTCACAAATCCTGAAAATCTGCAAAACAAGCGCAAAAACTATCTCTGAAAAGGGAAGCAACAAACAAAAGATTGGTGATTTCTACTTTTCAGGTATGGATAGCGCCAATCTGAATAAAACCGGGATATCGGCTATTCAGAAATACCTCGATCAGATTGAGGCCGTGAAAGATATCAAACAACTTATTGCAGAGGCTGCATTTATCCATCGTGGCGCCGCTTCTCCAATGTTTGGATTTGGCGTTGGTCAGGACAGCAAAATCAGCAGCAAAAATGCAGTAACCATCTGGCAAGGGGGACTCAGCTTACCTGATCGTTCGTATTATTTCGAAAAAGATGAGCGAACGGTGAAGATCAGGGAGAAATTCAAACAGCATGTTGCAAATATGTTTAGCATTCTGAAGTATGATCCTAATAAGGCAAAGATAGTTGCTGAGGAGATCATGAAACTTGAAACTTCAATGGCTGTAGCCTCGCGGAAAAAGGAAGATACGCGTGATCCGTTGAAAAATTACACTAAACTATCGTTTAAACAGCTTACTGAACTGACTCCTAATCTGGACTGGCAGATCTTCAATCAGGAAACTGGCCTTCAAAACGTTGACACTGTTATTGTCGGACAGACTGAGTACCTCACCGCCCTAAACAAAAACCTCAAAACCGTTCCATTGGAAGTATGGAAAAACTACTTAAAATATCAGCTGGTCAGAGGTATGGCCTCTTATCTGGATGATAAGACCTATCTGGAGGTTTTCAAATTCTACTCACAAACACTACGGGGAGTACAGCAACCAAAACCCCGCTGGAAAAGGGTGGTTGAACAGACCGATGGTTACCTTGGAGAGTTGATTGGGCAGGTCTATGTTTCAGAATATCTTCCGGTCGGAACAAAGGAAAAGCTGGTTGAAATAGGCAATGCCGTTAAGGATGTTTATGCTGAACGGATTAAAAACCTGGACTGGATGAGCAGTCCAACCAAAGAAAAAGCGTTAATTAAACTGGGTTCAATGATCATGAAGGTGGGTTATCCCGACAAATGGAAAGACCTTGGAAGTATGAAAATCGACAGGGAATCGTATGCAGAAAATGCAATGAACGCCAATCACTGGCATTTCAATTATATGATCTCCAAATTTGGGAAACCGGTTGACCGTACCGAATGGGAAATGCAGCCACAAAACTACAATGCTTATTACAATCCCTCGAACAATGAACTGGTGGTGCCTGCCTGTAATATCATAGTGCCGGGATATGAACGTAAAATGGCTGACGATGCCATTCTGTACTCTATTATTGGCGGATCAACTTTCGGCCACGAAATGACCCATGGATTTGATGACATGGGAAGTAAATTTGACGATAAAGGAAATCTTAAAAACTGGTGGACCAAAGAAGACAGTACAAAGTTCTATGGTAAAACCAAAATGATTGTGGAGCAATTCAACCAATATAACCCGGTAGATAGTCTTCACATCAATGGCGAACTCACCCAGGGCGAAAACATTGCCGATCTGGGTGGAATCATCATGGGATACCAGGCTTTTCAGAAAACCAGACAGTATCAGGACAAGCAAACGATTGCCAACCTGTCTCCTGATCAACGTTTCTTTCTGGGCTTTGCACTGGCCTGGATGGTCAACATGAGACCGGAAGCTATAGCCAACCAGGTACGCAGTGACGAACATTCACCAGCAAAATTCCGTGTGATTGGGACGCTTTCAAATATGCCGGAATTCTACAAAGCATTTGGGGTGAAGAAAGGTGATAAGATGTGGAGACCGGAAGATAAGATTGTAAGGATCTGGTAACTGCATACAGACCTGTCAGGTTTTAAAAACCTGACAGGTCTGCAGTATAAAGGCTTATTCCCTATTTCTTTCGTACAAATATACTTTCAGGATATTCAACATCAGTTAAAAACAACCCATGTGCAGGAACAGACAGACCTGCGGCACCACGGTCCTTTTGCTCAATTATCCTACGAAATGCATTCAGATCAATTTTCCCAAGACCGACTTCAAGGATTGTTCCAACCAGTGCGCGTACCATATTTCGGAGAAATCGGTCGGCTTTAACCGTAAATACTACATCAGATCCATACTGGGTCCATTCTGCCTGATAGATTGTGCAATTATTGGTTTTCACATCAGTGTGCAGTTTGCTGAAACTGGTAAAATCGGTATATTCAAACAATATTTTACTGGCCTCATTCATCTTTACCAAATCGGGCTGCCTGAAAAAATACCAGGAAGTTTCGATAACAAAAGGATCCTTTATTAAATTAAGGTGGTATTGATAGGTTCTTGAAGCAGCATCAAAACGGGCATGCGCTTCGGGATGTACTTTTGAAATGTAAAAAACAACTATATCGCTGCCCAGAAAACTGTTTAGCTTATATACCCAATCGGGATGATCAAGATTGGTTTTGGATGCATCAAAATGCGCAACAAAATAACTGGCATGGACTCCTGTATCAGTCCTCCCCGCGCCTGTAACTGCAATGGATTCACGCGTAATAACTGACAGTGCTTTTTCCAGACATTCCTGAACCGTAACAGCATTGGGCTGAAACTGCCATCCGTGAAAATTGGCGCCTTTGTATGCGAGTTCTATGAAATACCTTTGTTTCAATGGATTGTTTTTGACAAAAGTAAAAAAGTGATAACATATTCTGTTAAAGATCGGCGAATTTATTAAATTTGTAGCCTCTCGGGTAAAAATAGCTTAACAAAGTTTAACGAAAATTTATCCTTTTTCATTCATGGATACCTTATTTTCGTATTCTCAAAAAACAAACAATTAAATCATTTATCTTAAAAATATGGATCAAACAGTTGATATTCGTGAATTGAACGAAAGAATTCAAAGGGAAAGTTCGTTTGTCGACATCATCAGCATGGAGATGAACAAAGTAATTGTAGGACAAAAACATTTGGTTGAAAGCCTTTTAATCGGACTTCTGTCCGGAGGTCACATCTTACTGGAAGGGGTTCCCGGATTGGCAAAAACGCTTGCAATACACACGCTTGCCACCAGTATTGATGCCAAGTATGCACGTATTCAGTTTACTCCTGACTTATTGCCGGCCGACTTGCTGGGTACGATGATCTATAGTCAGAAAAAGGAAGAGTTTATTGTCAAGAAAGGACCTATTTTCACCAACTTCGTATTGGCAGATGAAATCAACCGTGCTCCCGCCAAGGTACAGTCAGCATTGCTCGAAGCCATGCAGGAACGTCAGATCACCATTGGTGAAACAACCTATAAATTACAGGAACCATTCCTTGTAATGGCCACCCAGAATCCAATTGAACAGGAAGGAACTTATCCCCTGCCGGAAGCACAGGTCGACCGTTTTATGCTGAAAGTGGTGATTAAATATCCCTCAAAGGACGAAGAAAGACTCATTATTCAGCAAAACCTGCTGAAAGTGTTCCCTGTTGCATCAAAAGTGATGCGCCCTGAGGATATTCTTAAAGCCCGTGATGTGGTGAAAGATGTTTACATGGACGAAAAGATCCAGAAATATATCGTCGACATTGTATTTGCTACCCGTGATCCGAAAGCTTACAAGCTCGATAAATACGTGGATATGATTTCCTACGGAGGTTCGCCACGTGCCAGTATCAGTCTGGCCCAGGCGGCCAAAGCCTATGCATTCATCAAACGTCGTGGTTATGTAATTCCTGAAGATGTTCGGGCAGTATGCCTGGATGTCATGCGTCACCGTATCGGGTTGAGTTATGAAGCTGAAGCCAATAACATTACCGCCGAAGAAATAATTACTGAAATATTAAATACGGTTGAAGTGCCATAGTTAAACGTTATGAGTTACGTGTTACGAGTTACGAGTTACGAGTTAACGATCAGCCCGTAACACGCAACACGCAACCCGTAACAATTTGGAACTTGAAACCTGGAATTTGGAACTTATTTAGATGGAAACAAGCGAACTAATAAAACGAGTCCGGAGAATTGAAATAAAAACACGTGGATTGAGCCGCAATATTTTTGCCGGCGAATACCACAGTGCATTTAAGGGGCGAGGTATGGCGTTCAGCGAGGTTCGTGAATATCAGTTTGGCGATGACATCCGCAACATCGACTGGAATGTAACCGCGCGGTATAACAAGCCGTTTGTCAAGGTTTATGAAGAGGAACGCGAACTGACCGTGATGTTGCTGATAGATGTAAGCGGATCCCGTGAGTTTGGGTCAATGGATAAACTCAAGAAGAATACGATTACTGAAATCTCAGCCATCCTGGCCTTTTCGGCTATTCAGAACAATGATAAAATCGGGGTGATCTTCTTCTCGGATAAGATTGAAAAGTTTATTCCGCCGAAAAAAGGACGTAGCCATATTTTGCGAATCATCAGTGAGTTGATTGATTTTGAGCCTGAAGCCAGAGGAACAGATATTTCGAGAGCAATCAGGTACCTGACAGATGCCATTAAAAAGCGTTGCACTGCATTTGTGATATCCGACTTCATTCAAAAAGAGGCAACACTGGAGAATGCACTTTCAATAGCAAATAACCGACACGATATAGTTGCTCTTCGCATTTTTGATGAGCGTGAGACCGAATTGCCCAATATAGGAATGATCAAACTGAAAGATGCTGAAACGGGTTCTTACTCGTGGATAGACAGTTCTGACCGGAAAGCCAGATCTATATACCGGAAATGGTGGATGGACTTGTCGGCTGAACTTGACAACAGTTTTAAAAGGAGCCGTGTGGATTACGTCAGTATCAACACCAACCATGATTACGTCAAATCGCTGATCAGCCTGTTTAAAAAACGTGGATAAAAATTAATACAAATGAAGCACAGATTACTATATATCCTACTTTTTGTTTTGTTTCCGGGCAGTATCAATGCCCTGAAAGGGCAACAGGTTATGGTAAAAGCCAGTATCGACTCAACTCATATTTTAATTGGTGACCGGCTTAAAATACTTCTTGAGATTGAAAAGCCAAAAGATCTGAAAATTCAGTTTCCACAGATAGCCGACACGTTCAGTTCACACCTTGAAGTGTTGAACCGCTCAAAAATTGATACGATCAAACTCGACAATAAGGAGCGAATGAAACTGACACAGAAGATATTCATTACCTCCTTCGACAGCGGAATGCACCAGATTCCCCCATTTTATTTCAGGATGAAAGATGGAAAACTACTCGATTCAGCAGCGACACAAACACTGGCTTTTAGGGTACATGGAATGAAAATAGATACGGCAAAAGGGCCAGTTGATATAAAGACTGTCTATTCAGCTCCGCTTTCATTAAAGGAAATTATACCCTATATTCTCGGAATCATCCTTATTGCTGCAATACTCTTTTTCATTTTTTACTACATCCGCTGGAAGAAAAAGAATGTTTCGATTTTCAGCAGGCCCGAAAAACCCGCTGAACCGGCTCACATCATTGCATTGCGTGAACTTGACCGCATAAAAGTACAACAACTGTGGCAAAAGGAAAAAATCAAACAATATTATTCTGAGGTAGCGGATACCATTCGTATATACATTCAAAACCGGTTCGACATTCCGGCAATGGAATTCACTTCGTCTGAAACAATAGATACATTCAAACAAAGTAAGGAATTGATTGACGGAAGTTCACTCGATCAGCTTCAGCATATTCTGAGTTTGGCTGATCTGGTCAAATTTGCCAAATACACACCGCTGACTGACGACAACAATCTGACATTGATGAATGCCTATTTCTTTGTCAATCAAACTAAAAAAGAAGAGCTGAAAGCTCCGACAACTACGGTGGAAGGACCTGAGGAAGAAAAATTAGTAGTCGTACAATAATTGAATGAACATGATGAATGGAATAAGTTTTAAAAACCCGGAGTTCTTCTACCTGTTTCTGTTGTTTCTTCCAATGATTGGGTGGTACTTCTGGAAGCAAAAAAAAGCGGGAGCCAGCATACAGTTCTCCTCTGATATGGGATTTGCCAAAATACCCAAGAGTTGGAAATATTACTTTCGCCACAGTGTTTTTGTCTCTTTTCTTCTTAGCCTGGCCTTTTTGATCATGGCACTGGCACGGCCACAATCATCAAACAGCTGGTCGAATGTGACCACCGAAGGAATAGATATAGTAATTGCACTGGACATTTCGAGCTCAATGCTTGCCATGGATTTCCAACCGAACAGGATTGAAGCGGCAAAAGATGTAGCCACTCAATTTATTATGGGACGTCCAAACGATAAAATCGGGCTCGTCATTTTTTCAGGCGAAAGCTTTACACAATGTCCGCTCACGACCGACCATGCTACAGTGATTAATCTTTTCAGGAATATTGAAAGTGGAATGATTGAAGACGGAACCGCCATTGGGAACGGGTTGGCAACAGCTGTTTCGAGACTTAAAGAAAGCACAGCTATAAGTAAAGTCATTATTCTGCTCACCGATGGAGTAAATAACCGGGGAGAAATTGCCCCTGTTACGGCTGCAGAACTGGCAAAAACATTTGGAATTCGCGTTTATACTGTTGGAATCGGGACTATTGGCACAGCTCCTTACCCGGTACAAACTCCTTTTGGCGTGCAGGTTCAGGATATGAAAGTAGATATTGACGAACCAACATTACAGAAAATTGCCGAAACAACTGATGGTAAATATTTCAGAGCAACCAACAACAAAACGCTTACAGAAATTTATAAAGAAATTGACAAACTGGAAAAATCAAAAATAGATGTCAAAGAATACAGCAAGAAAGAAGAAGAATACTTCAAATATGCATTGGCCGGAGCTCTGTTGCTTGTACTTGGGTTGTTTCTGAAAACAACTGTTTTTAGAACTATCCCATAATGACCAGGAAAGTAAATGCCAATAGAAAACCTGAATCAGCAATTTGTAAATTGAAACTTTGAACTTAAGAAAATGTTTAGAATAGCACATCCGCATTATTTATACGCGTTGCTGTTAATACCAGTACTGATTGCCTTTTTCTGGCGTTCAAGAAAGCAACGCAGAAACGCCTTGGCTCTATTCGGACAAAAGGATATATTATCTGTTTTGATGCCAAATGTGAGTGTAGGTCGTCCGGTTATTAAATTCATAGTACTATTGCTTGCCCTGAGCAGCATCATTGTGGGCATTGCCCGTCCGCAATTCGGATCTAAACTTAAGACCGAAAAACGTAAAGGTATTGAATTGATTATTGCACTGGACGTTTCAAACAGCATGATGGCCGAAGACATTCTGCCAAGTCGGCTGGAGCGGGCCAAACGGGCTATTTCACAACTGGTCGACAAACTGAGCAATGATAAAATCGGGTTGATTGTTTTCGCAGGTGATGCCTATACACAGCTCCCGATTACTGCGGACTATGTTTCAGCAAAATTATTTCTGAACTCAGTAGGTCCGGAAATGGTTCCTACACAGGGAACAGCCATAGGAGCTGCCATTGAACTAGGTGTCAAATCATTTAGTCCGCAATTTGCTGGAAGTAAGGCTATGATAATCATAACCGACGGAGAAAACCACGAAGATGATCCTATTGGCGCAGCAATAGAAGCCGCCAAAAAAGGAATTGTGATTTATACCCTTGGTATGGGGTTGCCTGAGGGAGGACCGATTCCGATTATTGCGAACGGTCAGAAAAGTTACCGCAAAGACCGACAGGGTAATACAATTGTTACCAAGTTGGATGAACAAATGCTGCGGAAAATAGCAGAAGCAGGAAAAGGGGCATACATTCGTGCAAACAACGATCAGGTTGGTTTAAATAACCTGTTTGGTGAAGTAAATAAAATGGAAAAATCAGAACTTGAGACACAGATCTATGCCGACTATGATGATAGATTTCAATATTTTATTGGATTGGGCATCTTTCTGATACTGCTTGATTTTCTTATTCTTGAGAGAAAAAACAAATATTTAAAGAATTTCAATCTGTTTGGGGAAAGAAAATAACAAAGTTATGAAACAGGTAAAACTACTAATTATATTACTTTTTGTCTGGGTTACAGTGACCCAGGCTCAAAACGAACGGAAGTTCATCAGGCAGGGAAATAAATATTATGAGTCGGCCTTGAAGGATACCAGCAGGCTCGACACTGTCCAGTTCAATAAAGCTGAAATCGAATATCGAAAGGCTCTTGACAAAAAACCAAATGAAACCAAATGGAATTATAATTTGGCTAATTCTCTTTACAAGCAGAATAAATTCGAACAATCAACTGAAAAATATAAAGACATCGCCGACAAGACATCCGACAAGATGGAGAAGAGCCGAGCCTTGCATAATATGGGCAATTCGCTTCTGATGAATAAAAAACTGGATGAAAGCATCGCTGCATACAAGGAGGCCTTGCGGAATAATCCGAACGATCTGGATACGAAATACAATCTTTTGTATGCAATGAATCTAAAAAAGAAACAGCAGGACCAAAAGAAAAAGGACGATAAGAAGAAGGACCAGAATAAAGATAAGAAGAAGGATCAAAACAAAGATCAGAAAAAGGACCAGAAGAAGGATCAAAATAAAGATAAAGATCAGAAGAACAAAGATCAACAAAAACAGAATCAGGACCAGCAGAAACAGCAACAACAACAACAGCAAAGTAAGATATCAAAACAAAATGCAGAACAAATGCTGCAGGCATTGGAAAACAGTGAAAAGAAGACTCAGGAAAAGGTAAAAAAAGTTCAGGCTCTGAAAGCTCAGTCAAAAAACGTCGATAAAGATTGGTAGATAAATTGGAACTTGGTCTGTGAAACAGTATTTTTGAAGCGTTTTTGAAATAAGAATACCGGAAGAAATTATGATCAGAAAATTTAATGCACTGATAATTTTAATGTTTGTTGGATTTTTGGCTATGGCCGACAACATTCAATTTACCATGGAAGGCCCGGATGTGGTTGCCGCAGGCGAACAATTCCGGTTAAGCTTTACCTTGAATGAAAACGGATCAGATCTTCAGTTGCCCGATTTGTCAAATTTTGATGTATTGATGGGGCCAACTACTTCACAGAGCTCAAGTATTCAGATCATCAATGGAAAAACAACTCAGTCGTCCAGTTTTTCCTACATGTTTATTCTCAGGGCTAAAAAAGAAGGCAAATTTTCCATTCGTCCGGCGTCTATCAAGGTCAACGGTAAAACTTACGAATCAAACAGTCTGAATATTCAGGTTGTAAAAGGACAGCCTCAACAAGCAGCAGGTCAATCGGCCCAACAGGGAAATCAGCAGCAACAGGATGAAACTCCGAGCGGGACGATCAGCAAAGATAACCTCTTTGTGCATATAGCCGTTGACAAAACGAATGTATCAAAAGGCGAACAAATCCTGGCAACTGTAAAATTATATATCAGTCAGAATGTTCCTCTTAATGGATTCGATGAAGTAAAACTTCCCACCTATGAAGGATTCTGGACTAAAGAAATAAATGTTCCCACACAGGTAAGCTTTACCCGCGAAGTATACAATGGTAAAATATATCAGGTAGGCATACTAAAAAAGACCATTCTTTTCCCTCAACAACTGGGCGCCATACGAATCAATCCGTTTGAAATAACCTGTTTAGTGCGTCAAAGAGTTCGCAAGCAACAGGGTTTCTTTGATGATTTCTTTGACAATTACCGTGTAGTAAAGGCAAAAGTTGTAAGCGATCCCGTAATTATAAATGTGAAGGATTTACCCAATCAACCGGCTAATTATTCAGGAGCAGTTGGTAATTTTAGTTTTTCAGGTTCAATTGATAAAACCAATGTCAAGTCAAATGAGGCCGTAACGCTCAAGCTAAATATTTCAGGAAGCGGTAACCTGACCCTGATCAATCCACCCAAGATAGAATTGCCTACGGATTTTGAATCCTACGAACCAAAGACAACCGATAAGACCACAACCAGCGATAAAGGACTTAGTGGTTCAATCGCATTTGAATACCTGTTTATTCCCCGCTATGCAGGCAATTTTACAATTTCTCCTGTTCAGTTCGTTTTCTTCAATCCTTCAAGCCATCAGTTTGAAACACGATCCACCGAAGCATTCAACATCAAAGTTGTAAAGGGAAAAGATGATCAGAATTCATCGGTAGTCAGTTCCTACTCGAAGGAGGACGTTAAAATGATTGGGAAAGACATTCGCTTTATTAAGCAAAATAAGGCGAAGTTCAAACCAAAAGGAAGTTCCTTTTACGGAACTTTTGAATTCTACATGATATACATTCTAAGCCTGATCGGGTTTGCAGTCTTTTATATCCTAAATCGTAAAAAGATTAAGGAAAGTGCAAATATAACTCTGGTCAGAAATAAACGTGCCAACAAAGTGGCCCTCAAACGACTAAAAGAAGCTGCTTTGTTCCTGAAAAACAATCAGGCAGAAAAGTTTTACGAAGCTGTTATCAAAGCACTTTGGGGTTATCTGAGCGATAAACTTTCTATTCCTGTAGCTGATTTGAGCCGGCAAAAGACCTCTTCAAGCCTACTTGAAAAAGAAGTTGAACCGGAGGTGGTTAGAGAATTGATGCAGATTATCGATGATTGTGAATTTGCCCGTTATGCGCCTGCTGCCTTTACTGGAACCATGCAAGAGACCTATGACGGAGCAGCAAGAGTGATGGGGATTTTCGAAAAGCAAATTAAGTAAACAGTTGAAACAACATTTGTATGAAACGAATATTCAATACTATACTGGCGATCTTGTTAACTGCAACAGCATTTGCTCAAGCCGATCAGCTTCAGAAGGCAAATGAATTATACAGCAAGGACCAGTTTAAACAGGCCATCGATGTATATAACCAGATTTTAATGACCAATATGGAATCACCTGAGGTTTATTATAACCTTGGGAATGCTTATTATAAAACGAAACAATACACCTTATCCATTTTGAATTACGAGCGGGCCAAACTGCTTACACCCGATGATGAAGACATTTCATTCAATCTTCAGGTAGCCAATCAACATGTTGTTGATTCAATTCAGGAATTGCCCGGAATATTTATTGTGCGTTGGTGGAACTCACTCCTAAACAGCCAGACTACCGACACCTGGGCAATATTGAGCATTGTTAGTTTTATTGTTTTTCTGGTAATGCTGGGATTCTACTTCTTCGCCAAAACCAGTGGGGTCAAAAGAATCACATTCTGGGCGGGCTGTTTTTTAATCATGTTTACGATTTCCAGTTGGTCGTTTGCAGCTAAACAAAAAAGCAGGCTGGTAAATCATGACTATGCAATAGTTATGGACCCATCGGTAACAATTAAAAGTTCCCCATCAGAAAAGGGGACGAATCTATTTGTCATTCACGAAGGCCTAAAGATTAGAATAACCGATAAACTGGGTGATTGGCTGGAAATAAGAATGGCGGATGGAAATAAGGGATGGCTGCTGTCTGAATCGATCGAAAGAATCTGAAAATCACATATCTTTAATTAAGGAAATGCCACTGCTGTTTTTAAAAACAGGGTGGCAATTTGTTTTATTAGAAACCATTGGCAACCATTTGTATAAATGATTGTTATTTATTTATAAAATTTTAACTATGGCTTATAATTTATTGAAAGGCAAAAGAGGAATTATCTTCGGTGCGTTGAATGCAGATTCAATCGCATGGAAAGTTGCTCAAAGGGCATTCGAAGAAGGCGCTGTTTTCACTTTAAGTAACACCGGTGTAGCAATGCGTATGGGTGATACGGCACAGCTTGCTGAAGCATGTAACACTATTGCCATTGAAGCAGATGCAACCAGCGTGGAAGATCTGGAAAATCTTTTTAAACAATCGATGGAAGTGCTGGGAGGCAAAATTGACTTTGTTTTACATTCAATAGGGATGTCGCCTAACGTTCGCAAAGGACGTCATTACAGCGATCTTGATTACGGTTATCTCACAAAAACACTTGATATTTCTGCTGTTTCGTTTCATAAAGTTCTGCAGGTTGCCCGCAAGATGGATGCAATCAACCAATGGGGTTCGGTGGTAGCATTATCGTATGTGGCATCACAACGAACATTCTACGGTTATAACGACATGGCTGATGCAAAGGCATTGCTGGAGTCAATTGCCCGCAGTTTCGGGTACATTTACGGTCGTGAACGAAATGTGCGGATCAATACCATCTCCCAGTCTCCAACCATGACAACTGCCGGATCAGGTGTAAAGGGAATTGGTCAGTTACTCGATTTCTCTGAAAGAATGTCACCTCTTGGCAATGCAACCGGTGAGGAATGTGCCGATTATTGCATCACCTTATTCTCTGATTTGACCAGAAAAGTGACTATGCAGAACCTTTTCCACGATGGAGGTTTCTCTTCCATGGGGATGAGCATGCGGGCGCTCCAGCAATACGAAAAAGGCCTTGGCTGCGAATGCGAGTGCGGGAAAGAAGAACCTGACAGCGATCACATCTACGATTAATAATTATTCATCCCATATGATGTAGTAAAACCGGCTAATAGCCGGTTTTCTGCGTCTATATCAAATAAATAGAATTTGACCAACAGACGTTTAATCAGCTAGCTTTGTTAATAACCCAATTCGTTTAAATCACCAACAGATAGATTGGTAATATCAGTTACTTCGGTATTCTTCATCCCATCTGTCAGAGGGATCACTGGGAAATGACAATGTTTTCCATGAAAACTGCAGTATCCTTGGTTTAACCAGTCGCTTGTAATCATCATAGCCTAACCGGATCAATTCAGTATGCGAACCAGCATTGAAAGAAATGTACATGTTTTGCATCAGCGAATCAGCAACATAAACAGCCATGTCATAAAGATTTCCAAATGGTGGCATTGCACCCAATTCGCAATCCGGAAAACGATCCTTAAATTCAGTTTCTGTGGCTAAAATTACGCTTTTGGTTCCAAACGTTGCCCTTAGACTATCAAAATCGATATGGTAGGAAGCGGGCAGAACGGCCATGGCCATTACACCATCGATTTTAATCATGACCGTCTTGGCAAATTCTTTCCCGGACACATGGGCTGAAGCTGCAATATCCTGTGACGTGAAAGCGCTCGAATGAGTAATCGTCACATACTTAACACTGGCTTCATCAAGATAGGCTTTTAATTTTCTGACTGGCATAGCGAGATTTTTTGAAGTTATTACCACATATTAAAAACAATCTTCCAAAGAGTATAATCCAATCTATTGTTCAAGGATTTTACTCTATTATTGGAGATAATGTTTCAAAAACAAATCACAAATATGATCCTGTAAATAAAATGTAGCCAAATAACACCGGTTAATAAGAAAACTTATAATGAAGGAAACAGTCATTCTTCATATGAAAACAGGAAAAGGGAAAAAGAAAACATCAGATATAAGGCAGGAGAAAGAAGATGATAAAATAAATATTTCCTGTTTCCTATTTCCTGTTCCTTCTTTCCTGCCCTACCGATTTTCCTCGGCAAATGCCCTTCCACGTCGCAAGGCTTCGAGGTTCAGTTGGACCACCTCTTCTCCTTTTCGTGCGAAGATGGTACGGATACCTTCCTCAATTCTGGAGAATTCAATGTCGATAAACGGTGAGGCGGCGCCCAGCATTACCATATTCGATGCGCGTGAACTGCCCACTTCTTTGGCGATGGCTTCAGCATCAATGGCAATATGCCTTGGGAGTTTATGGATTTCATCCATAACACTTTTAATATCCGGATAATTGGGAATATTCACAAATGGAGTAACATTAGTGACCAGATAACCCGTTTCTGACAGATACGATAGATACCGAAGCGATTCCATTGGCTCCACTGCCAGGATCAGATCTGCTGAACCACCGGGAATCAGATCGGAAGCGATAGGCTGATCGGAGATGCGCATGTGCGAATACACTGCTCCGCCCCGCTGGCTCATGCCATGGGTCTCGGCCTGTTTGATGAGCAGGTTGTCAGCCAAAGCAGCTTCACCCAATACGGTTGCAATCGATAATATGCCTTGTCCGCCCACGCCTGCCAATATAATGTCTGATTTCATATGAAAGTTAAAAGTTTAATGTTAAAAGTTTAATGTTGAGTTCCTGGTTTAATATGGAATTCGGTATTTATTATTCCCTGGAAACTGCATGAACGACTATTGTGAAGGTCTAACAATTGACCTCCATGTGTATAAACTGCAAATCTTCTTTCTTTCCATTCTCCTTTCTCCCTTTTCCCTTTTCCTAATTACTTATTTCTCTTTCTTCTTGCTGCCCTCTGAATGCATTCCCGACGCGGAATAATGACCGAAACGCCTTCATAAGCAAACTCCTGACGGAATAGCCTGACCATTTCATCGTGATTCTTTCTTAAAGGAACAATAGCATGAATATGTGCCGGATCAACGCCCAGACCGATACAGATCGACTCGATCTTACCAAAGGCTGAGGAGTCCTGACCGCCAGTCATCGAGACCGATTCGTTATCCGAAATAACTACCGTGATGCTTGACTTTTCATTTACCGCATCCAGCAAACCCGTAATTCCCGAATGCGCGAAGGTCGAATCGCCGATCATGGCCACCGAAGGAATCAGGCCTGCATCTGCAGCACCCTTGGCCATAGTGATTGAAGCGCCCATATCGACACACGAATAAATGGTTTCATAAGGTGGCAATGCACCCAGCGTATAACAGCCAATATCCGAGAATACCCTGCCTTTGGAATAATCAGCAAGGGCTTCATTCATGGCCAGGTAAGCATCCTGGTGCCCGCAACCCTGGCACAAGGCTGGTGGACGGTTAGTCACAACCTCGGGAATATCAAATCCTGCAAATAATTCTTTACCGAGCGCTTTGGCCACCAAATCCGGGTTTAACTCGCCGTCGCGTGGCAGCGTTCCGTCCAGACGTCCTTTGACCGGAGTTCCATTGGCAAAAAAGCCTTTCAGCATTTCTTCCACCATGGGGGCGCCCTCTTCCAGAATCAATAATTCATCACATTCCCTGTCGAGCCGTTTAATGTATTTTTCAGGAATAGGATACTGCGACACTTTAACTACCGGATAAGGACAAGAGCCTACAGGAAAATGTTCCATCAGATAATTGTAGGCAATACCGCAGGCCACAATGCCGAGGCTTTTGTCTGTTCCCTCTTCATAACGGTTATAGATCGATTCTTCTGAAAGCTTCAGGAACAAGGCCTGATTCGAAAGTAAAACCTTGTATTTGCGCCGTGCAATGGCCGGAAGCAGAATAAACTGACGGGGATCGGAAGGCATGACAAGGGGATTTTCAGGCAATACTTCCCCGCGATCGACTCCTGAACGTGAATGGGCTAGCCGGGTTGTAATCCGGAGCATAACCGGGACTTTGGTAAGTTCAGACAGTGCAAATCCGTCATGGACCATATCGTAGGCCTCCTGCTGAGATGATGGCTCGAGAACAGGAACCATGGCAAACTTCCCGTAAAAGCGGGAATCCTGCTCATTCTGCGAGGAATGCATCGAAGGATCGTCGGCAACGGCAACCAAAAGCCCGCCGTTAATGCCCGTCATCGCTGCATTGAGAAAGACATCCGCAGCCACGTTAAGGCCTACATGTTTCATGCATGCCATCGCACGCTTCCCTGCATACGACATGCCCAGAGCGGTTTCCATGGCAGTCTTCTCATTGGAAGACCATGCATGGTGAATATTTCGTTCTTTAGCAAGTGGATTTTCCTGAATAAATTCTGTAATTTCTGTCGAAGGTGTACCGGGGTAGGCATAAACACCTGACATTCCTCCATCGATTGCTCCCTGACCGATTGCCTCTACCCCCAAAAACAAATGCTTTTGCATATCCGGATAATTAAGTTTCAAAATCGGAACCAAAAATAACGCATTCAGGATGGAAAATAACTGTCAGATGTTTGGTTTAAACAAAATGTTCAAATTTAAATTCGTACTGAAAAAACACCCCTTCCAAATGCTTGCCGGTGAAAAGACACCTCTTTTACAGTGACTGACCGGATGAAGGATCTTATTAGCCAGGCTGCATTTGGAGAGGGATCGGATATATTCCAAAACCCTATCCCGAAAGGAATGCTCCTATTATCTGTCGTACCACTGTCGTACCTCTTTCATACCTCTTTCATACCTCTTTCAGTACAAATTCGAAACAAATACGTAACAAATACATAACAAATTCGATACAAATTCGAAGCTATACGTATTTGTATCGAATTTGTTTCGAATTTGTTTCGAATTTGTACTGAAAGAGGTATGAAAGAGGTATGAAAGAGATACGACAGTGGTACGAATGGGAACAGAACCATTCCTTAGCAATTCATCACGGAAACAGGAGGGAAAAAACAGAAGCATAGACACCAAAACGGATACCTCAAAAAATGGGGAAAAGCCCGAAGGCTGCATAGATGGCTGGGTATAGAGAAAAAATCGGGGAATATTAAAAGTGATTTTGCTGAGCAGAACAGAGTGGATTGGGGTTATTCCAAAATAAACCTTAAATTGCCGTATCTATCATGTCACTCAAACCAACAAATCTTTTCTATATGAAAAACCTTTTCTTCATCCTGCTGGCCGCGCTTCTTATCACTTCGTGCCAGCCCAAATCAATTGTTACAAACGGCTCACCTGCTGATTTCAAGATATCCAGGGGAACCAATATTGCGCACTGGCTTTCACAATCAGACCGTCTTGGAGCCGAGCGCGATAGCTTCTTTCAGGAGAAGGATATCATTGCCATCAAAAACCTTGGATTCGATCATGTCAGGCTTCCCATCGACGAGATGCAGATGTGGGGCGAGAATGGCACCCGCCATGAGGATGCCTTTAAACTGATGACCAACTGCCTGGACTGGTGCCAAAAACACCAGCTTAAGGTGATTGTCGATCTGCACATTTTACGTTCGCACCACTTTAATGCGGCGGTCAAACCGCTATGGACCGATCCGAAGGAACAGGATAAATTCTATAAACTCTGGGTCGATCTGTCTTCAGCGCTGATTAAATATCCCGTTTCGGATGTGGCCTACGAACTGATGAATGAACCAGTGGCTGATGACCCGGAACAATGGAATAACCTGGTAGCACATGCCATGAAGACTCTCCGGTCGCTGGAACCTGACCGTATAATTGTTATCGGATCGAATATGTGGCAATCAGCCAGGACTTTCGATGTCTTAAAAGTTCCGAAGGATAAAAATATCATTCTGAGTTTCCATTTTTATGAGCCTTTTCTCCTGACCCATTACCACGCCAGCTGGACGGGGCTAAAGAATTACACCGGCCCGGTACATTATCCCGGTGCGCTATTGACAAAAGCTGAGTTTGATACTCTTTCCCCTGATCAGCAGGACATTACAAAAGATTTTGTCGGCGAAGAATGGAATATAGAAAAACTGGAGAAAATGATGACGCTTCCAGTCCAAAAGGCTAAAGATCTTGGTCTTCAGATCTATTGCGGCGAATACGGAGTGATTGAGAATGCACCTGAAGCCGATAAAATCAGGTGGTTCAATGATATGACCACCGTATTCAACCGGAATAACATTGCATCGGCCAACTGGAACTATAAAAGCGATCAGTTTGGCCTGATTAAAGGTGACGGCTCAAAAAGAGAAACTATTATTCAGGCCATTCTCAAGAAGTAAAAATCAGCCTGTAAATCCTGAAATGCCTGCTCACCTTTGGATGAGCGGGCATTTTTTGCTCCAATAATCGGCATTCACCTTCTTCATAACGGCAGAGGGAATTCCATTGCGATAATCATTGAAAGGTGGGATCAAATAAAGGTATAATTATCCGTTAATAAATATTAACACCTTTTCATCTTTATTTATAAACAAACCAAATCATCAGGTGTTAATAGATTTGATAATGAGTAAATTAATCTTTAAATCCTGATGCATATGAAAACAAGCTTTACTTTAAAATCGTTCAGGGCATTTGCGGTAAACTTAGGGTTGGCTCTTTTATCGCTGAACTTGAGTGCACAAACTAGCCATCCTGTCAGCGTTTCAAACTATTCATTTTCACCTAAAAACCTGAATATTACGGTTGGTGATGAAGTCGTATGGACCAATACCGGAGGGACACACAATGTGGACGGACTAAAATCGGTGTTTCCAAACAATCCGGTATCATTCGGGAACAGCGTTGGATCAGGCTGGACGTATTCCTTCACCTTCAACACTCCCGGCACTTATGATTACCATTGCGACCCGCATGCTGGTTTTGGGATGGTAGGTGAAATTATTGTCAGTCAGAGTACTACGGCTACAAGCGAAAGCCTGGCCGATAATTCAGGGCGCATACTGCTGTATCCTAACCCTGCCAGCAAGTATATCGAATTAAAGCTTCCATCGGGTTACTCTCCTGTAAATATGTTGAAAGTTTATACCCTTGCCGGTGCAGTCATTGATCAGCAAGCCTTTCCGACGAATTCACTGTCGCTGAAATACGACATCAGCAAGCTTAACAGCGGAATCTATTTCATTGAGATTAATTCCCAATCCCGAAAGGATGTTCTGAAGTTTATAAAGCAATAAATCAGGCTTCAATCAGTATCCCGGCATAAAATGATATGTATTCACTAAAGGATCAAGGGGGTTTCTCTTTTTGAACATGGAGAAATCCCCTATTTTCATTTGGATTTGTTTTCCGGAGTTTAAGGCATCCTTCTCAACCGGAAACTCATCTGAATCGGGTTACAATCAGAGTTACGGAAGTTTAAATCGATCGTACGGTTTTGGACAATCTCAACATTGGGTGACACGAGGAATATATCGAGGATACAACGGGTAGTCTTTCCAGGGGTATAGGGTTCGTTCAGGTACCGGCTTGAAGGTGTCTCAGGATCGAATGCCCATGTCCAGCCAACGGGCATAAAATCATCGGCTATATTGGTTAAACGAAAAGATTCTGATTTAAAAACTTCACCAAACCGTGTCAACGGAAAACCGGGAGGCGATTAATTCCAGTCGCTTCGGTGGATCATACCAGGTTACGGTTTGAATGGACCTGTTGCCACTCCCACCCGACTCCTGTCCTAAATCATTTCCTGAATCACTTATTTTTGTTAATTTAGTGCCATCCAATCCGTCACACAAATATTTGAAGCACTTATGACCCATAACTTTCTCATCCTATTAGCCTGTATCGTTATGATTTCAGCTTGTCAACCAATCGAAAAGAAACAAATACCCACCACTCCAGGGATAACCGCAGCAACCGTTGAAAGCGCCATCAGGGCCATAAACAGTAAAACACCAAAAAGCAATGCTTCTCTGATCGAAAAAGGAGTTAAACAGGTCGCTTCGCTTTGGCGCGACAGTGATGGGACTCCAGAAGATTTCATCAAATTTTGCAGTGATAATTTCAGTACCGACCCCGCACAAAAACAAGCCAGCTTTAATGGTTTCTGCAATTACATGGAATCGCTTTATGGCCATTTCAACAAACTGAGCCTCGATATGCAGGAAAATGTCACGCTGATGAAAGGTGATTTATTGCCTGTCGATCCGCTTTTCGCAGGGTACAATCCCGGCGCTCATCTGATAAACGATTTATACGAAAACAAAATTGCCTTTATTGTGGCCCTTAATTTTCCGTATTACACCACCGAAGAAAAAAACGTATCCGGAGAGAACTGGTCACCGCTGGATTGGGGCTATGCCCGTTTGGGCGATGTGTTCAGCTCAAGGGTCCCTTCCGAACTGGTTCAACTCTCCACCAAAGTTGCCGCTGATGCTGATGCCTATATTGCCGACTACAACATTTACATGGGTCATTTGCAGAACGAGGACAAGGAAAAGCTTTTCCCTGAGAATATGGTTTTACTGAGCCACTGGAACCTTCGCGACGAAATCAAAGCCGATTATGCCGACAAGAAGTTGGGTTTCGAAAAGCAAAAAATGATATATAAGGTGATGGAACGGATTGTCGATCAGTCGATCCCTAAAGTGGTGATCAACTCAGGAAATCAGGACTGGAATCCCATCACCAACGAGGTATTTGTTTCAGGTACAAAAGCAGAAAGTGAGCCGGAAGGAAATGGCCGCTACCAGCAAATCCTGAACACTTTTCATGTTTACCAATCACTTGATCCCTATTACCCGGAGATGAACACCGCCATTCAGCGTGCATTCTCTGTGGGTATGCAGATTCCGCAGCCCGAAGTTCAGAAACTGTTCAACGAATTATTGAGTTCTTCGCAGGTACAGGAAGTGGCTTCGATCATCAAGAAACGACTGGGCCGAGAGTTGGCTCCCTGGGACATCTGGTACGACGGCTTTAAAGCCCGCAGTTCCATTTCAGAGGAAAGCCTGAATGCAATCACTCAAAAAAAATATCCGAATGCCAAAGCCCTTGAAGCTGATCTGGGGAACCTGCTCCTGAAGCTGGGATTCACCAAAGAAAAGGCTGCCTTCATTGCCTCAAGAATATCTGTTGACCCTGCACGCGGATCGGGCCATGCCTGGGGGGCACAGATGAAAAGTGAAAAGGCACACCTGCGTACCCGCATTCCGGCCACAGGCATGAATTACAAAGGATATAACATCGCGGTACACGAGTTCGGGCATAATGTGGAACAGGTCACTTCGCTTAACGACGTGCCGAACTACATGATCAATGGGGTACCGAATACGGCCTTTACAGAAGCGCTGGCCTTCGTATTCCAGGAACGCGACCTCTTTTTGCTGAATATGAAAGACAACAATCCGGAGAAAGAATACCTGAAGACCCTGGACATCTTCTGGTCAGTGTATGAGATTATGGGTGTTTCGATGGTCGACATGAAGATGTGGCAATGGCTCTATGCCAATCCGAATAGTACCGCCGATGAATTGAGAGATGCTGTTCTGCTAATCAGCAAAGAGGTTTGGAATACTTACTATGCACCTGTTTTCGGAATAAAAGACCAGACCATCCTGGCCGTTTATTCACACATGGTCAACTCGCCCATGTATCTGCCCAACTATGCATTCGGCCACCTGATCCATTTCCAGCTGGAAGAACACTTTAAGACACATGAATTTGCACCTGAAGTACTGCGTATCTATGCCCTGGGGCAATTAACTCCCAACGAATGGATGAAGCAGGCTGTCGGGACAGGCCTTTCGAACGAGGCCATACTGAAAGCGACGGAAGTGGCGGTAGGAAAAATTAAGGTTCCCTAGTCCTCACTGAATGATTTATAGTGATATACTATTCTGTAAACTGATCTTTAAAATACAAACATTCATAATTTCTATTACCCTGCGCCCTTCATCAAAAGAGAATGGCCAGGGATGAGACCTCACCAGACCAACATGAGAAAAACTACCCTAACACTAGCCCTGATCGCCTTGCTCTTTGGATGCAAAACCGGAACGAAAGATGACGGTCAGTTAATCACCTTGACGAACGGAACGATTGAAATTGGTGTTTTACCTGCTGTTGGAGGACGTCTTGTCCGGGCCTCGCTGGCGGGACACAAAAATATTATTCAGTCTGATTCGACCCAGTGGAATGAAAGTCCTGAGAAAAGGGCATCGCTCGATCCAATGGCACCTTTTAAAGCCTACAACGGGAGCATCTCGTGGCTGAGCCCTCAGTCTGAATGGTGGATAAAACAGGATTCACTGCCCCAATTAAAGGCAAAGCGGGCACTCTGGCCACCCGATCCGATGCTGACGCTGGCAGCCTACAAGATCACTGATCAGAAGGCAAACGAAATAACCCTGACGAGTCCAGAGAGCCGGTTTTCGAAAGTTCAGTTTATCAAGACATTCCGTATCGACGGCAACCGGGTAACCCTTACCACCCGTGCCCGTAATTGCAGCAAGGACACCGTTAGCTGGGGATTGTGGCACAATACGCGCATGAATGGCTGGGATAACGTGTTTGTGAAAGCCGACTCTGCAGCGCTTCTGAAAACCCAATACATGAAACAGGGCGAAATTCATAAACCTGAAATGCGATACCGGGATGGGTTTTACACTTACGATGTGGCGGTGCCTGAGAATGCAAAAGCTGTATACAAATCTAAGTCGTTCCTGAATGTGAAGACTCCGCTGATTGCAGGTTTCCATGAGAATCAATGGCTGATTATCCGCAGCGACGCTATTGACAATACCAAAATACATCCTGAAGAGGCACGGATCGAGTTGTATATCGAAAACTCATATCAGGCAGCCAGCGATTTACAGGAGTTGGAGATACAATATGCCTATCAGAAAATTGCACCGGGAGCGAGCATCGAAGCCACAGAGACCTGGGAGATTCTGCACGGAAGCGGATTGAAGGATAAAAAATCGTTGCGCAGAGAATTGATGGGGAAGCTGAAATAGCAGGACGGCAAACATCAAAAGGAACATATCTCTCCGTTGCCATCAAGCAAAGGAGAGATATGTTTCTATTTTTTCTATGGTAAATTATTAGCTGATCGGTCTAATTCCTGACCAGTACAAATTTCTGTTTGAAGGAAGCCTTTTCGGCCTGACTGCTCCGGTCGCCTGAGGAATAGCCTCCACCTCCACCACCTGAACGGCCACCACCGCCCATTCGACCACCGCCTCCGCCGGACATACCACCACCCATTCGGCCACCACCACCTCCGGATCGTCCTCCACCGCCACCTGATCGTCCTCCACCGTAGTTTCCGTTACCACCGCCACCAGGACGAGTCATCGCATTTACGTTGACATTCAAGGTAATCAGTTCATCCTTCTGAATGAGGGTCTCCGGCATAAGATCTTTTAAAGGAAAAGCAATCTCATAAATGAGATTCTGTTCGCTGTCGGCTCCGATAGCCACCTGTATATCCTTGTGATCGTTCAGTTTCAGTTCACTCTGACCGGATAGAAATCCTTTGAGTGTTAGACCCGGCATCTGTGATTCATAGTTTTTGATCATCAGGTTGCCTTCGGCACGGTTCTCCATTTCATTAGTACCAGGCTGAAATCCCTTTCCCATCATTACTGCCGGAAAGCTCAGCATGGCATTAAACTTTCTCTTCTTTTCTTTCGAGCTAAGTTCGATAGACCAACCTGACCGGATGAGCTTTCTCATTTTCATCTGGTCGCTGACCGAAAAGACCATGTACAGATTCTGATTATCGTTGCTGATGGCGTACCACAATCCACTTCCGCTGTCAAAGAAATTCAATGGTTTGCCCCAATCCTTATCGTTGCCGTCAACCCGGATATCCTGGGTCTTCCATCTCGATCGGGATACATCACTTTGGGCAGATAAACTGAAAGTTAGGGCAATTAATGCAAGGAAGGTAAAACTGAACTGTTTCATGGGTATTGATTTTTAATTGTTCCTTAATCTGAATCATTCTTCACTTCGACACTAAGTGATGCATATAGTTTAAGGGAAGAACCACCGGTAAAGGAAATTATTTTTAAGTAGTTATAATCAGGAGAGTCAGTTAAAAATCATTAATAAAAGTTTCACCTTTTCGGAACATCTATCGGTTAAAGATATAAATCAGGAGCATAATAGAACTCCGGTTGCTCAAGCCTACTTTTATCCTGATCATTTGTTGCTTTGTTAGTAAATTTCTTTGTGCTACTTTGTCTTCTTCATACATTGTTGTAAAAATGCAGGTCACCAAATTACCAAAGCACGAAGGTTCATTACTAAGACAAACAATAGACCTATGATCTGGGGAAAAAGAGGATTTCAGTTTACTATTCTGATGATATTGGCCTTTATCTGGGGTAGTTCATTTATCCTGATGAAGATAGGGTTGAAGAGTTTCAGCCCGGAACAGGCAGGGGCTTTGCGCATACTGCTTGCCTCCCTGGTACTGTTGCCTATCTCGCTGAAGCAATTGAAGAACCTTCAGCGAAAAGACCTGAAGAGCCTGCTGATCGCAGGGTTCATCGGTAGTTTTTTCCCTGCATTCCTGTTTATGAAGGCCGAAACGCAAATCGACAGTTCGCTGGCCGGAATGCTGAATTCGCTCACTCCGGTATTCACCCTATTGGTTGGCCTGCTCTTTCATAAAACGGTATTCAAATGGATGCAGATTACGGGATTGTCCCTCGGACTGCTGGGCGCTACCGGCTTGATTCTTGCCGGTGAAGGGTTCCAATTTGGAACAGTAAACGGATATGCTTTTTACATTGTGCTGGCTACCTGTTTTTATGCCATCAGCATCAACCAAATCAAGGCTAAATTGCCTCATTTAACGGGCATACAGGTCACTTCACTGTCGTTCCTGTTTATTGGTCCGGTGGCACTGATTTATCTTCTTACCACCGATTTAGCTCCTGCCCTTTCCAGTCCGGGCTGGCCGATCCATTTGCTTGCTTTGGCTACCCTGGGTATGGTTGGCACAGCACTTGCCATGTTGCTCATGAACAGCCTGATCCGGCATTCATCTGCTGTTGCCGCCTCATCGGTTACCTATGTGATCCCGATCTTTGCCATCCTGTGGGGCGTTCTCGACGGTGAAAAAGTTACGTTGCTTCACCTGACCTGAATGGGCTTTATCCTTGCTGGTGTTTACCTGATTAACCGGAAAAGCCGCACACAAAAGGTGTGAAAACAATAATATTCTTTCACTTTCCTCTTTTCTAAAAATCAATATCGTACAACCCTTCAGCGTCAAGCTCAAACTGTTTCACACCAATGTCAGTCATCGGATGTTTGATCAGTTGATGGAGCAATTCAGAACTAATTGTTGCTGAGTGAGCGCCGGCCATACTTGTACGGTAGATCTGATCAACGGTTTTGAAACTGGCTGCAAGAACCTTGCCTTTCAGATTGTATTCAAAGATATTCTGGACGATATCTCCCACCACTTCAATCCCGTGAGATGAAATATTATCGAGGCGACTGACATAAGGGGCCACAAAATCGGCACCGGCCTTCATGGCCACTAAAGCTTGCTGTTGTGTAAATATGGCAGTAGCAGTTACATTCACTCCTGCGTCCTTCAGGATTCGCATGGCGCGGTAACCCTGAGCAGTGACCGGGATCTTGGCATAAAAGTTATCCCCAAAATCAAAGTAACTGCGGTATTTCTTTGCTTCACGAACCATATCATCCGATTCAGAAGAAATCATCTGGATATGGACCATTCCATTACCGACCAATTCCTGAATGCCTTCGATGGCAACTGAAAGTTTATTCCCTCCGTGTTTCAGAACAGTTGGATTGGTTGTTACTCCCTCTAAAGGAAAAAATGAATACAGCTCCCTGAGTTCATTCAGGTCGGCTGTGTCTGCCATGTATATCATAGTTGTAAAATATTATTAAATACAAAAATACAGAATAAGAAACCAGCAAAGAGAAATAAGGAATAAGAAATAAGGAAAGAGGAAAAGGAACAAGAAATAAGAAAGGTAATTTCCTCTTTCCTTTTCCTCTTTCCTTATTTCTTATTCCTCTATCCTCTTAAAAGAATTCCTGAATTTGCATGTCTCTCTTAAAATGCCAACAAATATTCTTCTGCTTCAACGGACCACAATCCCTGATGACGGTTACATATCTCAGCAAGCTTTGCGAACAACGGATCCGATTTCCCCAATTCGGCAAAGTCGGAAATGGCAGTTAAGGGCATCTCAAGATGAGTGTATATGAGTTTTTTGCCACCAGGAATCTGCGGAAGGTGAAGCGTGGTTTCAACTACTGCATTCAGTCCGCCGATGTGTGTAATCAATCCTGCAGGATCGAGACCTCTGGTCATGACCTCCAGCGCTTCTTTCATATCTGTTGTATTTCCTCCTGAAGTTCCAACGATGTGCGTATAGGCATAATGCACGTTGTAGAAATTCAGCCGGGCACTCAGGGTCGGATCAGATGGACCTGCGAAGAAGTTGAGGCAACCATCGAAAGCCAGGATTGCATCTCCCTGTTCAATAACCGGGGGAACGGGTGCAAAGACGAATACATCGTCATATCCTGTATACCCTGAAATGCGGCGAAGTTCTTCCACCGGAATGCTTATACCTGTATTCACGTAAATCAGTTCTATACCATGTTTTGCAGCTTCCTTAACTGTGTAAACGGATGCCGCACGATCAAGTCTTGTCTGGTCGATATCAGTAACCACACACAGCTTTGGTTTGCGGTCGGCACGATGAATCACATAATTGATGGCTGCCAGACCCATTGGTCCGACTCCGGCGAGGATAGCCATCTTACCATCGGCCACAATTTCCATGTTGTGAATGTAAGAACCCGGTGTAGTATGGTAATTGGCATGCATCGCGCCTATCACACACGAAAGCGGTTCGGACAGGGATGCAGGATAAAATCCCGGACCTTCGTAGGCCAGCAGGCAATCCTGAACCAGGACATCTCTGGGGATGATCACATACGTGGCGTCCCCACCAATGTTCGGATACGAATAACCCGGTGCACTCAATACACCTACCGGACCATCTTTGTAATAAATAGCCGGCTGTATGGAGAATTTCTGTCCAGCTTTGAATTTATGCTTCCAGTTGGCACCCACTTCTATCAGCTCACCACTAAACTCATGACCAATAATAATAGGTTTTTTAGCAATATCCTTTGGAATCCGCTTGTGGTCGGTCGCCTGTTTGGCTGCCTTGTATGATGACATGCAAATGCTGTCGGAAATCACTTTAGCCAATATTTCGTCGTCGTTGATAGCCGGAAGCTCAAACTCTTCCAGTCTTAAATCTTCTTTTCCGTATAATCGAACTGCTCTTGTTTTCATTTTCTGATTGAATAATGTTATTGAATAAATTTATTGCTACTGGCAGCCAACTGCTTGTTGCCAAAATCTGCCAGCGATATTAATTCAACATATTCTGACCGCCGGTTACCGGTACTGCCTGCCCTGTTTCGTATTCCTGTTCGATGATGTAATACACGGCACGCATCACATCCAAGGGTGTGCAGCCACGTCCGGCAGGTACCTGTGCCTCATAAAAACGTTTGACATCGTTGATAGTTTTTGCACCCGGAACTTTTCCGGCACGAAGGTACTGGACGAACAGTCCATTCTCCTCATCTGCCCATAGTGGACCGTCGAAGAAATTTCCGGGACAAATAGAATTGACCTTAATTTTTGATGGTATCAACTCCATGGCAAAGGACTGGGTCAGTCCTATTCCGCCGAACTTTCCTCCTGCATAGGCAAAGTTGCGGTTGCTACCTTTTAATCCCGACTTGGAATTAATCTGTATGATATCCATAAAATGATCAGGCTTATACTGATTCTGAAGCTTCATAACGGCCGAGGCATATTTCGCGCACAGAAAATAGGCTGAGTAGTTTACTTTAGTCATCAGTTCGAAGGTTTCAGGAGTCATTTCATCCAGTCCACCGGCACGTAAAATACCGGCATTGCTGATAAAAATATCCAGCCCACCGAATTCACACACGGTTTGGAATACCAGGTTTTCAACCGAAGCGGCATTCGACACATCCGCTTTTACGAAAAAGGCTTTGTTTTTAGCCTTGCCTACATTCAACGAATCGGTAAATTCTCTTCCTTTTTCTTCGTTCAGATCGGCGATCACCACATTGGCCCCATTAGCCATCAGGTTCTCAACGATACCTGCACCAAAACCCTGTGCCCCACCTGTAACAATGGCGATTCTGCGATCGACCCGTCCGGTGGTTTTCCCCATGGACTGGGCGCTACGGTATTGCTCCACTTCCCAGGTATCAATAAACTGTACCTGTTTAGGTGTCATCGGGCTTTGTCCGCCAAACTTTTCCGAATACAAACTGATCATACAGGTATCCATCATCACATCTTCAAGCGTTGCCAATCCCTGTGCATTATCACTGGCCAGAATACACCCTATTCCCCGGATGCAAATCACTTTTGGCGCTTTAGGCTGAGTAGCGATGTATGCTTTTATTACTTCTGAAAGTTCATTCAGCAGGACTTCAACCTCACCTGAATAATCAGCAAAAATGAATGATGAGTTGCAATACACAATGCCATCAGGAATAAATGGCAGGGCTATCTTCTGATATTCGGTACCTGAAGAAAGAAAACGTTTGTACCAGGAATTGTTAACAACTTTGAGCACTTTCAATGTGTCACCCGATAACATCATACGGATGGCAGGAACGATCTTTGCTACAGCCGGATCAATGGGAAGATCTTCAAGTTGCTGAATATCGCCAATAGCTGAGTCGAGTGTTGCAATCACCTGATCGTACAGGGCATAAATTTCATCAGTGGTATCGGCTGCCACAAAGATTCCGTGGTTTTGCAGCAGAATGATTTTGGGCTCTTTACCAGTACGAATTCGATAAACATTGATTCGGTTTTCCACCTCCTTGTAGAGAATATATCCCGGATCTACATACGGAACATAGACTACATCAGTACCAAAAAGAACAGTGGTAAGCCTTTCAGCATTTTGACTGCACATCAGTCCATTTATCTTTGTATTGTGGGTATGAACTACAAACCTAAAGGCAAGCAAATTATGCAGCGAAGTTTCTACCGAGGGACGTTGTCCTCTTTCAGGGTGTACACGGGCATTCAGCAAATCATTCTTAATCTGATTTTCACGCTCCATCACATTTGTGGAATATGTTTTCCCTGATATAACCTGAAGTGCCTGTCGGTCAAGCTGGGCAAAGCCATCTTCACCTATAGTTGCCAGGCTGAACCCGCTTGCCTTGATGTAAAGATGGTCCTCATCTTTGAATGAAGTATTGCCTCCACCGGCTATGACAAAGTCCTTTTTTTGTCCGTAGAACTGTGATATATTAATTAATTCCTGTATTTGAGGTTTCATAGTATTGTATGTTTCGGGTTACGGGTTACGAGACTTGTTATGGTCGTATTTTCCTATTTCCCCATTTCTTATTGCTTTCTTTCTTATTGGATATTCTATATTGGTTATTGAATATTGGTCATTTTTCTTCAATGAAATGCCCAATCACCGCCTGTCCCAACTCAACGAATGCATCATATTCTTCAGCTTTGGCGATGCCGTTCCGATCGAGATAACCTTCTTTCCCCTTTGCAACCAAATACTGATGGGCTGCAATGATGCAGGCCCCTTCATAGCCAATCCGGTTAAGTTCTTCATCGAGTTCAACTCCTCCACGACAAGACACTTTTACAGGATCAAGCTGTGGGGTGTTGTGTTCAGTTCCGAATGAAATCAGGAAGTTTTTTGACCGGAAGTAGCTGACAAACTTCTTTAGAACAGAAAAGTCATTGCGCCCGGGAATCAGTTCCATACAATAGATATTCCGTTCAAGCAACGAATTGTACAATGCTTCTTCATCGGCTTCAAAATCAGTAAAAATGCCTTTGGGATCATCCAGTAAAACCGGATAACAAGGTATGCCTCCGGCACTAATGATTATCTCATTGATCGTTCCCAGATCCAGAAATGCCTTCGGGTCTTCCGGAACAAAAGCTCTACCTCCAGTTTTCAGAAGGTTGCCGCGGATTTCATTTTCCAGACCGGTTGCATCGTTTAAATCCGATTTGGGTTCCTTCCCCGAGAATAACCGGATGTAAAATGTACTCTTTTCTTCCCTGGTACTGAACTTTTCGTCTATAGCTTCACGCAATGCTTTTGCAATGTGCCTTTCACGAAGCATATTTTTAGCATATCTGGCAGTTAATTCCTCAAAGTTAAAATTGAATCCTGCATTCAGCTCAGCAAGGAATACGTTCAGTTTATCGACCATAAGGGCGGTCTGAACGTTACTTTCATGCTGAACCTGTTCGAGCAGATTGCGTTCATTCTGTCCGATTTTAAACGGGTAGCTCAACCCTTTTCCACTCATGTAAGTACGGCCAGGATTTGCAGGATCGTTTACCCGGATACCCTGTTCCTGTAAATCCCGCTGTAAGGCCATAAACTCAATATTAAACAGTGGGAATATTTTATACTTTACAGCAAGATCTGCGAACTCGGAATACCCTTCAGTAGTATAAAAATCGTTGATTCCTAGGACCTGTACCCCTTCTGCCTGAGCCATCCTGAACGCCTGTTCTATTTCATTAAATGCGCTGAAGGAGAATGGAGTATGAAAATGTCCGTTGACAAGCAGCACCTTTTGTTTTCCTTTACTTTTAAGCTCCTCCAGTAAGGTCTGACTATCCGGATAGCTTCTAAACAGGGATTGATCGTTCATTCTGTTTGTTTTTACAAATTCTTAATTTCGGTGTAAAATAAATCAAACAAAGGGATTTTTGTATCCTTTGCTGTCCTGTAAGTAAAGAAAAGAAATCGGCAGTATTTCTGATCAGTTCGGCGGTTTGTGTTGCCGGGCTGGCCTTTTTCCGCCTGAAGGTAATCGGATTCTACAATCGAAACTATCGTCCAATTTAATTACCCGAAGAAATTTATCCCTTAAATGCCAGGCTAACTGAGTTATACGTTTAAATTTACCTGTTCACTTGCAAGCCCGTCTGTGAATCCATTCCTGAGTTTTCGTTCTTGTTCCACTGATGAATTGTTTAGGAATTGCTGTTACCATTGTCGTATCTCTTTCATATCGTGAATACATGTCATTACCGATGCCAAAGCGGTATTGGTAATTCATAACCCCCTCAATCAAGTATATTTACCTGAATGACAGAAAAGGTATTAGGTGGTTTTTGGAGAATAATCCTTGTTTTAACATTGGAAGAAAAAGACAGGCAAGAACTGCATTTGAGCGTTTTTACACTATTTTTGCCCGACTTTTAAATAGCATATGAAATATTTAATACTCCTCTTCCCCTTATTATTTCTGAAATCCGGAACAACTTCAAGTTCATTCAGGGACAACCAAATGAATTTTACACGGGTCAGAGAGGCCTATTCACATAAAGAGGCAGCAGTTTTTAAAACGCTTGCCGGACATTCCATTTCACACGACAGCCTGCAGATTTACCTCAGGGCATTCAAAACCGAAAAGAAGATTGAGGTATGGGCCAAGAACATTTGTGACCCGGCGTTTACCTTAATTAAGGAATTCCCCATCTGTGAGATTTCCGGTACGGTAGGTCCCAAAAGGCGCTCTCATGATTTACAGGTCCCTGAGGGGTTTTATCGTATCTCTGAATTGAATCCATACAGCAGATACTATTTGTCAATGCGAATCAACTATCCGAATGCGTCCGACAGCATTCGGGGTAACCGCGCTCATTTGGGTAATCTCATCTACATTCATGGAAATTGCGAATCTTCAGGATGCATAGCCATTACCGATGAAAGGATTAAAGAACTGTTTGTTTATTGTATTGAAGCCTACAACAGCGGCCAAAAGGAGATCAGCATTACCATATTCCCGCAACAACTCACTGATACCAATTATGCCCTTTTAACTAAAGGATACAGCAAGAACAAGGATAAAATCAGCTTATGGGCTGACCTTAAAAAGAGCTACGATTTGTTTAACCAAACCAAGATACAACCAAACGTCAGGTTTCTTCCCGATGGAACTCATGAAGTGAAGTGATTTTACTAATCCGATGAAGTTCAATCATCGCATCAGTTAAAAAAAAGGCCCCCTGTATTCACAAGGAGTCTTTCTCTATGGGGTATAAATATCTTAGTTTTTAGCGACCCAATCGGCAATCCAGTCGCCCACTTCCGAAGTAGAATAGGATTTATCAACAGCAATGTCGACTGTCACGATTTTGGCATCGAGAGACGCATCAACCGCTTTACGGATTAGTGCACCTTCTTCCTGAAGATCAAAGGCATATTCAAACATCATGGCTGCAGACAATATCGTTGCAACAGGGTTGGCTATGTTTTTCCCTGCAGCCTGTGGATAAGAACCGTGAATGGGTTCAAACACCGAAGTATGAATACCAATGGAAGCCGACGGCGATAATCCAAGCGAGCCTGTAATCACACTGGCCTCGTCGGTGAGGATATCGCCAAACATGTTTTCGGTAACCATCACATCAAAATCTTTAGGCCATTGTATAATTCGCATGGCCGCATTGTCAACAAACATATATTCGGTTGTTACTTCAGGATATGTTGGAGCCATTTCCTGAGCCACTTCGCGCCATAAGCGTGAACTTTCCAAAACATTGGCTTTGTCGACCACGGTTAGCTTTTTGCGCCTTTTCATGGCATATTCGTAGCCCAGTTTTAAGATACGCTCAATTTCAACACGTGTATAGGTACAAGTGTCGAAGGCCGTATTTCCGTTATCCAGGCGCCCCTTTTTCCCAAAATAGATTCCCCCGGTTAATTCACGGATGGCTACAAAGTCAGCGCCTTCAATCAGTTCACGGCGAAGTGGTGATTTATGAAGCAAGGATGGGAATGTGACAACAGGACGAATGTTGGCATATAAACCTAGCTTTTTGCGCATCAGCAGCAAGCCCTGTTCGGGGCGAACGGTCGCTTTCGGATCATTGTCATATTTAGGGTCACCAATGGCGCCAAAAAGCACAGCATCTGCCTGCATACACAACTTGTGAGTGTCATCCGGGTAAGGTACGCCAAATGCATCAATAGCACAGGCACCGGTCAATGCATACTTACATTCAAGTTGGTGGTTAAATTTAACAGCAATTGCATTTACAACTTTCATGGCCTGATCGATGATTTCAGGTCCTATCCCGTCACCGGGGAGTATGGCTAATTTTAGTTTCATTGATATTGATTTTTGTTTTTTATCAGGATTAAACTCCTGGGTTATTTGATTGCGCCGAATGCGGCAAAGTTAAAGTCATTATAATTTTGGTTCTATCAGATTCAACATACGCATGGTTGCCTTGATGGCAGCGGCAGTCTGGTCAGAGTCAAGTCCACGGGTTTTAAATTCATGACCGAGTTCCCAGGTAATCACTGTTTCTACTAAAGCATCTGTTTGTCCTCCGGGAGGTATGGTAACCGAATAATCGAGTAATTTGGGGAAAGGTTTGGCAAGATCAGTATATACCGACTGGATTGCATTCATAAAGGCATCATACTGACCGTCTCCCGATCCTGAAGATTCGTATTTTTCACCCCTGATCAGGAAACTTACTGTTGCTGAGGGCCGAAGGCCCATGGCATGTGACAGGGAATAATTAATCAGACTGATGATTGGTTCACTGTCTTCATAGTTTAAAACATCTGCTACAATATAAGGGAGATCCTCTGCGGTAACGGTTTCTTTGCGGTCGGCCAGTTCTATAATCCGGTCCGTGACCAGCTTGAGGGAAGCAGTATCAAGTTCAATGCCCAGATCTAAAAGATTATTTTTGATATTGGCTTTTCCTGACATTTTACCAAGCGCATATACACGGGTTCGGCCAAAACGTTCTGGAAGCAAGTCATTGAAATACAAATTATCTTTATTGTCGCCGTCGGCATGAATACCACTGCATTGGGTAAATACAAATTCGCCAATCAATGGTTTATTTGCAGGAATGCGAATTCCTGAGAAAGACTCAACTAATTTTGAAATCCTATTAAGCATCTGCTCATTCACCCGTGTTTGCATTTTCAGGTGGTCCTTCACGGTAGCAATCACACTTGAAAGTGGCGCATTTCCTGCCCGTTCACCCAAACCGTTCACTGTTGTATGTACTGTTCTAATTCCGGCTTTAATGGCATGGAAGACATTGGCACAGGCCAGATCATAGTCGTTGTGTGCATGGAAATCGAACCGGGCATTCGGGTAGGTTTCAATCATCTCTTTACAAAACTCGTAAGTTTCGTCCGGATCAAGAATCCCAAGTGTATCGGGCAACATGATACGGTCGATGTTAAGTTTCAGCAATTCGGAAACCATAAAATGAACGTATTCCTTTGAATTACGCATGCCATTAGACCAGTCTTCCAAATATACATTCACCCTGATCCCTAGTTCTTCAGCATATTGAATCGTCCTTTTGATGTCTTCGATATGCTCTTCCGGGGTCTTCCTCAGTTGCTGGGTTACATGCTTGTATGATCCTTTGCAAAGCAGATTCAGAACTTTTCCTCCGGCTGAATTAATCCAGTCGAGGGATACTTTACCATCAACAAAACCCAATATTTCGATCTTCGACAAATGACCTTTTTCCTTTGCCCATTCCATCACCCTTTTGGCAGCAAGGAATTCACCATCAGAAACACGTGCTGAGGCTATTTCGATCCGGTCAACTTTTACATCTTCCAGCAAAAGCCTGGCTACACTGAGCTTTTCCTTGTCGGTGAACGATACGCCTGAGGTTTGCTCTCCATCTCTCAGCGTTGTATCCATGATGCTTAGCATCTGATCTTTGACCTCAACTACTTTCCCCGTCATAATACAATTTGTTTACATGAACATCATGTCATTAAAAGAAAAATAACAGACATTCAGTTAATTTATTTCTTTTCGAACGCAGCGATTTCCTCTTTCATGCTTAAAAGATAATCGATATCATCCAGTCCGTGGGTCATACAATGCTTTTTGTATGGATTAATATTAAAACCAGTCGATTCACCTGTTATACAGATTGTGAATTTCTGTTTCTGAAGATCAACCTCAAAAAGGGTATTCTGATCTGCTTCTATCGCAGCAAATATTTTCTCCAGAAACTCTGGAGATACAACCACCGGAAGGATACCATTGTTCAAGGCGTTTCCCTGAAAAATATCAGCAAAGAAACTCGATACGACCACGCGGAAACCATAATCGTAAATGGCCCAGGCGGCATGTTCCCTGCTTGAACCACTTCCGAAGTTTTTCCCCCCAACCAGTATCTTACCAGAATATTTCGACTGATTCAAAGGAAAATCAGCAATTGGAAGGTTGCTTTTATCGTATCGCCAGTCGCGAAACAAGTTATCTCCAAACCCCTTGCGTTCAACTGCCTTTAAGAATCGGGCAGGAATAATCTGGTCGGTATCAATATTTTCGATAGGCAGTGGAACTGCTTGTGATGTCAATGTTGTGAATTTATCGTATGCCATGTGATTTATTATTTGTGATTTATTATTTATTATTTTCTCCAGTTTGGATTGTTTTCCGAGACGAAACGAATATCGAGGTCAGTTCAACTGATTCCTTTATTAACGGATTGGAAACATTTTCTAACAAAAGATTCTCTTCTGTTGCAAACTCCAACCAAAACCCACTTTCATCTGCTTCTTCTATAACAATGGATAATTTGGCAACAAAAGCTGCTTTGGAATGAGCAAGGTTTGCAGCCCTGTAATTGGCAGCCACCGAAGTCGAACATCTTATCAACTGTCCCCGAATGTGCCGCCCAAGCGGAGATTCAGGAAGTGACAATGCAACCTTCACACAATCATGTGAAAATTTTTTCGTCCTGTCTTCCAGAGTTTTTCTGTTCATTTAAATCATCAATCATTATTAATCAATCATCAATCAAGAAAGTCTCTTGGATCCGTGATCCTACCCATAATGGCGGCTGCAGCGGCTGTAAGCGGACTGGCAAGCAATGTGCGTGCGCCAGGTCCCTGCCGACCCTCAAAGTTGCGGTTCGAGGTTGAGACCGAATATTTTCCCTCAGGAATTTTATCATCATTCATTGCAAGGCATGCTGAACATCCGGGCTGACGCAGTTCAAAACCTGCTGCTTCCAGAATTTCAACCAGTCCTTCAGCAATGATTTGTTTCTCAACAGCACGCGAACCGGGAACAATCCAGGCAGTTACATTTGCCGCTTTCTGTTTCCCTTTCACAAATGCTGCAAAGTTTCGAAAGTCCTCAATACGACCATTAGTACAGCTTCCTACAAAAACATAGTCGATTTGCTTTCCGACCATTTGGTCCCCTTCCGAATAGCCCATGTATTTCAGCGACTTCTCGTAGGTTAATTTATCTGAACCACTCAGCTTATTGCTATTTGGAATGTTATGAGTAATGCCGATTCCCATCCCTGGATTGGTTCCAAAGGTGATCATCGGTTCAATATCAGCTGCGTCATAGGTATATACCGTATCATAGCTTACACCAACATCTGATTTTAATGTCTTCCAGTAAGCCAGTGCTTTATCCCAATCTTCGCCCTTTGGAGCAAACTGACGACCTTTTACATAGTCGAAAGTAGTTTGATCGGGAGCAATCATTCCCCCGCGGGCACCGCATTCAATGCTCATGTTACAAAGAGTCATGCGGCCTTCCATGGATAAACTTTCGATCGCAGTTCCGGCGAACTCAACAAAATAGCCTGTTCCTCCTGATGTAGAAATCTGAGCAATAACATAAAGGGCAATGTCTTTTGCTGTTACTCCTTTATTTAGATTGCCGTTTACTGAAATCAGCATCTTTTTGGGTTTAGGCTGCATGATGCATTGGCTTGCTAACACCATTTCAACTTCACTGGTACCGATTCCGAAGGCAATAGCCCCGAAAGCTCCATGAGTGGAAGTATGGCTGTCACCGCAAACAATGGTCATTCCGGGCTGTGTGATCCCCATCTCAGGACCTATAATATGCACTACACCATGACCTTCGCTTCCCAAACCATGACAAACGATACCATGAGTCTGGCAGTTTCTCTTCAGCATTTCTACCTGATTGCGTGACATTTCATCCTTAATACTCAGATGTTGATTGATGGTAGGTACATTGTGATCGGGTGTTGCAACAGTTTTCTCCGGACGAAGAACTTTTGCCCCGCGTTTTTCCAATCCCAGAAATGCTACAGGACTGGTCACTTCATGAATCAGATGCTGGTCAATGTATAATACACTAGGGCCGCCTTCAACCTCTTTCACCACATGCGAATCCCAAATTTTGTCGAATAATGTTTTTGCTTCCATTGGTTCTTTTTATTCCATAAATTTATCTGAAAACCATACTAACAAATTGTTTTTCAGAAAAGTTGTAATTCTTACTATTTATATTCATTAATCCGTCAGCTGAAGCAGACGGCAAAGGATAGGGCGCTTCTTTTTTCCGTCTCCCGTTTCCGGTCTCCAACTCTCAGCCCCATGCCCCATGCTCCATGCATTTCTTCTTATTCGCTTTTGACTCTTGGTGTTCCCGGAATTTTATTGATCGCATCCAGGAATGCCTCAACCGATGCTGTAATGATATCAGTATCGGCTCCAAATCCGTGAAATATATCCTCTTCGAATTTCACCTGCATATGAACTTTCCCCAGATCATCACTGCCATGAGCAATAGCCTGAATCAGGAATTCTTCCAAAATAACTTTACGGTGAATAATTTTCTTTACTGCTTTCAGTGCAGCATCAACAGGGCCATTTCCTGAAGCTGTAGCATCCAGAATCTCCCCGGCAATATTCAGGCGGACATTGGCAATCGGCACCAATCCCTTACCGGTAACAACCTGAAGAAAGTCTAATTTTATGCGACGTTCTTTTTGTTTCAAATCACCAACCAAAGCGGCCACATCATCATCGCGAATATCTTTCTTCTTATCGGCCAGTTTTACGAATTTCTCGTACACCTCGTCGAGCTTTTCCTTATCCATCTCGAAACCCATAATTTCCATACGATGTTTCAATGCTGCACGACCACTGCGTGCGGTAAGCACGATGCTCGATTCATTGATTCCCACATCAGTCGGGTTCATGATTTCGTAGTTCTCGCGGTTCTTCAACACGCCGTCCTGATGAATACCAGAAGAATGTGCAAAAGCGTTACGGCCAACGATTGCCTTGTTTGGTTGTACCGGCATGTTCATCAGGTTTGAGACCAGGCGGCTTGTCTTGTATATATTTTTAGTGTTCACATTGGTATCAATATTCAAAACAGCATAGCGGCTTTTCAGGATCATTACCACTTCTTCGAGCGAAGTATTTCCGGCGCGTTCACCAATACCGTTAATGGTCACCTCTGCCTGACGTGCACCATTCATAATTCCGGCGATAGTATTGGCAGTGGCCATTCCCAAATCGTTGTGGCAGTGTGTGGAAATTATAGCCTTATGAATGTTCGGTACGTTGTCGAACAGGTATTTGATCTTTTCACCAAACTCATGCGGCATCGTGTATCCGGTTGTATCCGGTATATTGACCACTGTTGCACCGGCTTTGATTACGGCTTCAACCACCCTGGCAAGGTATTCATTTTCCGTACGTCCGGCATCTTCGGCGAAAAACTCGACATCTTCAACATACCGTTTGGCATATTTCACCGCAGCAATGGCACGTTCTATTATTTCTTCAGGATTGGAATTCAGCTTATTGTAAATGTGATAAAATGAAGTCCCGATACCGGTATGAATACGCCCTTTTTTGGCGAACTTAAGAGCCTCGGCAGCAACATCTATGTCCTTCTCTACTGCACGGGTAAGTGCACAGATGGTTGGCCAGGTCACCGCTTTTGATATTTCGACTACCGAATTGAAATCACCCGGACTGGATATCGGGAAACCGGCCTCGATTACATCGACCCCCAACTCCTCCAAAGCACGTGCAACTTCGATTTTTTCCACTGTGTTCAACTGACACCCGGGGACTTGCTCGCCGTCGCGTAAAGTAGTGTCAAAAATGTACAATCTGTCGCTCATAACTATTTTGTTTTTATCATTGTTTCAGTTAACATTAAAAAAAAAGCCATCCTCTGAATCGAGAATGGCTTTTAAAGCTTTATAGTTTTACCCATACCATTCTCAATCACGCATCCAAATTAGAATACCGAGAAGAAGACCTAGAAGGGAAATATTAGCAAAACGTGTCATTATTTGAATATTTTGATGCAAATATGGCACTATTTTTTTATAATGAAAACAAAAACAGACTTTTTTATTCGGATTGTTAATAAAAAGATAAAGTAGTCTTTAAATTGAGATCCAAATAGGCATCTAAGTTTAATCTTTATGCTTGACGGTCTTGCAAATTACCGATACCGCTATGTCATCGGTCCTGGTAAATGTATCTGACATGAGTCCCCAGCTCAGGTAAATTCAACGAAACATTTCAGGCATTTCTCATGTAAACAGCTGCACAGAACTTATTCCTTAACTTTCCCGAAGGGAATGATTCTATTCTCTGTCGTACCACTGTCGTATCTCTTTCATACCTCTTTCATACCTCTTTCATACCTCTTTCAGTACAAATTCGAAACAAATTCGAAACAAATACATAACAAATTCGATACAAATTCGAAGCAGTACGAATTTGTTACGTATTTGTTTCGAATTATATTCGAATTTGTACTGAAATAGGTATGAAAGAAATATGACAGAGATAATAACCTGAACCCAGCATTTCCTTAGCGATTCATCAGGGGAACAAGAGGGAAAAGCAGAAGAATAGTTCCGCAAATGGGTACATACGTAATATAAAAAGAATGGTGGAGTATAATTCCAGGTCTATCAATTCTAATAAATAATCCTGTGGTATAAATGCTTATGCCTATAATTTCAACACCCGTTTGATTAGATTTCGTTGATTAGAATTTCGATAGTCCGGCTGGGGAGATTTGTATTTGATAAGTGTTAAATATCAGTAGGATTTAGTCTTTATATCGCGAATGTATAATTGAAGATTTGTTTTTCCCTTGAATTCGTTTTCAGCAATTGAGTAACAGATATCGAAGGGTAATCCCTGGCTGATGGCCTCAAAATGATGGGCCTGATTGAAAGCAATAGCGGAAAACTTTGATGAATTGCTGGTCGCCTCTATCAAATCAAGTTTTAGATGTTCCTGATTTTTCCCAACCGGGCGGCTTGTTCCGCTGTCGAAAACATTTTCGGTAATGAAAACCGGAACCATATTGTGTGGGCCAAAAGGGGCAAATTGTTTTAGAATCCGGTAAAACTTTGGAGAAATATCGGAGAGATATATCCTGGCTTCAGCTTCAATAGATTCAGTTTGCTGTTGATTGGTAATCTGCTTGGTGACAATTTCTTCAAATCTGCGCGAGAACTCATAAATGTTTTCAATTTTAAGGGTCAACCCTGCAGCATACATGTGTCCTCCGTATGATTCGAGTAAATCACTGCAGGCGCCAATAGCTTCATAGAGATCGAAATCGCGGATAGACCTTGCGGAACCTGTTGCAAGTCCGTTAGATTCGGTCAGAACCACTGTTGGCCTGTAAAAGTATTCGGTCAGTCGTGAGGCTACAATACCGACAACTCCTTTGTGCCAGTCGCGGTTATAAAGAACTGTTGCATTTTTAGCCTCATGTCCCGGATCACGTTTAATCATTTCCAGCGCTTCCTGGGTAATGTCCCGGTCAAGTGTTTTACGGATCTCGTTATACGAATTAATTTCGTCGCCAAGCAGTAAGGCTTCCTGTTCGTTGGTAGCCGTCAAAATAGCAACTGATTTTTTCCCGTGTTCTATTCTTCCTGAAGCATTTAATCGCGGTCCGATTTTAAATACGATATCACTGACTGATTTTTCTTCCGTATTTAATCCTGAATATTGCATGATAGTTTTCAGCCCAATGCTGGGGGAAGTATTCAGTTTTTTTAGCCCGAAATGGGCCAGCACCCTGTTTTCGCCTGTCACGGGAACGATGTCGGAAGCAATGCTGACTACGAGCAAATCCAAAAGCTCTGCCAGCTCCGAAAATGGAATATTGTTTTTAATAGAATAGGCTTGAAGAAATTTAAAGCCCACACCGCAGCCCGAAAGTTCTTTAAATGGATAGGTACAATCCAGTCTTTTAGGATCGAGTACAGCAACAGCATCAGGAATTGTATCTGCCGGATTATGGTGGTCACAAATAATAAAATCAATGCCGAGATCTTTGGCCATCTTAATCTTCTCGATAGCTTTAATACCGCAGTCGAGAACAATAACCAGCGATATTTTCTGTTCAGCAGCATACAATATACTGGTTTTGGAAATCCCATATCCCTCTGAATAACGATCAGGGATATAATAGTCGAGGTTAATCAGGCGTGTGCGCAGGAATTGGTACATCATGGCAACGGAGGTTGTGCCATCTACATCGTAATCGCCATAAATCATTACTTTTTCCTGATTATCTATTGCCCGTTCCAGTCGATCTACCGCTTTATCCATATCTTTCATCAGGAACGGATCATGGAGATCAGATAGTTTAGGCCTGAAAAAAGACTGGGCTTCGGCATATGTAGTTATGCCTCTTTGAGCTAAAAGATTGGCAATTACCATATTCACATTTAACTCGACCGATAAATGTTTAATGATATTTATATCGCCCTCTTTTTTAATATTCCAGACTTTTCCCATTCGTTTCGTTTCAGAACAGTTTTGACAAAAATTTCTCAAAGATAAAAAAATGAACGTAGAACTGGAAAGTAATTCACATACATTAATTCACATTTTGTTAACAAAAACAGATTCTTTGTGTTCCAAAAAACATCTTGTCAAAAGCTTAGCCGTAAATTCATCAAATCCTTTATTCAGCCACCTGTTTGTAATTTCCATTGTTACTCAGGCAATAAGAAAGCAGCATCAGATGTCTGCAAACAGTGAATGTGTTTATAGGCACTTGGAACACTGGTTTTCCAAAACAGTTATTCGCTGCACGAATCACCCTGATTGACTGATATATACTGACAAAAATACAAGTTGAATGGAAACTCGATAATTGCGGTTACTTCTAATCTGCAATAGTTTACTATCTTTGCAGGAAATTTTTTTGATCTTTAAATAGTTCCTAACCAATGAGTATAATTGAATTAAGCGAACAGGAAATTGTCAGGAGAACCTCCATGCAAAAGATGAAGGAAATGGGCATAGATCCTTATCCCGCTGCCGAATTCCCGGTAAATGTAACCACTTCTGAAATTAAGGAAAATTATAACCCTGAATTAAATAATTACCGGGATGTAGTTCTGGCAGGTCGGATTATGAGTCGGCGGATTATGGGGAAGGCTTCTTTTGCCGAAATTCAGGATGCCACGGGAAGGATTCAACTGTACATAAACCGCGATGAAATATGTCCGGAAGAAGATAAAAGCCATTATAACGATGTATTCAAGAAATTACTCGATATAGGCGATATTATTGGTGTTAAAGGATTTGCATTCATTACCCAGGTTGGAGAACTTTCAGTACATGTCAAGGAATTTTATATCCTGAGCAAATCATTGAGACCATTACCGATTGTGAAGGAGAAGGATGGCCAGTTGTTTGACGCTGTAACCGACCCTGAATTGCGGTATCGTCAACGTTATGTAGATTTGATTGTGAATCCACAGGTGAAAGATACATTTATTAAACGGACGAAGATTATTAATACCATGCGCCAGTTTTTCAACGAACAGGGTTATCTGGAAGTTGAGACACCGATCTTGCAGTCTATACCCGGAGGAGCTACCGCCCGTCCGTTTATTACGCATCATAATGCACTCAATATTCCCCTTTATTTGAGGGTTGCCAACGAGCTTTACCTGAAACGCCTGATTGTTGGGGGTTTCGATGGAGTTTATGAGTTTTCAAAAGACTTCCGCAACGAAGGAATGGATCGAACTCACAATCCTGAATTTACTGTAATGGAAATTTATGTAGCTTACAAAGACTACATCTGGATGATGAATTTCACAGAAGAAATGATTGAACGGATTGCTATCGCCTTGCACGGTACAACCACAGTTCAACTTGGTGAGGTGGAGATAAACTTTAAACGCCCGTTCAAAAGGGTAACCATGTATGATTCAATCCGAGAACATACCGGCTTTGAAATTGCAGGAAAGACTGAAGATGAATTACGCGATATTTGCATGAAGCTTGGCATCGAGACTGATAAAACAATGGGTAAAGGAAAGATGATCGACGAGATCTTCGGAGAGAAGTGTGAACATCATTATGTCCAGCCTACCTTTATTATTGACTATCCGGTAGAGATGTCGCCCTTAACCAAAAAACATCGTTCCGTTGAAGGTCTGACCGAACGTTTTGAACTGATGGTGAATGGTAAAGAGTTGGCCAATGCTTATTCTGAGTTGAACGATCCGATTGACCAGCGTGAACGTTTTGAAGACCAGATGAAATTGTCCGAAAAGGGTGATGACGAAGCAATGTTCATTGATCAGGACTTTTTACGTGCCCTTGAATACGGGATGCCGCCAACTTCAGGAATGGGAATCGGAATTGACCGGTTGACCATGTTTATGACCAACAACCTGTCTATTCAGGATGTCCTTTTCTTTCCGCAAATGAAACCTGAGAAGGTTGCTGAAGCTGCCGATCCGGATGAAAAATTCCTGGAACTTGGAATTCCTCTTCAATGGATAGAGGTCATTCGCATGTTAGGGTTAAAAAAAGTTAAAGATTTGAAAGAAATAAAAGCTGGTAAGTTTTTTAACGACATTTGTGGATTAAACAAAAAAAACAAACTGGGTTTAGACAACCCTTCAATTGATGACGTGAATAAATGGTTGTCATAAATCAGAACTAATAAGAATGTTTGCAAACTCTAAAATAGCAATAATCGGAAGTGGAAGTTGGGCTACCGCATTGGCGAAAATCCTTTTGCACAATGTAGATAGCATTAATTGGTATTTCCGGAATCATGACAATATTGAACAATTCAACCGGTTTAAACACAACCCCAGCTACCTCAGAGGAGTTGAGTTTGATACCAGCCGGATTAATTTCTTCACCGACATTAACAAGGCTGTGGAAGGTGTTGACATTGTTATACTGGCCATCCCTTCTGCATTCCTGAAGGAAGCCATGACCAATGTAACTGCCGACTTTGCCCAGAAATTTGTAGTTTCGGCTATAAAAGGTATTGTTCCTGAAGATAATTTGATCGTAGGGCAATATCTTCACCAGTATTTCAATATACCATACGAACGGATTGGCGTTATTGCCGGTCCATGTCATGCAGAGGAAGTGGCACTGGAACGCTTGTCGTACCTTACCATTGCCTGTCCTGATGTAAAAAAGGCCAGGGCATTTGCCTTTAAGCTCGAATGTCCATATATCCGTACTCATGTTTCTGACGATATTTATGGAACAGAATATGCATCAGTACTGAAGAATGTTATCGCTATTGCCTCGGGAATTGTTCATGGACTTCGCTATGGCGATAATTTTCAGGCTGTGCTTATCTCCAATGCCATTCAGGAGATTAAACGCTTCGTAGATAAAGTTCACCCCATTACCCGTGACATCAAAAGTTCAGCTTACCTGGGCGACTTACTGGTAACAGCCTATTCTCAGTTTTCGAGAAACCGCACCTTTGGGACCATGATCGGGAAGGGCTATTCGGTCCGTTCGGCACAACTTGAGATGCATATGGTTGCTGAAGGTTATTATGCCGCTAAATCGATCAAGGAAATTAATGAAGAATTCAGGGTGAATATGCCTATTTCCGAAGCTGTATACAATATCTTATATGAAAACATTTCCCCTGCAATAGAAATCAGATTGTTAACTGAAAACCTTAGATAATAGTAAAATGGAAAGAATTTCTTTAAATCTAAACAAGACTTTTGATTTCATTTCAAAAGACTCGTTCCTCTCATACAAAAATGCCATTGAGCAACATAACCTGACTCTTTTCAATAAGACAGGTAAAGGAAGTGATTTTTTAGGCTGGACAACTTTGCCTTGCTCAATCTCGGAAGCTGAATTGGCTGATTACGAATCAACAGCAGCTAAGTTACTTTCTAAAAATATAGATATCCTGGTTGTTATTGGGATAGGTGGTTCCTATCTCGGAGCCAAGGCAGTGGTTGATGCACTTTCAGACAATTTTGCCCACCTGAAAGAACGTAAAAATCCGTTCATCTTATTTGCAGGACAAAACATTAGCGAAGATTACCTTTTCGAGCTGCGTGAATTACTGAAAACAAAAGAATACGCTTTAGCCGTGATTTCCAAATCGGGAACGACCACTGAACCAGCATTGGCTTTCAGACTTCTTAAACAGGATATCGAAGACAAATACGGCAAAGCAGAAGCAAACGAACGAATCATTGCCATCACTGATAAAAGTAAAGGTGCATTGCGCTCTTTGGCAACTATTGAAGGATACAAAACATTTGTTATTCCTGATGATGTAGGTGGCCGTTATTCTGTACTGACTCCTGTTGGTTTATTGGCTATTGCAGTGGCCGGGTTTGATATCCGTGCGTTGGTAAAAGGCGCTGTAGACATGCAAAACTCAACCGGCATTGATGTTCCGTTTGAAGAAAACATTTCTGCACAGTATGCTGCAGTTCGTAATGAACTCTATAGAAGAGGGAAGAAAGTGGAAATTCTGGTCAACTTCAATCCTAAACTACATTTTCTGGCCGAATGGTGGAAACAGCTTTACGGTGAAAGTGAAGGAAAAGACGGTAAGGGTATTTTCCCTGCTGCCGTTGATTTTTCTTCCGATCTGCATTCTATGGGTCAATACATTCAGGAAGGTGAACGCACACTGTTCGAAACGGTTCTGTCCATTGCCAGTCCTGATCGCGAAGTTCGCATCCCAACTGATGCAGCTAACCTTGATGGCCTTAATTTCCTTGCTGGCAAACGTGTCGATGAGGTAAATAAAATGGCTGAACTTGGCACCATGTTGGCTCATGTCGACGGTGGGGTACCAAATATCCAGATCGTTCTTCCAAAATTAAACGAATATTTCCTTGGTCAGTTGATTCAGTTCTTCGAAGTGGCTTGCGGATTAAGCGGATATACCTTGGGAGTCAATCCATTCGATCAGCCTGGAGTTGAAGCCTATAAAAAGAATATGTTTGCACTGCTCGAAAAACCAGGTTTTGAAGAAGCTACAAAAGCAATAAAAAAGCGCCTGTAATTCATAAAATACAATAACTTGCGAAAGAGAAACCTCAGGCTTGAAGTTTCTCTTTTTTTTAAGAATAACTATGAAATCAGAAGAGTGGAAAGGATATGTTTACGCTTTGGTTGGCACTATTGCCTTTTCGAGCTTGTATGTATTTAGTAAAGCAGGACTGAACCAGGTGGAACTGGCTCAATTTGGCCTGTACTATTTCGGAGTTGGGTTTCTGCTTAATCTGATATTCTTTATTTCCTCAGGGAAGATCAGTGAAGTTAAGGCCTTTCCACGGAAAGTATTCGGTTTGCTGTTGATTCTGGCTGCCATTGATCTTGCTTCAAATATCACCTTTTTCATGGCCATCCGCGCCATTTCTGATCCTTCAGTTACGTCATTTTTAGGTAATCTGTTCCCTGTTTTTCTGACTTCACTGGGCATATTCTTTCTGAATGATAGGTTTTCCCTGATGGAAGCATTGGGCGGGATCATGGCTATTACCGGCGCATTTGTGATCAGCTATACCGGTGAACTTAACTGGCAGAAACTTTTTATTCCCGGAACCGGATTAGTTGTTATCAATACTTTTCTGGCAGCTACTTTCTCTGTAATTGTAAAAAAGAATGTTGACAAAGCGAGTCCTGTGGTTTTCAATCTGAATTCCTTGTGCTGGATTTTCCTATCCTTCCTGGGTTATTTTATCTGGAGCGGGCTTCCGTTAGCTATACCAGCCAAAGCACTGCTGAATATTGCGCTGGGAGCATTTTTTGGCTCATTTATAGGACTGTTGTCATTCTTTTATTCCTATCGGTACATATCAGCCTCCCGATCCTCCATTATACAGAGTTTAAAGGGAATCTTCGTATTAACCATTGCTTATTTTTATATGGATAAATTCCCCTTAGCCATACAGTTGTGGGGTGGCGGAATTACTGTCGCCGGAGTTATGGTAATGACCATGGCCCAGGCAGGGATAATCCGCATTGGAAAAAAATAAGAGCATGTCAATAAAGAATATTTTTTTTCGATAATCAGAGAATATATCTTTGCGGGTTGTTATCTTAATTTACAGATGGAATGCTCATGTCATTCGCGTGAAGATCGGCCATTAAAACAGTAAATATTCTCATGAACTATCTGGCTCATTTATATTTGTCTGGTGAATCTGATGAAATTAAACTTGGTAATTTTATTGGTGACTTTGTGAAAGGGAATAAATACCTGCAATATCCGGAGCAGGTAGCTTATGGTATTAAATTGCACCGAAGCATTGATTTTTTTACCGATCAGCATAAGGATGTGAAGGAATGTATTGCTCTTCTTAAACCAGGCTATGGCAGATATTCCGGTATTGTGGCTGATGTATTCTTCGATCATTTCCTGGCTGCAAACTGGACTGAATATTCCGTGTATACCCTGCGGCAGTTTTCCAAATACAGCCATGCCGTGTTTTTATCCAATTTTCTAATCCTTCCTTTTCGGGTGAAGCAGTTTCTTCCTTTTCTGATTCAACACAAACGGCTTGAATCCTATGCTCATCGCGAAAATCTGGCTCATGTTCTTGATATTATGTCGCGGAGAACTTCGCTGCCCCAAAACAGTGAATGGGCTATGCATATTCTCAATCAGGAATATTACCAATTTGATTCTTTATTCAAGAGTTTCTTTGCTGATCTTATTGAATATGTTGAATCTGATTTCTCGGTCAGGATTTCCAAGCCTGAAGTGAGGAAAAATGACTGTCTTTAATTTGGCGTTTTTTAAAAGCTAAGCTGTTCAAACCTGCTGGCATCAAGCCTTACGAATACAAAAAGAAGTAGTGTAAACGACCATAGTGATGAACCGCCATAGCTAAAAAAGGGCAGAGGTATCCCAATAACAGGTGCCAGTCCGATTGTCATCCCAATATTTACCGCAAAGTGAAAGAAAAGAATAGTCGCAACACAATATCCATACACCCTGCTGAATTTTGAATGGTTGCGCTCAGCGAGAAAAATCAGCCGCAACAACAACCCAATAAATAAACCTATAACTGTGGCTGTCCCAAGAAAGCCCCATTCTTCACCAATGGTACAGAAGATAAAATCAGTACTTTGCTCTGGAACAAAATTAAACTTGGTTTGAGTTCCCTGTAGGAATCCTTTCCCGAATAATCCGCCTGATCCAATCGCAATCTTGGATTGGTTGACATGATATCCTGAGCCGTGTACATCAGACTGGATTCCAAGCAATTCGTTAATCCTGTCCCGTTGATGTTGTTCCATGATGTTGTGGAATACAAAATCTACCGAAACACTAAAGAGTACACATCCCAGGTAAATGCCAATCAATATAGCCAGACTTCGCTTCCTGAGCACCATTGCCCATATAAAGAAAAGGGATGAAGAAATAAATGCAGCCGCGAAAATAAAATAGAGGGCATCAACAGTTCCCTGAAGCAGATAGTTGATGAGCCATAAAACACCAAAAATAGAAGTAAAAACACCTATTCCAATCAAGTTGCGTTTTACTTTCTTCCGAATCAAGTAGTTAATTACAAAAGCGGCAATCGTAAGGATTAGAATAGTAATTAACGGATCAAGAATCATGGTGAGAATAAAAACCAACAAAATCAGAAACGTGAAGAAAAGGACAATCCCGTTAAGACCCTCACGGTATAGAACCAGAAGAAATACTCCAAATACAAGCGCTGAACCAGTATCGTTCTGGAGGAATATCAGTCCAACCGGGATGAAGATAATTCCGCACAAAGTCAGCAATGACTTGTAGCTGTGCATTTTGAAGTTATACGAACTGATGTATCGTGCGATGGCCAGAGATGTTGCCATTTTCATAAACTCGGACGGTTGTATCAGAAAATTTCCTATTTCAATCCATGACCTGGCACCATTAATCTCTTTTCCAATAAACAGAACTAAGAATAAGATTAGAATAAAGAATAGATACATGGGAAATGAAAACGACACAAAGAATTTCGAATCTGTATTGATCATGAGCACGGCAATGAAAATAGCGGCAAAAATCCAGATCAATTGTTTACCGTATTGCTGAGTCATGTCAAAAATACTTTTATGCTCTTGGTTGTACACAGCAGCATAAATGTTTACCCAGCCGATTAACATCATGGCCAGATAGATGGATATCGTAATCCAGTCGACATTTGCCCAAACGTTGTTTCTTTTTTCCACTGCTTTATTTTTTAACCTGAACTACGTTTAACAAATCGGTTTCGATTAATCGCTGCTCAAGTTCTTTTCTTTTCGGAGCAATCGAATCATTTAAATATTTCTCAATCAACAATCCTCCAATTGGCGCTGCGTAGGTTGCCCCAAAACCGGCATTCTCGATAAAAACGGCAATGGCAATTTTGGGATTGTCGCGGGGGGCAAATCCAACAAATGCAGAATGGTCAGCTCCATGCGGATTCTGAACAGTTCCCGTCTTTCCGCAAACAATTATATTGTCAAGATGTACTGTCATTTTTAACTTGGTTTCATCGACTACAGCCTGCATGCCTTCAATAACTGTGTTGAAATATTCTGGACTAATGTCCATTACTTTTTTGTCATATTTCAGTTCACGGAAAACACGATTAGTATCCTGAATGGCTTTTACTAAATGGGGGGTGATATAATAACCACGATTGGCCACCATTGATACCATATTGGCCATCTGAAGCGGTGTTGCCAGGATTTCACCCTGACCGATCGAATTTGATCTTATCGTCATTGCATTCCATCTTGCCTGGCCGTAAAGCTTGTCATAATAGCTTAGCTCCGGGATAAATCCTTTTACTTCCGAAGTCAATTCAGTGCCTATCTTTTGACCAAACCCGAAACTTACCATATAGTCCCGCCATTTCTGATAATTATCAGATACATTTCCTGAACGATTGATAATAGAACGATAAACATTCCAGAAATATGAATTACATGATTCCCTGATCCCCTCGCGCATGGCTAAAGGGCTTACATGAATGTGCGTACATTTTATAGGAGTAGAGGCTGGTCCTGAACAGGAGAACCGATCGAAAGGTGTTATGGCATGTACCTGCAGTGCAATCAGGGCATTCGCCAGTTTGAAGGTTGATCCCGGCGAATAAGTACCGATAATCGCCCTGTTCCACATGGGTTTATTTACAGAGTCCCGTTCCAGAATTCCGTAATTAGTTCCACGCTGACGTCCGACCAGCAAGTTCGGGTCATAGGAGGGAGTACTTACCATCAGGATAATTTCGCCTGTTGAAGGTTCAATAGCAACGATAGCACCTCTTTTGTTGGTCATCAGTAGTTCAGCATAGGCCTGAAGTTTAGAATCCATACCCGTCAATAGATTGTGCCCCAGGATAGCTGTAGTATCGGCCTCGCCATTGTTATATCTCCCTTTGATCCTGTTATGCACATCAACCATCGAGTTTTTCACCCCCTTGATCCCGCGAAGATCTTTCTCGTAGGCTTTTTCAAGACCGCTTACACCAATGTAATCCCCCATTCCGTAATACTTGTCACTTTCCATGATGTGCTGATTTACTTCTCCAACATACCCAAGAATCTGTGCAGCACTCTTACTGGGATATTCGCGAAGGGTACGTGACTGTACAAAAAAGCCGGGATATTTGTAAAGTTTCTCCTGAAGTGGAGCATAAATGTCAGGTGAAATCTGACCCACAATAATGGAAGGTTTATAATAGGAAAATTGTTTTGCTTTTTTTAATGCTTCCCTCAAGTCCACTCTTTCCAATTGAATAATATTGCAAAGCTCTGTGGTGTCGAATGGTTTAACTTCTCTTGGTACAACCAATAAATCGTAGGCAGCCTTATTGTAGACCATAAAGTTCATTTTCCGGTCGTATATGAACCCGCGGGCAGGGAAAACAGTAATTCTTCTGAGTACATTCCGGGTGGCAAATTGTTTGTAAGACTTGTTCAAAATCTGCATCGAGAAAAGCCGGATGATGAAGATCACTGCAATCCCGAGCATGATACCGGCAATAATGAATTTGCGTTTCGAGAAAGTATCCACCCGTTCTTAGTTTTTAAAGATAATGAATTGACTGGCCAGTATGATTACAATCGAAAAAATACTGCTGAGTATGAAACGGAGGAAGGTTTCAAAAAAGTCTCTGAACGAAAAGGCTTCGGCGTAAAACAGGAACAAATGATGAACCAAAACTGAGATAACCACATATTTCAGAAAGCTGGCAAACCCTAGTTGAGTCATGTTGGGCGTATTTCCTTTTTCAATGATCTCCCGTGAGGAAACCAGTCTGGCGATACCGGGACGCATAAACCCGAGTAGTACCGTAGCCCCGGCATGTATTCCAGGCGTATTGTTGAATATATCAATTGAAATTCCAAGCAAAAAGGAGAGCCCAAGCAACAGATAGCCTGGAATTGTAAATGGGAGCAATAGAATGAATAATATATACACGTAAGGATTGATGAATCCGCTGAATTGTATATTATTCAGAATAAGAACCTGAACCAGAACCAGAACCACAAACATGATTGCGTATTTACCGAAGTCTTTTATCATTCGCCCACGTTGTTTAATTCAAGTTTCTTCAGTTCGGCATGTTTGGTGTTTTGAACCACCTCCACGTATTTCAATGTTTTAAAGTTGGTCGACAGTTCAACTTTGATGTTGAAAAAGTTCGTTCCGCTTTCAACATCATACTTAGTAATTTTCCCAATCATGATCCCTTCAGGAAAGATGCCCGAATTGGAACTGGTAACAACCGAATCGCCTACATTGACCATGACATTAAACGGGATCTCCTTCAGATCGGCTGTATTATAATGGTCTCCATCCCAAACCAATGCACCTGAATAGTTATTTCGTGTAATCTTGGCTGAAATACCCATCAACCTTTTGTTCAGCAATGACAATCCGGTCGAATAGTTGAGCGAAACATTGGTAATCACTCCAACAACACCATCCGTACAGATAATTCCCATATCCGGTTTGATTCCCTGTCTCGACCCTTTATTCAGGGTAATGTAGTTGAACTGTTTGTTGGTCGAGTTGCTGATTACTTTAGCCGAAGTGAAGACATAAGCAGGCGCATCAACTGTATCAGGCCTGGTTTTCGGGTATTGCTCCTGTTGCATCATCCGAAGCTGTAATTGCTTGTGTAATGAGGCATTCTCAGCAGCTAAACGGGCATTGGACCGGCTGAGCGAAAAATAATCATCCATGGAGCTATACTTTTCATTAATAGCGCCGGTGAGATCATTACTTGAATTGAAAAAATTTACCCGCTGGTAATTATTTAAACTGACAATCATGACCAACGAAATGGTTTCGAGCGCCAGAAACATCATCAAAAAATAATTTCGGATTAAGAATCGAAATAAACTTCTCATTGATTCGGAAGGTTTACCCCTTCCCTTTCAGAATTATCTGATCAGGAAAGAGAATTTATTTACATTCTTAAGAGCAATACCTGTTCCGCGGGCTACAGCACGTAAAGGATCTTCTGCAACATGGAACTGTATATTTATCTTATCCGTAAATCGTTTGGCCAAACCACGAAGTAAAGCTCCACCTCCTGCAAGCCATATTCCCCGGGATACAATGTCGGAGTATAATTCCGGCGGTGTTTGTTCCAGTGCGCTAAGAATAGCTGTCTCAATTTTAGTGATCGATTTTTCCAGGCAATGCGAGATTTCCTGATACGAAACCGGTACTTCAATAGGGAGCGCTGTCATCTGGTTTGGTCCCTGAATAACGTAGTCAGCAGGCGGATTTTCAAGTTGCGATAACGCAGATCCGACATTTATCTTTATTTCTTCTGCCGTACGTTCACCAATCTTAATGTTGTGCTGGTGACGCATATACTCCATAATGTCTGCAGTAAGGTCATCACCTGCAATACGGATTGATTTGTTGGTAACCAATCCACCCAGCGAAATGACTGCGATTTCGGTTGTACCACCACCGATATCAACCACCATGTTTCCTTCGGGTGCTTCCACATCCAACCCAATACCAATCGCAGCTGCCATAGGTTCATAAATCATATATACATCGCGTCCTCCTGCATGTTCAGCGGAGTCACGAACCGCACGGATTTCAACTTCAGTCGATCCTGATGGAATACAAACAACCATCCGAAGAGAAGGTGCAAAAAACCTTGATTTGGGATTCATCATCTTAATCATTCCCCTGATCATCTGTTCCGCTGCGTTAAAGTCGGCAATTACACCATCACGTAAGGGGCGGATGGTTTTCAGGTTTGCATGGGTTTTCCCTTGCATCTGACGGGCTTTTTCTCCAATGGCAACAAGCTTTTCGGTTTTGAGGTCGATGGTTACAATCGACGGTTCATCTACTACAATCTTATCGTTGTGGATTATAATCGTATTGGCTGTGCCCAGATCGATAGCTATTTCCTGTGTTAAAAATGAAAACAATCCCATAGGTATATCTGTTTTTCTTTGTTTAAACTTTTAAATAAAGCCATTAGCAAATAGTCATAAGCAATTTTCTCCTACTGCCTGATGACTCTTTCCTTGTTTTAATGCTTGAAATGTCTGACTCCTGTGAAAATCATTGCAATCCCGAATTCATCGCAGGCCGAAATTACTTCTTCGTCGCGAATACTGCCTCCGGGCTCAACAATGTATTTTATTCCAAATTCGTTGGCAGCTTCTACACTGTCTCTGAACGGGAAGAAAGCATCTGAAATCAATACTGAATCTTCAATTTTAATTCCTTCTTTCAGGTTGAAGCGTGGAATGGTTAACTGGCGTAAACTATCGAGCCGGTTGGGTTGTCCCATTCCTGCCCCGGTTAGCCAGAACGATCTATCCTCATTTTGCGTTACCAACGCAATCGCATTACTTTTCAGATGCTTGCATGCAATGATCCCAAATTTCGATAAGTTCATTTTCGAACTGTCGAACTGTATTTTAGTCACATTTGTATATTCTGTTTCCAATCCTTCGTCTTCATCCTGAATAAGCAGTCCCCCACTGATCGACCTGTAAAGCCTTTCACCTGAAATCTCAGGTTTTACAGGAGTCTCCAAAACGCGGAGGTTTTTCTTCTTGCTTAATACTTCCAGCGCTTCCGGAGTATAACTTGTCGCGATAATGATTTCGACAAACCTTTTGTCAAACCAGGCGGCAAGTGTTTTATCAACTTCCCCGGTAAAACAGACGATACCGCCATAAGCACTCACAGGATCACCGGCCCAGGCCAGTTCGAGCGATTTCATAATGTTGTCGGTAACTGCCAATCCGCAGGGATTAAGATGTTTAACCACCGAAACGGCTACTTTGTTTTTTAGATGGGTAACCGAATGAAAGGCATCGCTTGCTGATTTCCATGCGGCATCGGCATCGAGCATATTGTTGTACGAAAGCGCTTTGCCCTGAAGTACCCTGGCATTCGATAGGGTTATGTCCGAATTGCTGTTGTTGAATTTAAAGAAAGTAGCCGATTGATGAGGGTTTTCGCCATAGCGCAACACCTGCCCGTTGTTTACACTGATGCGGGCTTCTTCTGATTTCTCGCCGTTGAAATAATTGAATATGGCGCTGTCGTAATGCGATGAAGTGGCAAATGCGAGACGGGCAAATTCTTTACGGTCTTCAATAGAAGTCGCACCCTCTTTTTCGTTCAGTAATGCAAACAGATGTTCGTACTGATCACGTGACGAAACAATTACCACATCGTTGAAGTTCTTGGCTGCTGCACGTATGAGGGAGATCCCGCCGATATCTATTTTCTCGATAATGTCTTCTTCTGATGCTCCTGAAGCTACTGTTTCTTCAAACGGATAAAGATCAACGATAACCAGGTCAATCTCTGGAATTTCGTATTTGGCAATCTGCTGCTGGTCCCCCGGATTGCTCCTGCGGGTCAGGATACCGCCAAATACTTTCGGGTGAAGGGTCTTAACCCGTCCTCCCAAGATTGATGGATAGCTTGTAAGTTCTTCAACGGGAATGACCTGGACTCCCAATTCTTCAATAAATGATTGTGTACCTCCTGTTGAATAGATCGTAACGTTTAATTCGTCTAATTTTTTAACGATCTGCTCCAACTTATCTTTGTGATATACTGAAATTAAGGCCGATTTTATCTTTTTCAAGTCCTTCATTTATAATCCTTTTGTATTTTGGCCTCAAAGATAATAAAACACCTTGATTTTTTCCCCTACGAATCCCACTAATTAAGCTTATTGTAACATTGATTTTTCAAATAATTATCAATATTGAATAGTAAAGATTAAATGACGTCTATGTAATAACGCAGGGGATTGCCCTTTGTTATTATTTTTTACTGTTTTTCTGTAAATTCTGTAATCATTTCAGAAAATCGTCACTAATTTTTCAGATAAAGTAATAGGAATGAAATAATGGTGCATCAATTTTTCTTTTACCCCTAAATCCCCTAAAGGGGACTTTCGCCATCTACAGGCATTTTCCATGCATGTAGCATAGCTAAAGCCCCTTCAGGGGTTTGGGGTGAAAAAGACACGACATTAAATCTGTTAAATTACTTATATACATTCTGATTTTAGGGAACCCGTTTGCCTTTTTTTACAGACGATATGCTGTTTCAGATAAAGGATTGTTTTATATTTACTTTTCAAATCGGTGGATATGCTTATAACCAGGTTAATATTGGAGAGTTTTTCATTCGCTTACAATTCACTTCAGGGGAATAAGTTGCGTACTTTTCTTTCACTGCTGGGTATTACGATTGGTATTTTTGCCATTATATCGGTTTTTACAGTGATCGATTCACTGGAGCATTACATTCGTAATTCGCTGAATTCGCTGGGCAGTAACATGGTATATATCCAGAAGTGGCCGTGGGCTCCTCCTGAAGGCGAATCGGAATATCCCTGGTGGAAATATATGAATCGCCCCGTGCCCACGATGCAGGAAAATGATGAGATCATTCGCAGATCACGGAATGTTGAGAATTCAGTCTATTTCTTCGGCTTTAACCGAACCGTACAGTTCGAAAGCAGTAAAGCTGAAAACACCCAGGTATTGGCAACTACCTATGACCTGATCAATACCTGGAGCCTTGAAATCGAAAACGGTCGCTACTTTACAGAGTCAGAATCAAACTCAGGGGCCAGCCTTGCCATTCTTGGCAGCGAAATTGCCACAAAGCTTTTTGAAAAGGTAAACCCCATTGGCAAGATGATTAAAATGCAGGGCCATCGGTTCGAAGTGATTGGCGTCTATGTCAAGAAAGGAACCGATATGTTCGGCACCAGTATGGATAAACGGGTTCATATACCGGTGGTTTATGCCATGAATATGGTCGATGTGCGTGATCGTGACATGGGGCAGGCGATTAACGTAAAAGCCAAACCGGATGTTGATCACGACGAGTTTGTGGCAGAGATGGCAGGGATCATGCGTTCGTTGCATCGACTGAAACCCTTGGAGGAAAATGATTTTGCCATAAACGAGGTCAGCCTGATCTCTACCCGTTTCGATGCATTCTTTAAGGTTTTCAATCTGGCCGGATGGATCATTGGCGGATTCAGCATCCTGGTTGGAGGCTTCGGAATTGCCAACATCATGTTTGTATCTGTAAAAGAACGCACCAAAATCATTGGAATTCAGAAAGCCATAGGTGCCAAGAAATATTTCATTCTCCTACAATTCATTTTCGAAGCGGTGGTCCTTTCAATCCTGGGAGGTATTATCGGTCTGTTTCTAATCTTTATCGGAACCCTTATTTTCAGTTATGTGGCCGACATGACCATTTCCCTCACCCTGTCAAATATTATATTGGGACTTACCATTTCAGGCGTGATTGGAATTCTGGCCGGTTTCGTTCCCGCCCTGTCGGCTTCCCGGCTCGATCCGGTTGATGCCATGAACAGTGTCTAGGAAAGCTCCGGGTTTCCAGGTTTAAAGTTCCAGGTTCCAAATTCCAGGTTCCAGGTGTGGATGCAAAGATTCTGAGTATTCCTTGCCTATTCAAACGGATATCTCAAACCCAGGTAAAATTTATATGGTATAAGTCAATATCTTTTAATTAAGCCACCGGTAGGGATGTTAATCAATGTCGGGGCAGTCGGGAAACCCTGTCGGTGGTTAAAAACCCCGGCAGTGGTTAAACTAAAAACCATTACAAAACGACATTTTAATGAAAGTATTCGCTCCCCACCTTAAGATGAGTATCTATCGCGGAAATAACCATTTAAAAATCAGAATTATTTGATAATTGAAAAATCAGTCTTCCCCCTACCCTTCAATATGCTTGTTTGCGAAAAGGCTATCGGTTAAAGTGACTGATTGGTGGCATGCCGCAATAAGCCGAACTGGGTTTGGGTAGGGTTTGAGAAGGGATCCCTTGGGTATTCCTTGTCTATATCTGTACTATGACTGATCTGCAAAAGTACTAAAATCGGGATCTTAGTACTTTTGCAAATCAATCATAGATTAATCATTGAAGAGCAAACCCCAAGCAATCCCTACCCGAAACCCTTCCGTGTAGGTCGAAAGCAGGTTAATTGTTTTCCTGAAGAACATTAGAATGGATAGAGAACTGGCGTTCGAAGTCACGGAGTTTATTTCTGCACCCTTTCGACAGACTTTGGTGGGAACTCATTTGAAGGCGAAAGATAAAAGTTTTGTGGTGAAAAAACACACTTGAAGTAAGCAAATCGTTTTCAGATAAAGGAGAATTATTTGCTGTTTGTTTCTGCTTACAAGGATGGAACACAGTTGAGTTGGTGTTAGGTGTCGGAGGACCAAATGAAAAATGGGATTGTGGCTATACCAGAGCTACTTGAATTAAATGTGTTTTCTTTTGAAGAGAATCTCTTGCTGGTTTTAGGATTACCAATTGTGCTACTGTTGTAGAAATATCAATATCAATCCCAATTTACAATAATATTTATGTTCTCAAACATGGTTTAAGAGAAGTAACTTTTGTGAGGTTTACAGAATCAATGTTATATATTTATTTAACTTTGATTATTGATAAACCTACAGAAATGGAACGAACAGCACCAAGCGAATCCCAATACAATAAAAATTCATTTGTTTAAATCATTTAAGGAAAATTAAAACAAAGACATGAAATCAACTATTTTAAGAATATATGCATTTATCCTTCTATTTGCTCTAATGGGATCGGGATGCCAGAAAGATGAAGATCTTTCTTATTTGGATTATACAAAACCCCTTTCTAGTTTTCCGAATTTTACGATCTACAAAACAAAAAAAGACTATTTCTATAATGTTGCAATAAGACCTTATTCTGATGGCTTTCTTTGTCCTGAGTTGAGTGATAATAGCCCTTTTATAAAACTTTACAACGGTAAATATTTTTATACTTCACGTTATCGTTTGATCAATGATTATATAGTTAGTATTGAGGTAAATGCAGACTCCTATTTCACCAGCTTAAGTTTTGATGAATATATCCGTGAAAAATTGACCCCATTTTATACTCAAGGGTCAACTCCATCTAAAGTGGTTAATAGCATTATTGATCGTGATCCATTTACTGAATTATATTATTCAAAAGATTCATTTAGTGGTAAGGCTGAAATTACGATTGATGAGATAAATCAGTTAATAAAAGAGAATAATCTGGAAAAGTGTTTAACGAAAATTAAGTAATTACCTATGCTCATCAAGATATGCCTAAAAGTTCATGATGAGGTTGTCCTGATCAATATCGTGCAAATCAGGAAAAGCGTTGTCACCAGCCGCCGTTTTTATTCAAGCTCAATACTTTCTTTAATTGCCTCGTCAATGAAGCTATCTCCGCTTTTGAAATAGTCGGTTGGATATGGGTGAGTTTCAATAATCGGGTATTTGATGTTGATCTTTGAATACAATTTTAAATTATCAAAAATATTGTCGTTAAACTGGTCTGAAACTAATAACAAATCGATATCGGACCACTCATGAGTATGACCAGTAACCACAGACCCGAAAATAAAAACTTTATAAAATGTCAACCCATTTGATTTGCATTCTTTAATGAATGATTTTGCTGTGCTTATTGCAATGTCTTTAGTAAGCATATTCTAAAATCATTTTACCCGTTGAATGATGTTTCTTCCTGTTCCCCGATCATTTTCACCAAGCTCACAAATTCGGCAACGCCCATTTGCTCGGGTCGCTTATCGAATATTGGATTGGCCTTTAGTTCGGGGTTTTTGATCATACTACCCAGTGAATTGCGCATGGTTTTACGCCTCTGATTAAAAGCCATCTTCACGATTCCCCTAAATTGCTTTTCATCGCAGTCGAGGTGTTCAGTCTGGTTGCGGGTAAGCCTGATGACACCACCTTTAACTTTAGGCGGAGGAGTAAATAAATCCTGGTTTACCGTAAGCAAGTATTCGATGTTGTAATAAGCCTGGAGAAAGACACTCAATATCCCGTAGGCTTTTGATCCGGGAGGGGCAGCCAGCCGTTCGGCTACTTCTTTTTGCAGCATCCCGACCACTTCAGGTATTTGATTACGGTATTCCAACACTTTGAAGAATATCTGGGATGAAATATTGTAAGGGAAGTTTCCGATGATGGCGAAAGGCCCGTCAAAATAAGTATGGAGGTTAAGCTTCAGAAAATCATCAGAAATAATCCGTTCCTTCAATTCAGGAAAATGCTGGTTCAGGTATTCTACCGATTCACGGTCTATTTCAACCACCGTAGTTTCATAGGATTCGTTTTTCAACAGGAATTGGGTCAAAACACCCATCCCGGGGCCTATTTCGAGTACTTTATTCAGATGCTCTGCACGAAGGCTTTCAACGATTGTTTGAGCGACACCCAGGTCTTTCAAAAAATGCTGCCCTAAATTTTTCTTTGCTCTTACTGTAGCCATACTTTCGGGTAATATCTGTCCGGATTTTAAATTGTTGATAAAAATCCGTGCGAATTAAAACAAAACTGTATTTTTGTCCTTATGGTTAATTTTAGGAGAGGCACACTTATACTCTCCGGGTTGCCGCAGCAAAAGTACGTTAAATTCATCTTGAAAAGCCTAGGCAATCAAATCAATAAAATAAAAGAACTTGAAACACAATTTACTGAAAACGCTTAAATTTCTTTCTTTCTTCATATTGGGAATCTTTATATTCTGGATGGTCTATAAGGATCAGGATATTACAAGGATTAAAAGCATTTTAGCCAACGACGTCAATTATTACTGGATCGTGATTTCATTGCTGCTTGGTTTGCTCAGCCATATCAGCCGTACCATTCGCTGGAGCCTGATGATTGAACCGCTGGACCATAAACCGAGGATGTTGAATACTTTTCTGGCCGTTATGGTCGGTTACCTGATGAACCTGGCTTTGCCCCGCATGGGCGAGATTTCGAGATGCGGGGTGATCGCCCGTTACGAAAAGATACCGTTTACCAAACTGGTCGGAACGGTTGTCCTCGAAAGGCTCATCGATGTAATGATGCTTCTGATATTATTGCTTGTCGTTGTGATTACCCAGTTTGGGCAGGTGCTCGAATTTCTGAAGAACAATCCTGAAGTCAATCAGAAGCTGCAAAAAGTGATTTATTCACCAGTACTGATCGGAGGATTAATACTGGTCGCTTTAATTGTGTGGTTTTCGCGCCATAAGATACGGGAGAGTTCGTTGACAAAAAAGGTTATGGGCTTTGTCGCACAGTTTGTAGAAGGATTTCGCAGTATCAGGGATATCCGAAATAAGGGTTCATTCGCCTTTCATTCAGTATTCATCTGGGTATTGTATTACCTGATGTTTTACTGTGTCTTCTTTGCCTTTGGATTTACCTCACACCTGGGGCCTTTGGCCGGTCTGACCGTTTTCGTCCTGGGAAGTTTTGGTATGGTAGCCCCTGTACAGGGTGGTATTGGCGCCTGGCATTTTATGGTGATCGAAGGACTTGCACTCTACGGAATTGACCGGGCCGATGGAAAAGTATTTGCCCTGCTTGCTCATGGAAGCACAACCATTATGCTGATTGTGCTTGGTCTGATTGGCCTCCTGGTTTTGCCTTTCGTAAATGAGCGGGAGGAAGAGGAATCAGGAAAAAGGAAAAGGGAGACCGGAAAATGGAAAATGGAAAAATAAGGTCGAAGCGCTTTCTCCTTTTCCTGTCTCCGGTCTCCCGTCTCCGATCTCCTGTCTCCTGATTATTAATGCTGTCTGTACTTAATTTATTACATATTCTTGAATACCAATCTCTATATCGCCCGACGGATATTTTCCTCGAAGGAAAACCGAAATAATCTTTCACACCGGATTGTGAATATTGCGCTCTTTGGCATTGTCCTGGGCCTGGTGGTATTGATTTTGTCGGTAGCCATTGTAACCGGCTATAAATCGGAGGTCGGACGAAAGGTCATAGGCTTCGCGTCAGATTTGCAGATTGTTAATCTCGACTCCAACCAATCGTTTGAGACCAATCCAATCAGTCAGAACCAGCCCTTTCTTCAGGAACTAAAAAACATAGAAGGCATCAGTCATATACAGATATTTGCGACCAAACCGGGCATTATCCGCACCAATGACGAAATGCAGGCAGTTGTATTAAAGGGAATCGGACCCGACTTTGACTGGTCGTTTTTTCAGGAGAATAAAGTGGACGGAGAACCATTCATAGTGCAGGATACCATTCGAAGCAACAAAATATGGATTTCGAAGAAGATGGCTGATCTGCTTAAACTCAAGCTTGGCGATGATCTAAGCATGTTCTTTATTCTCGAATCGGAGCCATCAATTCCACGACAACGAAAGTTTCAGTTGGCGGGCATCTATAAGACCAGCCTGGAGGAGTTCGACCGCATGTTTGTGCTGGTTGACATCAACCATATCCGTAAACTCAATAACTGGACGAGCGATGAGGTGAGCGGATTTGAGATACTGGTCAATGATTTTAAAAAGCTGCCTGAACAGGAACGGGCTGTCCGCAATTTGCTGCTGCGTTATGCCAATCCTGAATCACCTGTATTGCATGTGGTCAGCATTAAGGATAAATACAGGAATATATTCGACTGGTTAAGCCTTCTGGATATGAATGTATGGGTTATCCTGATACTAATGATCCTGGTTGCAGGATTTAACATGGTTTCGAGCTTGCTGGTAATCATCCTTGAACGTACTCAGATGATTGGAATCTTAAAGGCGATGGGAGCACGAAACTGGAGCATCCGCAAGGTGTTTTTATACTTTTCGGTGATGTTGATCCTAAAAGCCCTGATGTGGGGCAATATCCTTGGAATTGGCATTTGCCTGATCCAGAAATATACTCATATCTTTAAACTTGATCCAGCTTCGTATTATCTCGAATATGTCCCTATAAACCTTACTATTCTGCACATCATTTTACTGAATGTGGGCACGGTAGTGGTAACCATTCTGATGTTACTCCTGCCTTCGTATTTCATTACAAAAATTTCACCGGAAAAAACAATCCGCTTCGAGTAAGTACTTTATGTATTCTTATCTAAAAACATATTTACGAAATACGCTTCAAGGTGACTTGCCTGGTCTGGAAGCCCATCGTAAATTACTTCCTCCGGGAAGGCGGTTGAAATTGTTTGATCAGGAGCTTTTATCGGTCAAACTGAGCTGCGTATTGTTGCTGCTGTATCCTGAAGGTGAACAACTATTCATCTGTCTGATGAAACGTCCATCTACCATGAGACATCATCCGGGTCAAATCAGTTTCCCTGGTGGTAAGGTTGAAAAGGAAGATGTTTCGGCTGAAATGACCGCCTTACGGGAAGCGCGCGAAGAAGTAGGAATTGATCCTTCCTCGATTGAAATTCTCGGAAAAATGTCTGATCTGTATGTGGAAGTCAGCAGGTTTTCCATTAAGCCATTCCTGGCCTGGTCGGATAAAAAGCCGGATTTTAAGATTAATTCAGAAGAAGTCGAAGAATTGATTTTATTACCAATCAGTGATTTTGTCATTGAAGAAACCATCTCCAAAACAGAACTTCAGACTCTTACAGGTTCACTACGGGTAAACTACTATCCTTATAATGGTCAGATTATATGGGGGGCTACTGCCATGATCCTATCTGAACTGATCGAGATACTGAAAAGATCAAATGTGGTTAATTTGTCAGACTCAGCGTTGCACAATGGTCATTAATTATAGAACGACCAGGCAATTCCAATACGGAAAGTTCGGCGGTAATACGGATATTCAGGAGCAACGAAATAATTGTTGCCCACTATACCTGAACCCACATTCATCAGGTTAAAGAAGAAGCGGGTGCGTTTGAGTTTGAGGTTTATATGAAAATCAATAAACGGATAATTGCCCAGCAATTCTTTGTTCTGAAGATAAAACCTTGAGGTAGACGGTTCATAGGCATCAGCGTAAAAAGCAGTGTTATACCGGGTATCGATTCCGATTTGTGTATGCATCACCTTTGACCAGAGGGTAATGTAGTTAATGCTGAGAAATCCTTCAAAGGAAGGCAGGTGAATGTAATTCGCGTTGTTCGCTTTCTGTACATGCAACTGAGTACGAATCACCCAATGGTCACTCACAAAATCTTTGTTGATGTATGCCGAGAGAACGAGTAATTCGCCACTTGCCTGAGCGGGCAAAGCGGATTCATTATTGTAAATATAATTTCCGATCAGTGAGTAATTGGCCCCGACTGTTGTTTTATATTGCTGTGAATGTATGCTTGCCTGGAGCTTCATCTCATTGATGTTGCTAAAATGATTGGTCCATTCAAAATGGTTTGAATAAAAATAGTTTTCGTAATAATCAGGGACCAGTGATTTAAGGCTTCCATCAATACGCAGGCTGGTTGTATCCCTTCCAATTTTTAAAGGTTTATTCAGGTATCCGCTCAGTTCGGTCTGCCCGGTCCGGTAACCGGTTAGATAAATCCGGCCATCGCCTTCCCATTGCCAGAATCGCCCTTCGTTTCGGAATATTCCACCTCCAACAAAGGTATTTGATTGTTTTGTAGGGTAATAGCCTGTGGCTTTCGAAAAACTATACCACATCTGGTCGTTGCCAACATAGGCCCGTTTTCCAAAGGTATATTTACGATCGGGAGCTTCGTAAAATTTGATCTGAAAGATGTTGGTTAAACGCGTATATTTTGTACTGTCGTTGGTTTGTAATGAATCGGAATAAATATTTGAAAAGAAAGCCTTTGGATTGGTTTTGGTGAATTTCCGTTTATTGCCTGACACTTCAAATTCATGAATAAATCCGACTCTTGGAATAAAGCCTTTAGCCACATGTTTTGCACTGTCGGCTTCAATGGATTTGCCAAGCCGGTATTCGTTTACGGTGTAAATGTTGTTGTTTTGAACTTTGAACGCAGCATCGTCCATTTGAGTGGTCAGGTCTTCTGTTTTAGTGATACTGAAAGGCTGGTTCGGATCAATTCCTCCATTTTCTTGTCCCTGTAAACGGTTAAAAATGATATTTGAATGTGAAATGAAATTGTCGGTATTATAGGAGGAAACAAGTCCTATCGTATGAAATTTGTTAATCTGGTTGATGTATTGACCTTGCGACCCGGTTTGATTGTATATTAATTCAAAGTTCAGTTTTTTGTTCGCATTTTGTGAAAGAAAGACATTGAAACGGGTTTCATTCTTAGTCATCCTGTTTTCGCTCTGCGTGTAATCGAGTATTGAATAGGGTGTGGTTGTATTGAAATATTGTATCTGCGATGGAGTGATCATGTAGTTATCAAACGAATGTGCGAAATAGAAATCAGAATTGTATGTCCGTTTGAAAAAATCATTTGAGATATAAGCACCTCCATTATTCCCGGTAAAGGTAGTAGTGATGCTGTTTTTATAATACGGTTCATAAACATGGTAAAATGTCAGTGCAGTGTCAAGCTCAGATCTCTGAATCAGAGAGCCTTGTTGGTGCACTTCCCATGTCTTTATGAGCGAGGGAATTTTAGCTACTTTTTTCTTTGGTTCATCTTTTGATGATTTTTTGGAATCTGAGTCACGACCGTTATCCTGCCCCAACTGCCGGTTATTGTTTGAACCTCCCTTCATGATCTGGGCATTGACCTGCCCCCCAAGCAAAAGCACTGTAAAAACTATGTAAATATACTTTCTTAACATGTCGGCGCAAAGATAATTAAATAGATAACCCACATCAACATTCGGAAAAGAAGTTCCAGTGTGATTTTACTTCTGATAATATTCACTGGCAATAATGACAAGAATGCTGCAGACATAAGGTTCATAAATCACAGGAACGAATATAATTAAAAAATGATACTGATCAAAAAGATATCCGATCAAGAATCATAAAGTTCAGAAAATGAACCTGTAAACCAAATGGATAATTGATGAAATTGTTGTTTTATTTCAGCCCGAAAAGTGGAATTTATAAATAAGTTTTCAACTATTGGTTGTTAGTTAATGTAGGGGTATAGGAACATGATTCAACTTTTGTTTTCTTTATATTTGTTGCAAATTGGAAAGGATTATGATGCCGAATTATGATGAAGGTTCAATAAAAACGCTTGACTGGCAAGAGCATATACGGAAAAGACCCGGTATGTATATTGGGAAACTAGGTGACGGCTCGGCGAGCGATGATGGTATCTATGTATTACTGAAAGAAGTGATGGATAACTCTATCGATGAGTTCATGATGGGTAACGGAAAAAAAATTGAAATTCGCGTTACCAACGAACTGGTTACAGTACGTGATTTCGGTCGTGGCATTCCTCTTGGGAAATTGCTTGATGTGGCGTCCAAGATGAACACGGGCGCCAAATACGATTCTGAGGTGTTTAAGAAATCAGTCGGTTTGAATGGTGTCGGCATCAAGGCGGTAAACGCTTTGTCGAGTCATTTTCTGATTAAATCCTTTAGGGAAAGTGAAGTTAAGGAAATCTGTTTCAGTGAAGGAACCGTGGTGGAAGAAAAGGAAGTTGTTCCCTGCGATCAGCCAAATGGAACTTTCGTAGCTTTTACCCCTGACTCAAAGCTTTTTAAAGGATATCACTACATTGATGATTATGTGGTCAATATGCTAAAAAACTATTCCTTTCTGAATTCAGGGCTCACACTGGAATTCAATGGGGAAAAGTATCATTCAAAAAACGGCTTGCGTGATTTGCTGGAGGACAATATGGAAGGAGATTCTCTTTATCCGGTTATCCATATAAAAGGCAGTGATATTGAGGTGGCTATTACTCATGGGAATCAATATGGTGAGGATTATTATTCATTTGTAAACGGACAACATACCACGCAAGGAGGAACTCATCTCGTTGCTTTCCGCGAAGCTATCGTAAAAGCTATCCGTGATTTCTACAAAAAAGATTTTGAGCCATCAGATATCAGGGCTTCAATAGTTGCCGCCATCAGTATAAAAGTTGAAGAACCGGTGTTTGAGTCGCAAACCAAGACAAAACTGGGTTCAAAGGATATCGGACCGGAGGGCCCCTCTGTGCGGACATTTGTGACCAATTTTGTATTGAAGGAACTGGACAATTATCTGCATAAGAATCCAGACGTTTCAGAGGTATTATTACGACGAATTCAGGAAGCAGAACGGGAACGCAAGGCAATTTCAGGAATTAAAAAACTTGCCAAGCAACGCTCGAAAAAAGCAAATCTGCATAACCGTAAATTACGTGACTGCCGGGTACACCTGGACAGCAATCATGAGTTACGTGAAAACTCATCAATTTTCATCACTGAAGGGGATTCTGCGAGTGGATCAATTACCAAATCACGTGATGTGAATACCCAGGCAGTATTTAGCCTTCGGGGTAAGCCACTTAATACTTTCGGTCTGACGAAGAAGATCGTATATGAAAATGAAGAGTTTAATCTTTTGCAAGCTGCTTTGAATATAGAAGAAAGTATCGATGATTTGCGGTACAATAAAGTGGTTATCGCTACTGATGCCGATGTGGACGGTATGCATATTCGCTTGTTGCTGATCACTTTCTTTTTGCAGTTTTTCCCCGAAATGGTTCGTCAGGGTCATCTCTTTATTTTTCAAACCCCGCTTTTTCGTGTCCGAAATAAAAAGGTAACCTACTATTGTTATAACGAAGAAGAACGGGTTTCAGCCATTCAAAAACTAGGGAAAACCGCTGAAATTACACGGTTCAAGGGTTTGGGAGAGATATCACCGGATGAGTTTAAAAACTTCATTGGTGCTGATATACGCCTCGATCCGATACTGATGAAGAAACATGAATCGGTAGCCAATATGCTCGAGTTTTACATGGGTAAGAATACGCCCGAACGTCAGGACTTTATCATTGATAACTTATACGTTGAGAAGGACGATTTTTAAAGTGAGTATTGTTCAGCGTCTGACTTTGAGTCGCGAGCTGAACAATATTTCAAATTGATAATACCAGACACCAATATTTGATTGCAAAAAGCAAAAATGACTGAAGAAAACATCAATAAAGAAGAGTTTCAGAAAGAAGAAAAAAAGGATGGAATAATCTATTTGTCAGGAATGTACCAGCAATGGTTTTTAGATTATGCCTCCTATGTTATTCTTGAACGTGCGGTACCTTATGTTGAGGATGGTTTGAAACCGGTTCAGCGAAGGATATTGCATGCCATGAATATGATGGATGATGGCCGTTTCAACAAAGTGGCCAACGTCATTGGGCAAACTATGCAATATCATCCGCATGGCGACGCTTCGATTGGTGATGCCTTGGTTCAACTCGGACAAAAAGAATTGTTGATTGATTGCCAGGGAAACTGGGGTAACCTGCTCACAGGTGATGGCGCTGCGGCTCCCCGTTATATTGAGGCCCGACTGTCAAAGTTCGCACTTGATGTGGTTTTTAACCCAAAAACAACCAACTGGAAGTTATCTTATGATGGTCGCAACCGCGAACCAGTGGCACTTCCCGTAAAGTTTCCACTTTTACTGGCGCAAGGGGTAGAAGGTATTGCAGTGGGATTGGCATGTAAAATACTTCCACATAATTTTATCGAATTGATTGATGCGTCGATCGCCTATTTGCAGGGTAATGATTTTATGATCTATCCTGATTTTCCAACAGGTGGATCTGGTGATTTCTCCCGTTATAACGATGGAATTCGCGGTGCGTCCATAAAGGTGAGAGCTAAGATTGAGAAGAAAGACAGCAAAACATTGGTCGTGACCGAAGTTCCCTTTGGAAGGACAACTGCAACGCTGATTGAATCGATCATCAAGGCCAATGAAAAAGGCAAAATTAAAATACGCAAAATTGACGACAATACGTCAGATAAGGTTGAAATTCTGATCCATCTGGTTCCAGGTATGTCATCAGACAAAACCATTGATGCATTGTTTGCTTTTACTGATTGTGAAGTTTCCATATCGCCCAACAGTTGTATCATTGAGGATGACAAACCGAAATTTATTGGGGTCAGCGAAATTCTGAAAATCAATGCAGACCAGACTGTTGCCCTGCTTAAACTTGAACTGGAAATTAAGCGTGGTGAATTGGAAGAGGCCTGGCACTATTCGTCTCTTGAAAAGATATTCATCGAGGAACGCATATACAAGGATAAACAGTTCGAAGATTCGGCGAATATGGATGAAGCCGTTGATCATATCGATTTGCGTCTGTTACCCTGGAAACCCTCACTTAAACGAGATGTTACCCGCGAAGATATTTTGCGCCTGATGGAAATCAAGATGGCCAGGATTTTAAAATTCAATACGGATAAAGCCAACGATCATTTACTGGCGATAGAAGATGAAATCGAAGAAATCAACCGAAATATTGCAACCATTATTCCTTATACAATCGCCTGGTTCGAGCGATTGAAAGCAAAATATGGGAAAGGCAGGGAAAGAAAAACCGAAATAAGGAACTTCGAAAACATAGTGGCTTCAAAAGTTGTAATTGCCAATGAGAAATTATATGTAGACCGTATCGAAGGATTTTTGGGTACCAGTCTGAAGAAGGCAGAATACATTTGCGATTGTTCGGATATGGATGATGTGATTGTCTTCAGAAAGGACGGTACTTACATTGTCTCCAAAGTTTCAGACAAAGCCTTTATCGGGAAAAACATCCTACACCTTGCCATTTTTAAGAAGAACGATAACCGGACCATTTATAATGTGGTGTACAGAGACGGAAAGAACGGATTTATTTACATGAAACGAATTGCCGTAACCGGGGTCACCCGCGATAAAGAGTATGATCTGACACAGGGGACTCCAGGTTCACGAATTCTTTATTTCAGCGAGAATCCTAACGGTGAAGCTGAAGTACTCAAGGTTACCCTGAAACCAAAGCCCCGTATCAAAAAGCTTATTTTTGAAGTCGACTTTAGCGATTTGGCCATAAAAGGACGAGCTTCAATGGGGAATATTCTGACTAAGTTTGAAATTCATAAAATTGCATTGAAAGAGAAAGGAGTTTCGACATTGGGAGGTCGTAAAATATGGTTCGATGAAGATGTCTCGAGGTTGAATTCCGATTCCAGAGGAAAATACCTGGGCGAATTTAGTGGTGAAGATATGATCCTGGTCATCTATAAAACCGGAGAATATCAGATTTGCAACTTCGATCTGTCAAACCATTTCGATGGTGGAATATTACTTATCGAAAAGTTTAACCCCAAAAAGGTTCTGACAACCGTATATTTTGATGCAGAACAAGGCTTTTATTACGTGAAGCGTTTTCTGATTGATGACATTCAAAACCGGAAAGTCGGTTTTATTGGTGAGTTTCCCGGAAACAGTCTGATCAGTTATACATGGGTAGGTCATCCACGACTTGAACTTGGATTTGGTGGTAAAAATGAAGGCAGGGAACCTGAAGTAATTGATGTGGATGAATTTATCGGTATAAAATCATACAAAGCTAAAGGAAAGCGTTTGTCAATCTACGAAATTATTAAAGTTGAAGAACTTGAACCGGTTGTCATTGATGAGGAGACTGAAGAGCCTGAAGTAGAGGAAAAGACCAACGAAATTATAATCCCTGATATTGTAGATTTGCTCTTTGGAATTGACAAACCAAAGGATGGCGAAGAACCGCCAAATCAGATGTCACTTGAATTTTAAATATTATTTGTATGCCAAATTTCCTTTATCCTTTTTCCTAATGACTTTTTCCTGATTTTATGAGAATATTCCTGATTGGATTTATGGGCAGTGGAAAATCAACGATGGGACGTGCACTGGCGTCAGAATTAAAGCTAAATTTTATCGATTTGGATACCTTTCTTGAAGAAAAGTATTTCAGGACAATTCCACAGATCTTTGCCGAAGAAGGTGAAGAAGGTTTCCGTCGAAAAGAACGAAAGATTCTCGAAGAAGTCTCAGCATTCGACGATGTTATTGTTGCTACTGGAGGAGGCGCACCCTGTTTTTTCGACAACATGGATCTGATGAATAATTCGGGTTTTTGCATTTTTTTGGATGTAAATAAAGAATCGCTTGTTAGCCGTTTAATTCATGCTAAAATTGAAAGACCGTTAATCAAGGGAAAAACGCAGGAAGAATTGGAACATTTTATCGAAGGGATGATGGAAAAACGACGTCCCTTTTACGAAAAGGCCAGATATATACTCAAAGGAAATGAAATTTCGGTTGATCAGGTAGTTAGAATTTTAAAAGGTAATCAATGATTGCCTGTTGGAAACTCAACAATTACGGACCCAATCCGGTCCATTTAATTAATAAAGACAAACAGAACAATGATTGAGCTTTGTGCTTTGGCTTCAGGAAGTAATGGAAATTGCTATTATATAGGAAATGAAAAAGACGCTGTACTGGTTGATGCCGGTATTTCGGCTAAGCAAATTCTCATCCGTATTTATGAAGCAGGGCTGGATGCTTCCAGAATCAAGGGGATTTTCGTGAGTCATGAGCATTCAGACCATATTCGTGGCGTCCGCGTATTAAGCAAACGATTGGGAGTTCCTGCGTGGTTTAGCCAGGGAACTTTTGACAGCCTGCCTGAAACAGAACGACCTGAACATGCTAACATCTTTATTCCCGGGAAGGCAGTATATTCCGGTTCGTTTATCATTCATCCTTTTCTGAAGAATCATGACGCCGCTGAACCTTGTTCATTCAGGCTTGAGCACGATGATTGGCATATAGGGGTATTTACTGATATCGGAGAAGCCTGCGATCGTGTAAAAAGTAATTTGCGGAAATGCCACGCCTTGTTTCTGGAAACCAACTATGATGAAAAAATGTTGTGGGAAGGTTATTATCCATATTCTCTGAAGCAAAGGGTTGCCTCGTCACATGGTCATTTATCAAACAACCAGGCATTTGAATTGATCAGAGAACATGCAGGACCAGAGTTGGTACATGTATTTTTGAGTCACCTTTCCGGGGAGAATAACAGGCCCGAACTTGCTGAAGCCTTGTTTGAATGCTTAACCGATCGGTTTAATGTGATGCTTACTTCCAGGCATACATTCAGTGAATTGTGCCGGCTGCGTTGATTTTAGAAGTTATATTGTTCGAGGGAGTAAGTTTTTTAGAATCTTTCCCATAGTAACTCATAAAAAAAGCTCTGCATAAATGCAGAGCTTTCGAACTTAAAATCTTTAAAATATTAGACTATTATGCTAGTTTAACATTTACCGCGTTTAATCCTTTTCTACCTTCTTGAAGTTCGTAAGTTACTTCATCATCTTCTCTGATTTGGTCAACCAAACCTGAAACGTGAACGAAGTATTCTTTATCAGATTCACTGTCTTTAATAAAACCGAATCCTTTAGATTCGTTGAAAAATTTAACTTTACCTGTTTTCATAATAATTAATAAAAAAATTGAAATATTGTTGCAAATATATGAAAATTATTATAGATGCCTTATCGATTGGTAAAAAAATACTGATTTTAAGCAAAATAAATATATCGAACTGTTATTGACAAATTAAGTGTTTAGAAGGTTATTGCTCAGCGCCTGAAGGGTTTGTTTCTTTAACTCCGTTTTTACAAGCACCGAAATATTATGATGGCTTCCGCCATATGAAATCATCCGTATGGGAATATCATTCAGAGCCGAAAATACTTTTGCGGCAAATCCGGTCTCTTCTGCGATCATATCACCAACAATACATACGATAGATAGGTCTGTGTCGACCTCTACTTCACCATATTCTTTCAGCTCTGAAACGATTTCATTGAGATGCTTTGTGCTATCGATAGTTACAGAAACCGATACTTCCGAGGTTGAAATCATATCAATAGGTGTCTTGAAAAATTCAAATATTTCAAAAACATTTTTTAGAAAACCGTAGGCATTCAACATTCGGTAGGAACGGATCTTTATGGCTGTAATCCCATCTTTTGCCGCAACCGCCTTAATCCCATGACTGCTCGATTCCGACGAAATCAACGTTCCTGAGTCACTTGGGTTCATGGTGTTCTTCAGTCGAACCGGAATGTTTTGAAGCTTGGCAGGCAGGATCGTTTGGGGATGAAGAATCTTTGCTCCAAAATAGGCCAACTCGGCAGCTTCATCAAAAGAAAGCTGATCAATCTTTTTAGTGTTTTCAACAAACCGCGGATCATTGTTGTGAAACCCATCAATGTCAGTCCAGATTTCTACCTCTTCGGCATCTATTGCGGCTCCAATGAGTGTGGAGGTGTAATCGCTCCCGCCACGTTGCAGGTTGTCGATATTCCCTTCGGCATTCCGGCAGATAAATCCCTGGGTAATATAGTAATCAGCAGCTTCCGTATTTTGAAGCATAAGGGTAATATTATCACGGATAAAATGTGAATCAGCAGCTTTATCGTTATCAATTTTCATAAAATCCAGTGCAGATAAGTAAACCGTTTTGTATCCGTTTTCGAGCATCAATTCTGTGAAAAGGGCTGTCGAAAGCAATTCACCCTGGGCAACGATAGTGTTCTCCCCCACTTCGTTAAATTCACTGGAAGTAAATGATTTGATGGTTTTAAAGATCCCGGAGACAATGATTTTCCCTTTTTCCTTCTTCTCCGGTGTTGAATATAAATCATTGACTACTTTATTATACTTATGCTCCAGCTGGCTAATGATCTGCCGGGCAGAGTCCTTGTTCTTTTTCTGAAGGTAGTTGGCAATTTCAACAAGTGAGTTGGTTGTACCTGACATGGCCGACAAAACAACTATTTTCTGATTGCCATCGGCGATCAGATTCATTACTGCGCGCATGTTTTCGACAGATCCTACGGAGGTTCCTCCAAATTTTAATACTTTCATAGTGAAACTTCTTATTTAAAAGGAGTTAAGTAAATATTTTATAGTAAGGCAAAGATGGAAAATATTTTTGAAATCAAAGGTCTCATTGATGATTTGGTAGTAAATGTTGGCTTTTATTTAAGAATTCATCTTTTAAGGCGTAATTTCATCTGAATTACTTTCATATTGTAAGTTTGAAATCGTTTAATGATAAACTACAAGCTCAGTTATTCTGAATTTTAGGATGATAATGATTCACTATAAGATTGATACAATACCAGACTTCTAGCTGGATGCTACTTATAGGAACTGTATGACAAGGCTTAAAATTATTAGAAAATAATTCATTGATTATTCGAAACCTATTCATTGATTATTCGAACAGAATTGAACAATCATCGAATAACCTTCGAATAATCTTCGAATAACATCCAAATTTAATACTGTTCTTAACCCTAAACGCCATGTCATGACATCATGGGCAAAATGGTTTCATGAAAAGCATTTTCGGCTTCATTTTACAAGTCAGGAGGAAAAATGTTTGTTTTGAGTTTTGAGTAGATGGTGACCCCCATCAGGGCTTCTGTAAACTTTGCATGTCGATTGGTCAGTCCTTTTGTTGAAAAGACACTAAAATAATACATCCCGGCAGGCCAGGTATAATCCTTAAATTTTTGATTCCTACTTAGAATGTTCCGTAAATAGAGTGCTTTGCTGAATTAAACCATATAGTTGAATAGATGTGGAATCCTTCACGGTTGGTATTCAATTTTCGCTCGATACTTAAAACCGGCTCTCCGACTGACAGATTTAATAGTTGACCAATCAGACGATCGGCCTTTATTGCTTTCAGTTTTTGTTCACCGCCTTTAATTTCTATCTGGTACTGTGTCCGTAAGGTTTCAAATAAGGATTTATTTTCGAATGATCGGCTTGACAAGCGGGGCACATTAATATTCGGAATATGGTTGATGTCATAAAATACAGGCTGTTCATCCACCAAACGGAGCCGTTCCATATAAATGCAGCCGGATTCCTGCTCGATTTCAGTCAGATCAAATGGAAAGTTATCGGGCCAGGGTATAATCTGTGGCCTTTGCAGAATCTGCGTTTGTAAATATTGATTTCCAATGGCAGATGCAGTTCCTGAAATGCTAAGAATCCCGATTTTCTGCGGTGGCTTTCTTACAATGCTGCCTTTTCCCTGTTTTTTCAAGATAAATCCATCATTCACCAGGGCTTCCAATGCCTGACGAACGGTAGGCCGGGTGATATTATGAACCGCACACAATTCATTTTCGGAAGGCAAAAGACTCCCTTCCTCATAAATACCCGTAAGAATATGTTTTCTCAGGATTTCATATATCTTTTTGTGCTGTGGTACTTTAATTTCTTCAGCCATAATGCCATGAATTTGAGTCAAAAGTAATAAATAAAAATCATTTACAACAATTGACTTGTAAATACAAGTTAAAAAATATAGTTTTGAGACCTGAATCAATATCCTATTGATTTGGTTGTTATTTTTGTTTGTAATAAAGATATTATTTGTAGTTGTGTATACAAGTTGACTAAAGTTGTTAAAACAAATCAGATATGGCAATTCCGGTATTAATGCCTCGTCAGGGGCAATCAGTTGAGACCTGTATTTTGGGTGAATGGGTAAAGAAAAAAGGAGATGTCGTGAAGGCTGGCGATATCCTTTTTTCGTATGAAACAGACAAAGCATCGTTTGAAGAAGATGCCAAATCAGATGGAATATTACTGGATATTTTCTTTACCGAAGGTGATGAGGTACCGGTGCTGGTGAACGTTGCCGTAATCGGTGCACCTGGTGAGTCGGTTAATGAATTTCGACCAGGCAACCAGGGCAACTATACTGAAAAAGAAACACAACCCTCAGTTGCTGTTGCCGACACGGTTTCTGCTCCGGCAATAAATACAAATTTTGAATCTTCAGGAAAGGTGAAAATCTCACCAAGGGCAAAGAATGCTGCTGAAAGAATAGGTATAGCCTACAAGCAATTGCAGGGTTCAGGCCCCGAAGGACGCATCATTGAACGTGATATCGAGGCTGCGGCTCAATTAATGCCAAAACTCACACCATTGGCTCAGGAAAAGGCAAAAGCTGAAGGACTGAAAACTGGAGAAGCTGCTACCGGAATGGGTGGTAAAGCAATTGCAAGTGACCTGATTTCATATAATCCTATCTATAGCGGCGATTTTGAAGTGAAAAAACTCACCAACATGCGCAAGCTGATTGCAAAAGCGATGCTCACTTCCTTGCAGAACTCGGCTCAATTGACTCATCACATGAGTGCAGATGCACGTAAGATCATGGCATTGCGTAAGAAATTCAAAAAAGAGCTTGATGCAGGAACAATCAATCAAAACATCACTATAAATGATCTGGTGTGTTTTGCGGTGATCAAAGCGCTGAAGAAATATCCACAGGTGAATAGTCATTTTATTGGCGACAGTATGCGCTGGTTCAATAAAGTACATCTGGGTCTGGCAGTGGACACTGATCGAGGTCTGATGGTTCCGGCTATCAAAAATGCCGATGATCTTTCACTCGAAGGCTTATCTGCTCAATTGCAGGCTATCGCAGGACAATGTCGCAAAGGCAATGTCAGTCCTGAATTGCTGTCTCCCGAAGCTGCTTCATTTACCATCTCTAACCTTGGGAATTATGGTGTCGAGATGTTTACACCAGTCATAAACCTTCCGCAGACAGCCATTCTGGGTGTTTGTACGATCATTCCACGTCCTAAAGATTTAGGCGATGGAGTTTATGGCTTTGTTCCAATGATGGGCCTCTCATTTACTTACGATCACCAGGCGCTCGACGGTGGTGAAGCCACGCTGTTTCTGAGAGAGATAAAGGAACAGATTGAGAATTTGGAAATTTAAAATAAGACAATAGACATTAGACGCAAGACCAGTCATCTATAAAATGGTCATTATCAATTAACAGGAGGTATATCTAAAATCTAATGTCTAAAATCTAAAATCTGGAATCTAAAACATTTACAATGACTAAAATATACGATTTAGCAATTATAGGTGGCGGTCCGGCGGGATATGTAGCTGCCGAACGTGCAGGAGCAAAAGGGTTGAGTGTGTTAATTTTCGACATGCGTTCGCTGGGTGGTGTTTGCCTGAACGAAGGCTGCATTCCCACAAAAACGCTTCTGAATTCGGCTAAGATACTTGAATATGCACGGGAAGCCGGCAAATACGGAATCAATGTAGAGAACATCTCCATTGATTTTAAAAAGATCATGCTCCGCAAAGACAAGGTGGTTCGTAAGCTGGTGGCAGGGATCGGCGCCAAAATGAAACACATCCAGGCCGATGTGGTGATGGCAAGGGCAACCATTAAAGAAAAACGTGGCGAAGTGATTACCATCGAAGCTGATAGTCAGGAATATCAAGCCAACCGTCTGTTGGTATGTTCAGGATCTGAAGCTGCCGTTCCGCCTATTCCCGGATTGAATGTAGCACAGATTCTCACCAATCGCGAAATCCTGCAACTGAAAGAGAAGCCCGAAAGCCTTGTGATTATTGGTGGCGGAGTAATCGGAACTGAGTTTGCTGATTTCTTTAACGCTATTGGAACCAAAGTAACGGTAATCGAAATGCTCCCTGAGATATTGACTGGAGTGGATGAGGAAATTGCAGCTTTTGTACGCAAAGAGTTTGTCAAAAAAGGCGTTGAATTTCACCTGCAAGCCCGTGTAACCAGGCTTAACGGCAAAGAAGTGGTGTTCGAAAAGGATGGTCAGGAATATAAAATAACAGGTGAACAGGTTCTGTTGTCAGTTGGCCGCAAAGCCAGTGTGGCCGGAATAGGTCTTGAAAGTATAGGTGTTGAATTTACTCCCCGTGGAGTAAAAATCGATCAGAACTGCCGCACCAATGTACCCAATGTATACGCAGCCGGCGACATTACTGGATTCTCTCTGCTGGCGCATACCGCCAGCCGTGAAGGTGAAGTAGCCGTGAACCACATGCTGGGACGCAAAGATGTGATGCGCTACGATGCTATTCCCGGTGTGGTATACACCCATCCGGAGATTGCGGGAGTGGGATTAACGGAATCTGCAGCAAAGGAAAAGGGCATCGAGGTTGAGGTAAAACAATTGCCAATGGCTTATGCAGGACGATTTGTAGCTGAGAACGAAGGCAAGGATGGTTTCTGTAAGGTGATTGTTGGTAAGAAATACCGCGAAATCCTTGGAATCCATATGGTGGGCGGTGCCTGTTCCGAAATGATCTGGGGAGCCTGTGCCATCATCGAAGCACAATTACGTGTTCAGGATGTGGAAGAAATCGTCTTCCCCCACCCGACAGTGAGTGAGATTATCAGGGAGACTATTTTCCAGTTCTAAGAGAGTTCCAGGTTTCAGGTTCCAGGTGTGCAGTGAATGAGATTTACGCTTAACTATTAAAATTATTGATATGTCAAAAGTTGAACGTTTCGAGGATTTAAAGATTTGGCAGTTAGCCAGAGAGATTTGTACGATAATTCATAAACTTACTCTCAAAGATCATTTCTCAAAAGATTTTAAGCTTGTGGGACAAATCAAAGGTTCTTCAGGTTCTATTATGGACAACATTGCAGAAGGATTTGAACGCGATGGGAATAGAGAGTTTATCCAGTTCTTGTCTATAGCAAAAGGTTCATGTGGAGAGACTCGATCACAACTTTATCGTGCATTGGATTATCTGTACATCTCACAGGATGAGTTTGATGTAGCATACAGAATGGTACTTGAAGAAAGCAAAATGCTGAAAAGTTTTATTCAATACCTTAAAGATTCTGATATGAAAGGTCCCAAATTCAAATAAAAACCATTAAGCCCATACCTAAAATTTGAAACCTGAAACTTGAAATAATATTCAATAGCCAAAACCTTCGCACCCGACACTTGGAACCTGAAATTTGGAACATGGAACCTGGTACTCATAAATTGAAGCATAAATCACATAACAAAAAGAAACAATTTAAAATCTACTATAATGCCAAAAAGTCAATTCATTGATCCGTCAGAAGTCAGGAAAGCTGGTGAGATAACGTTCAGCCCGATTCCTGTGAATCAATATAACAAAACTGTAGAAGAAGAAAAAGCGAACTTCAGTAATGATGATTTGCTGCGTATCTATCACGATATGGTGGTGATCCGTGAGTTTGAAACCATGCTGAACCTGATCAAAATACGTGGTGATTACAACGGTATCGCTTACGATCATCCTGGTCCTGCTCATTTGTCGATCGGGCAGGAGGCTGCTGCCGTTGGTATGGCGTATACACTGGGAGTCGAAGACTACATCTTTGGATCACACCGCAGCCACGGTGAAATTCTGGCCAAAGGTTTGTCGGCAATCGCTAAACTGAGCGACGAACAACTAATGCAGGTGATGGAGAGTCATTTCGATGGTATCACTTTTGCCCCGGTAAAAAACAATCACTCCGGTACAGTAAAAGATCTGGCTATTAAATTCCTGATATATGGAACATTGGCCGAAATCTTCGCACGTGAAACAGGCTTCAATAAAGGATTGGGTGGCTCCATGCACGCATTCTTTACTCCTTTCGGAGTGTATCCTAACAATGCCATCGTTGGCGGATCAGGCGATATTGCTGTAGGTGCTGCCCTCTATAAAAAGGTAAACCGTAAACCAGGTATCGTGGTAGCCAACATTGGCGATGCTTCGATGGCATGCGGACCCGTATGGGAAGGTCTGGCCTTTGCAACCATGGACCAGTATAACGAACTCTGGGAAGGTGATATGAAAGGCGGACTACCGCTGATCATCAACATCATGAACAACCAATACGGCATGGGCGGACAAACCTGTGGTGAAACGATGGGTTATAACATTGCCGCCCGTATCGGTGCAGGGGTAAATGCCGATCAGCTTCACGCCGAGCGCGTTGACGGATACAATCCGCTGGCCGTGATTGATGCCTATAAGCGCAAACGCAAAATACTGGAAGAAAAGCGCGGACCCGTCTTGCTTGATGTACTAACTTACCGTTACAGCGGTCATTCACCTTCAGATGCATCTTCGTACCGTTCGAAAGAGGAAGTGGAAGCCTGGGAAGCCCAGGATTCGATTGCATGGTTCGGTCGCGAACTGGTAAAAGCCGGTATTACTACTGAAGACCAACTGACAGGTGTGAAAGCATCAATCGTTAGCCTGATGGAATCAAGTCTGAAGCTGGCCATCGATGATAAGGTTTCTCCACGCATGGATACGGCCAGATATCCCAACCTGATTGGTGAAATGATGTTCAGCAATGAGTCGGTTGACCGTATGGAAGACCGCACCCCTGAAGTGAATCATCCGATGGCTGAGAATCCTCGTGTATTACAGCTTGCCAAAAAAGAACGTTTTGCCTTCGATGAAAACGGCAAGGCGCACTCTAAGATAAAAACGTATGCTTATCGTGATGGCATTTTTGAGGCCATTATCGATCGCTTCTACAAAGACCCTACCCTTATTGCCTATGGAGAAGAAAACCGCGATTGGGGCGGTGCATTTGCTGTTTACCGCGGTCTGACCGAAGCGCTGCCTTACCACCGTTTGTTTAACTCACCAATTTCGGAAGGCTCGATTGTAGGAACAGCTATTGGTTATGCCATGTGCGGCGGACGTGTCATTCCTGAAATCATGTATTGCGACTTTTTAGGACGTTGCGGCGACCAGGTGTTCAACCAGCTGCCCAAATGGCAGGCCATGAGCGGAAACGTGATCAAAATGCCCGTAGTGTTGCGTGTTTCAGTTGGTTCAAAATACGGTGCACAGCACTCGCAGGACTGGACCGCACTGACTGCCCAGATTCCAGGGTTGAAAGTAGTGTTTCCGGCCACGCCATATGATGCCAAAGGTCTGATGAATGCTGCCCTGCAGGGAACCGACCCGGTGATCTTCTTTGAGAGCCAGCGCTTGTACGACATGGGTGAGATGTTCCATAAAGGTGGTGTACCTGAAGGGTATTATGAAATTCCGATTGGCGAACCCGACATTAAACGTGAAGGCAAAGATGTAACCATCCTGACCATTGGTGCAACCTTGTATCGTGCACTGGAAGCTGCCGATATCCTTCGGGAGAAATATAACATGTCAGCCGAAGTAATTGATGCCCGCAGTCTGAGTCCGTTTAACTATGAACCGGTGCTGGCATCGGTGAAAAAGACAGGGCGCATTGTAATATCAGGTGATGCTTCAACGCGCGGTTCATTCATGAAAGAAATGGCCCAAACCATTTCAGAGCTGGCCTTTGACGATCTGGATGCTCCGCCGGTAGTGGTTGGTTCGCGTAACTGGATTACCCCTGCCTACGAACTCGAAGACTCATTTTTTCCCTGTGCCGAATGGTTGATCGATGCCATCCACGAAAAGATTGTTCCGTTGAAAGGCCATGTGGTGAAAAACAACTTTACCAGTCCTGAACAGATCAGGAGGAATAAACTGGGGGTATAATCATCAGGAAAAAGGAAAAGGGATAGGATGAAGGGAGTTTATCCTATCAGTTCTCTTATAAATTGTAAGTTTTAAGTTCAGAGATAGATGATTAATTATTAGTTAGCAAGCCCTCATTGTCTGTAAAGGATAACGGGGGCTTTTGTATTTATAATGTTCATCCTTTGCCGTCAGTTTCAACTGACGGGGATGTTTTATTCCTTCATAATCTTTAAATTCCTAATTCCGCTTTTCTGTCTGAGATGCAATATATACACTCCTTGCATCAGAAACGATAATGAAATCCGGGGTTGTTGTATATTCTCTGTTTCCTTTTTATACTCCTGTCTTTCCATAGAAATCTGTATTCCTGATCGTTACACATCCTAAAAATACGAATTACTGTTATTTTTTCAATCTTTAAGTAGGGTTATTTTCTTCTGCAAATTGAACAGCAGATAGCGTTAATCCATCATTTTTACCCCTGATAGGTCAGACTCTCGCAAGGATTGCTAATTTTGCGCCAACTAAACTAATGTCTGCTCAAATGTAAAAAGGCATGATATATAGCAGTTCACTGAAACACAGTGATTACTGATTTATTACCACCGGTTTATTTTTGACGACACTTAAACATCCGTCAACCTGATGATGAAATTCTTTCTTCTGGCCTTTTGTCTTGCCTTTTCTACAGTGTACACTCACGCACAATCCATCCGTATCAATGAAGTAATGAGCTCCAACGGCGGAGTTATTACCGATAGCGATGGAGATACTTCCGACTGGATTGAACTGTACAATGCCGGAACGGCTTCAGTAAACCTCAAGGGTTATGGCCTGTCGGATAAAAAAGCTGAACTGCTTAAGTGGGTATTCCCCGATTTTCAGTTTAAACCCGGAAACTTTCTGCTTGTCTTTGCTTCAGGAAAAGACCGCATAGCAATACCAGTCAACTGGAACACCATTATTTCACAGGGAGATGTCTGGAAATACCTGGTGCCAACTACGGAGCCTGCAACCAACTGGCGCTTAAATACTTTTGATGATACCAACTGGCTTTCCGGGAAAAGTGGTTTTGGTTACGGTGATAACGATGATGCGACTGTAGTCCAGGTGCCTAAATCTATATTTATCCGCAAAAAATTCACTATTGTCAATGCGGCAGACATACAGCAAATGGTACTCCATATGGATTACGACGATGGTTTTGTGGCCTACCTGAACGGGGTGGAGATTGCCCGCGCTCAAATGGTTGCCAAAGGGGATTTGCCCAGATTTGACGTATATTCATCGGGCCTGCACGAAGCCCTGATGTATCAGAATCTTCCACCGGATAAGTTTGTTATCAGCAATCCTGCTGCACTTCTCAAGACAGGCGAAAATATTTTGGCCATTCAGATACATAACTCTGATGTATCATCATCGGATTTGTCTGCAATCCCGTTTCTTTCTGTTGGAACAAACGAAAAACCTGATAGTATCCGTAAGGTTGTAACCCTGAACCTTGTGTCAACTGATTTTCACACCAATTTCAAGATTAGCGCCGATGGCGAATCCGTTTACCTTTCAAATCCTTCAGGGGTAATTGCCGATAGTGTCAGGTTAGGGGCGCTTTCACTGAACACCTCTTATGGAAGAACCCTTAAAGATCCATTGACCTGGGCCGTTTTCGCGACTTCTACACCCGATAAGGAAAATACAGGTGACGGGTTATCAGGTGAAAGTATTGGCGTACCTGCGTTTAGTTTACCGGGTGGAATTTATTCCGCAGGATTAAATGTTGCATTGACTGCACCCGACAAGAACGACTCTGTTTATTATACCCTTGACGGTTCAGAACCTACACGTTCGTCTTATCGCTATTCAACCGCCATTAACATCAATACATCCAAAGTACTAAGGGCGAGGATTCTAAAATCAGGCTTTCTTCCGGGAAATACGGTTACCAATTCATACATTCAGTATACAAATAAAAAATTAGCTGTAGTTTCACTTTCAATGAATCCTACTGATTTGTGGGACAACAATACCGGTATTTATGTGCTTGGCCCAAATGCGGAGGCTGCAAGTCCGAACTTTGGAGCGAACTTTTGGCAGGATTGGGAAAAGGCCTGCCACTTCGAGATGATGGAAACTACCGGCGATAAGGTGATTGATCTGGATGCCGGGGTGAAAATATTCGGGAACTATTCAAGGGCAAATGCCCAAAAGTCGATGACTATTCATGCCAGCAAGACCTATGGCGGTAAGACCATCAAATACAAAATCTTCAAAGAACGACCGTTCGATGAATTTAAAAGTATCGTATTGCGCAACTCGGGGAATGACTGGAATAATACCATGTTCCGGGATGGATTATTATCCATGTTAACCATCGGACTGAATTTTGACCAGATGGCTTACCGCCCTTCAACTGTTTTCCTGAATGGCGCTTATTGGGGAATACTGAATATCCGGGAAAAGATTGATGAGAATTTTATTGCTTCCAACGATAATGTCAATGCCAATGATGTTATTATGTGCGAAAATAATGGTCTTCCGCTTATTGGGAGCGCCGATGACTGGTGGAAGATGTATAATTTTCTGAACTTGAATTCGATGATCGTTCAGGCCAACTACAATCAGGTTGCAGCTCAAATGGACATCAACAGTTTCATCGATTATTTTGCTTCCAATATCTTTTATGCCAACTGGGATTGGCCAGGCAACAATATCAGGTACTGGAAAACAACCGATCCTACCAGTCGCTGGCGATGGATTATGCATGATGTCGATTTTGGTCTGGGCATCTGGGGCAGCCGAACACCTGAAGAAAATTCACTGGCCTTTGCAACTGCCACTGATGGACCGTCCTGGCCTAATCCGCCCTGGTCAACACTTATCCTTCGCAAGTTACTCGAAAATACAGGATTCCGAAATCAGTTTATCAACCGTTTTGCCGATTTGATGAACTCTACGTTTTTACCAGATCGAATCAACAAAGCCATAGACCAGAAACGGGATGTGATCAGTGAAGAAATGGTCAGGCACCTTCAGAAATGGAGCGGAGGATCGCAAAGCGATTGGCTGGTCAGGGTGCAGCAAATGAAAACGTTTGTCACAGCCCGACCTAACAATGTATTCACACACATCCGGCAAAAGTATAATTTTCAAGCTCCACAGGTTTTTAATTTGTTTACGGATACGCTGAAGGGTTCCGTCCAGGTTAATTCATTAAAGTTAACTATGTTCCCATGGCGCGGAACCTATTTCAGGGAGGTTCCAATTACGCTGACGGCCATACCAAAAGCCGGTTACCGCTTTGTAAGATGGGATGGCCTGGCGGCTGGAAATATTGCAAAAACCATCACGATTGCTCCAACAACCGGGTTTCAGATCACTGCCGTTTTTGAAAGTGATGGCAGCCACTACGACAACATAGTAATTAACGAAATCAGTTTTAACAACGCTGCTACCACCGATCCGGGAGACTGGGTCGAAATTTACAACAAAGGGATTACTGACCTCGACATTTCAGGCTGGAAAATGACGGATTCGGACCCCGCCCATCAGTTTATCTTCCCATCAGGCACATGGATTAAAGCCGGTGAATACCTGGTCGTTTCCAATGATCTGGTCAAGATAGCCGCAGTATTTGGTCCGATCAAAAACCTGGTCGGAACCTTCACATTCGGGCTGGGAAGCACTGTCGATGCCGTCAAGCTGTATGCCACTGACGGACAGCTTATTGATGAGGTAAACTATGGGAATGATGTGCCCTGGCAAACCTACTCATTAAATGAGCTCTGGTCGCTCGAACTCCTTAGCCCGATGAAAGACAATAACAACGGGTATAACTGGGTATTATCGGAGAAGAACGGCACTCCCGGACTGCGAAATACAGCTTATATTCCTGATGCCATCGGTGATTTACCTTTGGATAAGCCAACTACAGAATTGCTTCAGAATTATCCGAATCCATTCAGTGAAGGAACGTACATCGAATTTAAACTGACTACTCCCGGAAAATATCACATTTCGGTGCTCGATATGAATAGCCGCATCATTCGCAACCTGTCAGGCGACGATCAGATATCCAGCGTTCATACCCTCTATTGGGATGGCAAAGATGATTCAGGCAGACCAGTTGCCAAAGGAGTGTACTTCTACCGTCTCGAAAGTGAAGGCTTCAGCGAAATGAAGCGCATGGTGAAGCTGTAGATAAAGGGAAAAAGGAAAAGGGAGAAAGGAAAAAGTCATTATGTATTCAACCCATTTCCGGGTTGAGTTGTCTTGGTTGTTTGTTTGCCCCCAATTTTATTGGGGGTCACTAATATTTAACCCATTCGGGTTAGATGCTGCATTCATTATTTAATTCTGGCTTTTTAAACTCTGAAGGAGTTTACTGTTCATGACCCCCGGCATCGCCGGGGGCAAAGGAAACGTTGATAAAAACAACCCGAAAGGGGTTTAATACTAAACAGGAGGATATTTCTTCAGGAAAGCCGCCAACCCTGTTTACAATCTATACAGAAGGATTCCAGGTCGGGAGGTCTTCGTTTCAATTCATCCATGAATCCATTGATGAATCCCTATCCAGGTTCCATTTTTCTGCTTTCCCCTACTGTTCCCCTGATGAATCGCTAAGGAAATGCAGGGTTCATCGTATTATCTCTGTCGTACCACTTTCATACTTCTTTCATACCTCTTTCATACCTCTTTCAGTACAAATTCGAAACAAATTCGAAACAAATACATAACAAATTCGAAACAAATTCGAACGGCTACGTATTTGTATCGAATTTGTTATGTATTTGTTTCGAATTTGTTTCGAATTTGTACCGAAAGAGGTATGACAGTGGTATGAAAGAGGTATGAAAGAGAATAGAACCATTCCCTTCGGGATAGCCTGGGAATAAGCGTTCAGGGATAGATGAAAAGCATTATTCGGGACATTTGTTGTGGTTTGATGCAGTTTATCCCACCAATTGTGCAGCTTGTCCGAATAATCTCTTAAATTCATTCCCGAAAGGTTTACTTCGCTGAAACCTTTAAATTCAACACCATGAAACGAATTATTATACTACTGCTGGTACTTTGCTGTTCTGGGATTTCTTACGCCGAAGAACTAACTAAAGAACAGCAACAATTGGCCTGGAAGTTTATTTTGACTAATTTGCTGCCCAAAGATAATCAACCCAACACTTTTAAAAAGGACATTATCATTAATTTGAAGGGAGATATAACTTCCCTTGATTCCTTGTTTGTAACGGAGTTGATTCCCCAACTGCAAAGTGCAATTCCTAACCTGAAAATTGAGTTATCGGCAAAGCCAGGCAATCTTATCCTGGGACTCAATGACGGGAAACGAAATACGGTAAATATTAACCTAAACGGAAATCACGAGCTTCAAAGTGTGGGTATGTATTTTCCTGTTCCTGCGAATTTAAATAAGTACGAAAGAAACCAATACATCTATTCTCAATTATTTCAGGGGCTGACTTTCTCTAGCGGGCAAAAGAAACAGCCTTCTGATGAGTTAAAAGGCAGCGTCTTTAAAGAAAAGGATTTTAAAGCAATTACTTTCTCTCCCTATGATCTCTTTATTCTTGAAAAGCTTTATTCGCCTGATTTCTCAATTCAATTAGCCAGGAATTTATCACCTAAATTGCAACAAACGGCCTGGAATTCAATTAGCAGTAAATTTCTTGGTGAGATAAAAACACCTATCATTTATAGAAATGATATTGCTATTCAATTAAAAGGAAAGGTTAGTCAGGTTGATTCAACCTGTATGAACGAATTGATTGTTCAACTTAAAATGATTATCCCCAACCGGAGAATTTTTCTGACTTCAGGAAAAGCAAATCTTGTTTTTAACTTATTGGAGCCTGCAACTGGTTTTGTTGTTCAGTTTTCAACAAGGAGAATGGGAAGTTCGATACAATTGAAGGATTTTAACTTAAGATTTTCTCCGAATACATCTAAGGATGATAGAAAAAGAACTTTGTACTTCAATTTGATGAGGTCGCTGGTTGACTTTTCTCCTTCGAATTCCGGGAGTACAGAAATTGAAGGATGTGTATTTGATGAAAACAAACCCGAAAGCATAACTTTCCATCCCGTTGACGCTTTTATTTTGAATACGCTTTATTCCGACGATTTCAAGGAACAATATAAGAACCAATACATTATGCAATTCTCGTATCGGCAGTATCTGGTAAAGATGTATCACAACGAGCTTAACACTATCTTTTTTCTGCTTGCCTTACTTATTCCTGCAATTTTCCTGACGAGACTGATAATAAAGGGCGTTTTTAAACCTCACAATTGGAGTTGGAAAGAATACAACAAACAAGGTTTATACCTCATGGCAATTTGTTTTATTTACCTGTTATTAGTTTCTTTATCGGACTTGCAACTCAATTTTAGAATTTTGGTATTCTGTCTTTTTCTTCTGCAAGGCTTAATTGCAATTAACCTGAGTTTTTATAGTGAACGACTGATCCTGAAAAACCGCAATTTAGGCGGATCGAAGGTTATTGTCATTTTTCTCATCACTTTCATTGTGATGTCAATCTCTTTTTTATGGTTTAGTATGACTATAAAAGAGGAAAGTACATTTACTCTAAAATCAGTCTATTCCGGATTATCAATCTCAAATGTTATTCTGTTTTCGCTTGCCCGATGTCTCTATGTATTTTTAAACGATCGTTATAAAAGTATTATCAATCAAAAGGATGTTGAGCTGGCACAAATGGGCGAATTTCAAAAGCAAGCCGAACTCCAGTCGCTTCGGGCCAAAATCAACCCGCACTTTTTATATAATGCACTGAATTCCATTGCCAGTCTGGCCACCACCGATGCCCGTAAAACCGAGCAAATGGCGCTGGCGCTGTCCGACTTTTTCAAGTATGCCATCAACCGCGAGCAGAAACAGCTAAACACACTTTCCGAAGAACTGAATGCCATACGCACCTACCTTGAAATCGAAAAGGTACGCTTTGGAGAGCGCTTGAGTTTTGAGATCGACTGTCCCCGGGAATTGCTGGATATACAGATTCCGCAACTGCTCATTCAGCCTTTGGTGGAGAATGCCATTAAACACGGCTTGTCGCAGATCACCGAAAACGGATTGATCGGGATTTTAGTCTGTAAAGAAGATAGTCAACTGAAAATTCGGGTGTACGATAATGGTCCTGCTTTTCCCGATGGACCGCTTACCGGCTTTGGCATACAGAATACCCAGGAACGGATTGCATTGCTCTACGGAGCAAAAGCAACGATTAACTGGCAGAACGGGGCGGAGAAGTATATTGAACTGTGCCTGCCTGTTGATAACTGAGTAATAGAAACAATGTAATGTCAGGTTTTTTTACCCCAAACCTCCCGATAACTATCGGGACAAGCTCTGAAGGGGCTTTAGAAACCCCTAAATCCCCTAAAGGGGACTTTGAAACCAGTTCCCCTTTAGGGGTCAGGGGTAGGGGATTTAGGGGTAAAATAAAATTGATGCGACATTATTACATACCTATTAACGAATAGGTTAAAAAAGTTTAAACTTCAGTGTAAATTATGGTAATACAATATTAATTTACTATATTGTTTCAAAATTTCAAAATCAATTAATGCACCAACAATCAACCTTATAAACACCACCCAATGAAACAGATTTTGTTAACCGCTTTTGTTCTGTTCTTATCAGTTTTAGGTTATTCACAAACCATTTTGGAGAATCCAAAGATAGGTATGAGTACTGCTTACAATGTGAAAATTGAGAAAATTGAATTGCGTGATTCGGCCACTGTGCTTTGGTTTCACGTCAATCAATCTCCCGGTAATTGGATATTTATTCCGAAGGAATCCTATATACAGCCTGTGGGAGCCAAAGAAAAACTATATGTCGTTTCTGCCGAAGGAATTAAGCTGAACGAACAATACATTATGCCAACTTCAGGTGAAGTCAATTACAAGCTAATCTTCCCAAGGATTGCTGCTTCGGTAAGCCAGATGGATTTCGGAGAAGGAAACGAAGGTGGTTCGTGGTTTATGTATAACATTCAAATCAAGCCGGAGTTGTTTAAATCGGTACTGCCTGAAAAACTTGCAGGTAACTGGTTCCGGAGTGACAATGCACAATGGGAAATCAGTTTGTTCGATTCGGTTGCCATATACAAAAGTAAGGTATGGAAATACCTGAAGTATGCTGAAAAGGAAGGTTTAGGAAAAATCAGGCTGAAAAGCGGATCGAAAATACTGGATATATATATCCGGCATACCGATGATGGAACCTGTCTGATCGGAGAAGGTTCTGCCAAACTGGTTAAATTCACCCATCAACCTGACCAGACAGTTATTCCTTCAGATAAAGATTTTTTCAGTTTACCTGTTTTTAAAATGGATACGGTTACCTATTGCGGTTATATTAAAGGATTCAGCCCAAGGTTCCCCCGGCGAACAGGGATGGTTTATGTGAACGACGTTTTAACCGGCGAGCAGGTTTCGTATCTTCTGAAAATCGCTGATGATGGTACCTTTAAGGTTAAATTCCTTCACAGCAATCCACAGGGGATCTTTGTCCAAAATCCATTCTCAGTTGAAACGATATTTATGGAACCGGGGAAAACTACTTTTCAGCTGATAGATAATGGAAGTAAAACCAACCCAATGTTGTTTATGGGTGATTGTGCACGGATTAACACCGATTTATTAAAGCTAAAGAATATAAACAGTTTCGACTATACACAAATGCAGGAAAAGATTCTGGATTTTACTCCTGAACAATACAAAGCATGGCTAAAAGAACTTCAGCAGAAAGATTTTGATCTGTTTGCATATACTGTCCAGACTTATTCACTTTGCTCCAAGGCTGCTCAAATCAAGAAATTGGAAATGGATTACCGTTATGCTTCAAACATGATGGAGTATGGGTGGAACCTTGAGGCTGCTTACCGTAAAAAAAACAATATCCCTCAGGATCAGCGTACGATACCTTTTAAACCGGCCAGTCCTGATAGCACATACTACTCCTTTTTGACCAATGATTTGGTGAATAATCCACTGGCCGTTTTGACCCCAGACTATTCTACTTTTATAAACAGGCTAATGTTTATGGAACTTATACGCAAAGGTTTAAAAGTAAGTTCAATGGCTGAAGATATGTTGGCAATGGAGAAGTCAGGCTATAAATATTCTCCTGAGGATAAGCAGGTTTCGATTAGGATGAAAGAAGTTCATACAGCCGAACTAACAATATTACTAAATGAATTTTTCAATAAGTATGGCAAACAATCAACTGATTTTAATAAAAAGTACGCTGAAATACTCAAACCATTTTTTCAGGATAAGAAACCTTCTGAGATAACGGCATCTTTAACGAAGGAATACTTAATTGGCCATAATATTGAACTTTCGGAAGCTGACCAAGCCTTGATAAATGCACAGGAAGTTTTGCAAAACAATCCTTCATTTAAGAAGCTTATCCAGTTTCAGGATGAGAAGCTAAAAATGAGTAGCCAGTTTAACACTGAATATAGCACGTTCCGAAGCAATTTATTAAAAGAACGCATGCTTAATAGCAGAAATGAAAATCTAAAGCGAGTATTGGGAATTCAGAAAGGTTTGGTGACAGATATCATGCAATCACAAGATATTTGCAGGTCAATTGTGGCAGAAATGACACCTACTGCAGATTCAAAACTGAAGGAATCACTGAAAGAAATCACCACTCCCTTTATTGCCAGTTTTATTGAGTTGAAAAACAAGGAAGCAAAAGCCAGAGTTGAAGCCAATAAAAAGCAAAAAGGCGCTGTTGTGAATGAAGTTCCGAAATCAACAGGTGACAAGATTTTTGATGCCATCATGGAAAAATACAAGGGGAAAGTGGTGTATGTTGATTTTTGGGCAACCTGGTGTGCTCCCTGCCGTTCAGGAATTGAACGGATCAAACCTTTGAAAGACGAAATGGCCAATGAGAATGTGGCGTTTGTTTATATCACCGACCAGACCTCTCCCAAAACAACCTATGACAACATGATTCCAACCATAAAAGGTGAACATTACCGTGTAACAACTGACGAGTGGAACATTTTAAGCAGTATGTTTAAGATCTCGGGTATCCCTCATGGTGTGTTGGTTGGAAAAGATGGCAAGGTGGTCAATCCACACCTGAATTACATGGATAATTCTCAATTGAAAACATTGATAATGAAGTATATAAAGGAATAAGAAATGACTTCACAAACTTCTCGATACCGCACCCTGATTGCCGATGATGAACAGCCTGCCCGTGATCGTCTGAAGAAATTATTGACCGAACATGCTGATCAGATTGAGCTGATTGGCGAAGCACAGAATGGTCTGGAGTGCCTCGAAATGATTGACCGGCTGAAACCTGACCTGGTGTTTCTGGATATACAGATGCCGGGACTGAACGGATTCGAGGTATTGCAGCAGACCAGCCATTCACCTGTAGTAATCTTCTGCACGGCCTATGACGAGTTTGCGCTCCAGGCCTTCGAGACCAACAGCATCGACTATATCGTGAAACCAGTGAAAGCGGAGCGCATCCAGAAGTCAATCGATAAGCTCGATTCTTTAAAGCGCCATTCGGATAAGCAGGAGTTGCTTCGCATCATCGAAAGTTACATCAGCCAGGCCCCTAAAAAGGAAATCACCAGTATTCCCGTCAAGCTTGGCGACCGTATGCTCTTTGTTCGGATTGAGGATGTTTCGTATTTCTTGGCTGAGGAAAAGTATGTGAACATAGTTACCAAAGATGGCAAAACCTACCTCAGCGATTTCCCGTTAAAGAGCCTGGAAGAGAAGCTGGGCGAAAGTTTCCTGCGTATTCACCGATCACTATTGGTTAATGTGAAACGAATCAAAGAAATTAACAAGCATTACGGCAGCCGCTTTGTCATCAAAATGGATGACAGCAGCCAAAGCAAACTGATTAGTGGTCGGGGGTATTGCGAGCAGGTGAAGGGGTTGGGGGAGATTTAGAAGACAGGAAAGAAGGAAAAAGGAAAGAGGAAAAAGGAAATGAAGGGAATGGAGTAAGGCTAGCCAGGCAAAACATATCCTATGAGGGCAAAATTCATCGTTATCTTGGGTGCAGAGCTTTTGGATAGGACACTAAAGCAGTAAAACTATCGAAACCTATAGACCTGTTACAAACAAAGGGTTCAATCAGATATAAAACCCACTGGATAAATTGGATATTTAAGTTTATAATCACTGGATAGATTGGATATTTAAATATATAATGTTATGTTTGTATAGTTCTCGTTTATGCTTTATTCAATCAAATAGCAAATAACATCAGTCTTTCTGAACCTAAACTTTAATTGAAAATGAAACACTACACTAATATACTTCCAAGGATCAGCGTTTTAATAAAAATAACTCATTCAAACTAATGCCGATATATACACAACTCTGTGGATATACAGGTGTTATACGGCATTTTAAAAAAGACAATATGAAACGAATCGCAACATTAATTTTATTTGTTTTCGTGACAACACAGATTCATGCTCAGGAGACTAATTATCAGAAGAATTTAAAATTAGCATCTGACTTATTTATTGCAAAATCGGTATTGCCTGATAGTGTTTTACTTAAGCTTGTACCTGACAGCTATGAAGAATTTGTGCTTCTTTATGGGACAACTTATCCCAATAACAAAATGCAGAATACTGGTTTCTTTAACTCAGTGACAAAGCGAGTCTTTGACAAAGTAATTATTGAGAAAAATGAACAATTTTATTTACCAAGTTTGCAATTGGCAAGCTTTGCCGATGGAGAATTTGGAGAAGGTTTCGTTGATAATTTGAAGGTCATTATTGAGCTTGACAAAAACAAATTTTGCACATCAGTAAAGGGGAAAGAGTATGCTTTACACAATCCTATAAGATATTATTGCGAAAAGAATTGCGAATGAAAACGCCGTATAACAGCAAAATACCCGCAAGCCGGGTGTATCAGCTTCGTAGGCAGGAAATTAGTAAATTTAAAAGCAGTACTTCGTAGGAAGTTCATCGGGAAACTTCCGCCCTGAGTGTAGCTTCCAATATTAGGCTCAATGGTAAAAAAATCACACGCGGGATTCTATTGATAAATTTTGTACTTTTGAGTTGATATGGAAGATGAATTAAAAAATATTGATTCAATAATTCTGCATTGGCGTGAATCTTCATTACAAAATTACGCTACCATGCAGAATTTAATAAAGACTAAAGAGTATTCATGGGCTTTATTTATTGGGCATTTGGTTGTTGAAAAGTTAATAAAGGCACTATATGTTAAAAAATTACATCAGCACCCTGTATTTAAACATGATTTGCTTTGGTTGATTAGAAAGATTGATATTGAGATGCCATCAAACTATGATGAATGGCTGGATGAAGTTACAACCTTTAATATAAATGCAAGATATGATGATTACAAACAAAGTTTTCAAAAGCGTTGCACTCCTGAATTTTCAAAAGAATGGATTGATAAAATAGAAATTTTAAGACAATGGTTGATCAAACAATTATAGATACTGCAAAGCTTTATATTCAGAGGATTCCTGCTGAATTGGATATTAAAAAGGCATATTTGTTTGGTTCTTATGCCAAAGGGAGCCAGCATCCTGATAGTGATATAGATATTGCCATTGTGTTAGGCAAAATGGATGATTTTTTTGCAGTTCAAATGCAATTAATGCGTTTGAGGCGAGATATAGATTTAAGGATTGAACCACATCCAATATGGGAAGGAGATTTTAATATACAGAATCCTTTTGCATATGAGATTGAAAAGACTGGGTTTGAGCTCAAATAAAAACCACAAAGCCTAATTAATAGTTTTATATGGCGCGCTGAGCCCAGCATAAAGTCTCCATTGCACTAAATCCTCTAACACCTCCAGATATATTAAAAGGCTGGATTCCGCTGTTGCTGTACCGATAGTTATTGAGGATGCAATCTGCCTCAGCCGCGTCGAATAAGATGAATATAAATCCAGTGGAACGAGGGCAATTATTCGCAATTTAGAGGTGGAGATTAAAAAATGCTCAGTTGAATCAATAAGAATCTTCTTGAAAAGGATTTGCTTTAAAGTAAACAATTATTTACCTTTGGAGAGTTGTTTCGACAAATGATTATCGATGAAATGTTATGAAATCTACCGGATTCTGATTAGAGATGGATGGTATTCTGTTTCGCAAAGTGGCTCTCATATAAAGGTGAGGCATGATGAGAAACCAGGAGTACTGATTTTCCCAAATCACGGTAGTCAGGAGGTTGGTAAGGGACTTTTGACGAAAATCAAAAAGGATGCGGGATTAAAAGATTAGAGTGATGAAGACCACAGGAAAAAAGATAAAAATGATTGTTGAGAAAACCGATACGGGATTCTCCGCTTTTTCTGAAGAGTATCCGATTTTTACAACAGGCAGTACAATTTCGGAGTTGATGGATCATGTATACGAAGCTGCAACGCTTTATTTTGAAGAAGATAAGGTCCAGATAGCTCAGGAGAAATTGAAATTTGAGATTGACTTTAAACAATTTTTTCAATATTACAGAGTATTGAATTCCAAGTTTCTTGCCGATAAGATAGGAATGAACCCTACCCTTTTGTCACAATATGTTCAAGGACAAAAGAAACCATCAGATACCCAAACCCGGAAGATAATACTTGGAATACAACAGATTGGGCAGGAACTCTCGGAGATAAACCTGATCTATAAAAGGTAATTCTACTTTGGACAGATCACATATCCGACATTAAGAAGTTCAGATTGCAAAGTCAGCATAGGCTGGCATATTCACCCCAACTGATTCGTTTACGCCAAATGGACAAATATTTTTAGCGGAAAGCATATAGCGGAAATGGAGTAAACAACGGAAATGGAGTATCCTTTAAGTAATGAATTTTTAATTCTCGAATACACTTCCATCATAATCTATAATTGACTACCTTTATTGTAATTGGAATCCGAAACAAAAATAGGAGAGCAATATGATCTATCTATTTATATTATAAACACAAGATCAATGACAAAACATACAGCCATTAAGTTATTTAACGAAAAGCAAATACGTACACTGTGGGATGAAGAACAGGAGAAGTGGTTTTTTTCAATCGTAGATGTTATTGGAGTACTTTCCGAAAGTATCGATGCAAATTCATATTGGCGAAAGCTGAAGCAAAGGTTAAAAGCTGAAGGAAATGAAACCGTGACGAATTGTCACGGTTTGAAAATGGAAGCAGCCGATGGTAAAATGAGGTTAACCGACGTAGCTGATACTGAACAGTTGTTTAGACTTATACAAAGTGTCCCATCACCAAAAGCTGAACCATTTAAAGTCTGGTTGGCAAAAATTGGAAGAGAACGAATTGATGAAATTGAAGATCCCGAAATTGGTATAAACCGGCTGATGGAAACATTTCTTCGTAAAGGATACAGTAAAGAATGGATCAATCAACGTCTTAAAAGTATTGAGATCCGCAAAGAGCTTACGGATGAATGGGAAAACCGGGGAGTTAAAAAAGGACAAGAATATGCAATCTTAACTGATGAACTGACTCAGGCATGGAGTGGGCTGACAACAAAACATTACAAAGCATTTAAAGGTCTTAAAAAAGAAAACCTTCGTGATCACATGACCAATCTTGAATTAGTATTAAATATGCTGGCTGAAGCATCGACAACGGAAATCTCGAAAGATAAAAAACCTAAAACATTTACAGAGAACAAGGAAGTCGCCCGAAAAGGTGGCAATGTAGCAAAAGCTGCACGTGTGCAATTGGAAAAGACCACCGGGAAAGAAGTTGTAACAAGCTTAAATGCCAAGCAGATTAAAAACAGTATGCTGAAAAGTGATAATAATGATAATTAACTAAACTGAACGGGTGACTGCGAGTCAACCTCTGGAACGCACGATGTATATCTATGAAAGGCATCAGGCTTTGTCTTCTTTCACAATCAATTGCAGTAAATTGGCTTCCAATTCCTTTCCTGAAATGTTTTTTCCGATAAAAACCAGCTTGCTGAACCGTTCTTCATCACCCCAGGGTTTCCCGACTTCGAACATGAAGGAACTTCGCACGGCATGAAAGATGAACTGATCTTCAGTCTGCCCAAAACTCATGATTCCTTTCGCCCTGAAAATGGTATCCTGATTAAAATACAGGTAGTTCTGCATCCAGACACCGAATTTATTGACGTCAAAACTTCCTTTAAATGTAAAGCCAACTGACGAAATATCATGTTTGTGAATTGGTGGATATTCCGGTAATAC
>DIZL01000016.1:15089-15787 GCA_002429385.1 Prolixibacteraceae bacterium UBA6029 | reverse complement strand
GTCAGTATTACCGGAATATCCAAGAATCTTAATCGAATTGTTATTTTCTATTTCGGCTAACGCTTTAAGCATCTCCAAAACATTTTTTCCAATTTTCGTTTTCTCGTTAATTTGAATCGTTGTCATATTTTTACTTTTTACAAAGGTATTATTTTTCGCAAATGTGTTAATCAATCATTTCTCAGTGTTCTATCTTTTCCTGAAAATCAATTGGGAAATCTTTGAAACATGTTTTGCAAACAAAATCCATACAGGGCAGAGCATTGATGCCTTAGTCAGGGCTTCACTTAGAGTGAAACTCTGACTTGATGACATTATTCCGATTCACATACAACTTCATCCTTTTCCTTATCTATAAACTCGTAATGTCCTACGACGCGGCTCGGGAACCAAAGGCCTTCTGGGAGGGTATCGACACTTTAAAACCTGAATTATTGGCAATTGTGGAAGCTAAATTTTAATTTTTCGTACCGATCGAATTCGGGAGGTAGTACAAATACTCGAATGGAATACCCGGAGAACTTCTATCCTGGCAGGAGTAATGCGATAGATGATCAGATAAGATTCCAATATTATATTTCGGTATATTTTGCTTTTTGTGAAAAGAAACCTGCATTCAGGATACATAAAGTACTCAAATTCAAGGTTGGATACAAGTCTTTCTATATTCTCATAAAACGAATATGCACCTGCAAATC
>DIZL01000016.1:8380-14879 GCA_002429385.1 Prolixibacteraceae bacterium UBA6029 | reverse complement strand
CTGATGACACTGATTAGACTGATATTCACAGATTTTTTTTATCTCCCGATTTATCGGGACAAGTTGTGGTCATCCGTCCAATCCATGTCATCCCCGCCTGCGTCGGGCAGGAGTGTACTATAAGAATCGAAAGCAACCCTTTTCATTTAGCCCATTCATAAAAGGGTTGAGCCATGATCGTTTTTGTATCGACATTAAAGGTGTCCGATTGGTTTACAGTGATGATGCTCCCGGTGCTTATGCCGAAATAATTCATCGCTTCCAACAGACCCGAGAGTTCCCGGTCCATATTGTTTTGGTCTAATTGCCAGCATACCTGGTAAAGACCTTGTAATTTTCCGTTTTGAAAAACCACAAAATCACATTCCTTTTGATCCGAAAAATAGTAAATTTCAGCGCTCTGCCGGCGTAGTTGCATGAAAACCATATTTTCAAGCAGCCTGCCATTATCCTCGTTGAATGAAACCGAGTTAATCTCAATTAATCCATTATCAATACAATAGATTTTTTTTGGATTCACCAACTGAACTTTATGCGAGTAACTGAATTTGGGAATAAAGGAAAAGAGGTATGCATCCACAAAGTAGGATAAATAATCCATCATACTGGAGGAAGAACCGATCTGAAATGTTTTTCTCAAGCTATTTCCCGTGATGGGTTTTCCGGTATTCGAAACCAGCCATACTGCTAATTGCTGTAATACCGAAATGTTTTTTAAATTATAGCGGATGGCAATGTCACGAACTACTATATCATTGAATGCGTGCATCAGCACTTCGGGCAATCCTGTTTTCAGGTATTCGGGAAACCCACCGCTTTTCATGTACCTGACCGATGAATGTTCACTACTTTCCTGGCCTGTAAAGGTTATATATTCACGGTACGAAAAGGGGAAAAGTTCTTTAGTGATATGCCTGCCGGTGAGTTTTGTACCCAGTTCTTTGCTCAACATCGAAGCATTCGATCCGGTTATAAAAATACGGTAGCCCTCATCAAGTCTGAAGCGCACAAAACTCTCCCAGTTTTCAATGTTCTGTATCTCATCGAAAAAATAGGCAACAGTCTCTTCTTTTACACCAATTTCGTGCAGCCGGTTGAAATCACTCAAATCAAAACCAGCAAGCCGGGGGTCTTCAAAATTCAGGTAAATTGAATGGGCGCTAAAGGTTTTGTTAATTTGTTGCAGCAAAGTACTCTTTCCACAACGACGAATTCCCGATACTATGAGGGTGTGTGAAGTCAGGCCAGGATATTCCGCAAGTATTCGCGGTAAACCTGTATCCATGAAAATTAAACGCTCTTTTTGGGAGTCAATAACCTGTTCTATAATTAATTTTGAAAGCATACGATCATGGTTTTCGTTCGTAAAGTTAACTTTCTTTCGTTAACAACGAAAACGTATAGAGATAAAAAAGAACACCGATATAATCTAAAAAAGGGAACACAGATCCCGAGTACTCGGGACTGATTTTACTCCTGCCCGACGCGGGCGGGGATGACCTATATTAAAAAACAGAAGGATAGTTTACGCCAAAAAGCCATAAATACCGAATTAACTTTATGTTTTTATGGCGTAATGAATTTGAGATACCCGCAGAGTAATTCATTTCCTACATTTCCGCTATACGCTAATTTAAAACGTTTCCTCAACTTCCTCAACTTCCTCAGTCTTCACAATTCAGGACGATACAACATTACCCATTACAAAATGGACTATGTCGCTTAAAACGTATTAATAACAAAAACTGTAAACAAAAATCAGGACGATACAGTATGTCTTGCCACCCAAACGCCAAAACACTAAATTCCACAAATACTGCTTATCTGTCAAGTCTAACGAAACACTAATTCGTGAAATTCGTGTTAATTCCCCGAGAGGTCGGGGCAGGCAGTGAAATTCGTTCTTCACTGTAATTCGTATATTCTACTATTTACGTACTCTATAAAAAATTAGGCATTTATAATATTTGATCTTTCATGGTGGACTCAAAACTACAAACTCAATACACGAATCCCTTTTTCTGATTTTTTTGAATCCATAAAGAAATAAAAACTTTATATACTTCCGTTTGTCCCTGACTTTATCTATATTATGCCTTGAAGCGTTACGCTATGAGGCGTAATTTTGTAAAAAACGTTTGAAAAAGGGATCGCTGATAAAATATGTATTGTCAGTTTTGTCGATAATTCCATAATCCATGAGCACCAGGATCGATTTTTGCGTGGTAGAGGCGGCAGATAGTCGAAACCGTTTGGAATAAGCTGACGAGAAGATGTTTTCTCCACTGTGAATCAAAGCAATCAGTAATTGTTTTTGCATGACTGATTGCCGATCGAATAACTCGTAATAGTAATCTTGTTTCAGTTCAACAATTTGTTTCGCGCAGGCATCAACAATTTTTGTGGTAACCTGAGTTTGCGAAGTGATCATATATTGCCAGATTTCGGCAGCCAATAACTGTATATAATAGGGAATATCGCCCGTCTGGCCAATTAGGTAGAGTGCCTCATGAAGTCCTATCTGTATTCCTGAACTCCTGAATTTTGCCTGTAAATAGGCGATCGTGTCTTCGTGAGGAAGTGTACCCAGTTGCATGTGTGAGGCCGAATTATAAAATGCCCGGTTTTTGTTGTTAAACATGTCGCTCAACAAATGGGTACGGCTACCCAGGAACAAATAATTTACTTGTTGTTGTTGTTGTATTTTACTTCGTAAAAGGCTTTCAAACCCCACCTTATTCAATTTTGTAATTTCCTGAAATTCATCGAATATTACAATTAATTTTTTTCCCTTCTGAGCTAACTTTTCAGGCAAATCAAGTACTTCCGAAAGGGTCTGGATAGAAACCGAACTCTCAGTGAACTCAATCCCGAATTCAGGTTTGCCACTTGAATCGAATGTTAATTTCGGTCGGATACTATTTATTACTTTGGTAATGACTTGAACAAGTCGCCCGAGATTATGCTGCTTTTTTTCTATGGCGCCAATATACAAACTGACAAATGTTTCGAGCGAATATACAGGTAGAAAATCAAAATAGATACAGGTATAGCCCTTGGCTTCCAATTGTTCGATCACCTGAAAGACCAGCGATGTCTTTCCGTACCGGCGAGGCGCAAGAAGGACCATGTTATTCCCGCCCGACAAGGTCGTCACAATACGCTCGCCTTCTTCTTTACGATCGTAAAAAAAATCACCCCTTACAACAGTTCCGTAGCTAAATGGATTCATCGATTAATAATTCTATTGAATATTGATGAGAACATTTGTTTTATCGCTTGCATTTTGTTTTATTTTTTTTACGAAGATAACAAATTCATCAATAACACTTTTGCCCGACATATCTAAACTGATTTATTCATGTCGCCCCCTCTCCCTGTCGCCCCTTCGCTTTTTTTCTCCTCATTGTGCAATCGCCCCCTCGCTCCTTCGCCCCTGATGATATTTATGAGATTGGAAAGTAGGTATTTAAGAAAATAAATCGGAGTGAGTACCTGTTCTGGTGAGCCAGATTTCGTTTTCATCAATTTTAAACTTCCAAATAATCAACCAGTCTGGCTTAATGTGCCTTCTAAATAACCCGAATAGTTTCCTGATAATTTATGCGGAAAATAATTTGAAGGAAGGAAACCTGTTTCTTCAAGCAATAAAATTACTTCCTTTATCAATGTCATATTATAACCTCTTTTTTGAAGAAGTTTAATGTCTTTCTTGAATTTGTTGGTAAAAACAAGCTGAACCATCATGAAGGAGTTTTATTCCAGATGCATTGAAAACAATGTGAGACTTTGTTAAATACCTAATTTAGAAAAGAGCTCTTGTGAATCTTTCACTTTTGTCCCCTTTCTATGCTCAACATCTTCTATTGCTTTTTTTGTTTCAAAATTTGGCACCGACTCTTCAATAAACTGAGAATCAATGTTCATCTTCTTTAATAGACGGCTGAGAAACTCTTTTTCTGACTTATTCTTTGGTCTGATTACAATTGTTGTCATTGTATATTAGCTTTTTTACAAATACAAAACTTTCATATTAATTATCAGTGTTATCCCCCGATATTCGGGGCAGGCTGTGTTCCATGGTGCTATTCTAAACGTATAAAGAGTGCATAATGAAATTTATCGCATTCATTTTGCTTTATTTTTTACGAAGACAACAAATTCATCAATAACACTTTTGCAGACCGTATTTTTTGAACACAGATGACACTGATTAAACTGATCTTCACGGATAAAAACTATTAATCTCCCGATTTATCGGGACAAGTTGTGTTCATCCGTCACATCCGTGTTATCTGTGTTCTAAGCATCTAACCCGTAAATAGTGTGCTGTTTCTTTAGTCTGGAACCTAAGTTGCTTCCCACAAAACCGTGGATGCCAGTAATAAGGATATTCATTCGATGGGTTCTGAAAAAATTGCGGTAATCATGATCATCCCTGTTTCTGTAGATATTCGGGCACTAATCACTTGTTGTTATCAATTAACTTTTTAGGATCTTGTCGGCAATCAAAAAAAGTCAGGAGGTGGATTTCTTGTTGGTAATGGTCTATTTTGTAATAGAATGAGTTGTTTTTATCGACAAGGGCTTTTCGAATTTCTTTGTTTTTTATTGAAGCAGGAAATATACCGGGATTCTTTCGAATAGCATTTATCGTGATTTGAGTTCTATGATTAAATTGAATGATCTCCTTTTTTGTCCAATTTTCATTCAGATAATCAAGAACATTTAAAAAAGTAATCTTTGCTTTAGCCGACCAAATAATATTCATGTCAGAATCCATATTTTTGTTTGGCTTCCTGAATTACTTGTTCATGTGTAAATATTTTTCCTGTTTCAATATCGTGTATTCCTTCAAAAATAGATTCTTGAATTTCATGCGGCAATTGATCCCACCAATCTTTTTCTACTTCTTTCTTTAGAATATTATTTATACGAAAAAGTAGTGCCGGGTTCGTAGAACTTAGAATCTTTTGTACTAAATCTAATTTTAATGCCTGAATATCCATAATCTGATGATGTTGATGTGAATCATGTAAAGTTATAAAATATTTTGGCAATCGTAAATTGTACGAAACCACCTGGTATTGAAAATGTTTTTATAAACACATCTTCGCACAGTCGCCCCTCCGTCTTTTTTCTCCTCAACGCCCAGTCGCCCCCTCTTTATAGTATCATGTGCTTTTCCTGCTAAATGGATAACTACATCTACCAATGGGATTTGCTCGAAATCTATTAGAACACAGATAACACTGATTAAACGAATTTACATGAGTACAAATTGCCTTGCCTGCCCCGGCCTGTCGGGGAATTAAAACGAATTGCACGAATTTTTAAATCAGTTTTCAATCCGTACCATCCCCCCAGGATTCCCGAAATTCGGGACAGGCTGGGGCAAGCTGTGTTATCAGCGTTCCTTTTAATCTGTTAAAGGACAATTAATACGGCTCTTGCTTGTTTTTCTTGTTGTTTATCTTTCCTGATTATTCATTTTTTCAGACACTTTCAATTTCAAGCTTTTACGGCCAGTCATCCCGATCCCGATAGTCCCGATAGCTATCGGGATCAACCCGGATTTACAGTGACATTAACACTTGGAGTAAACAAGGTATCATTATCATTTCTGAAGAAAAAATACAGATAGCATAAGTTAGTCTGAGTATCAGCTTGTGGTTTGGGAACAATACCAGATTCCTGATTTCTTTTGTAACCAGTATCCATCATTTCCGAAAATTTTTCATCATGGTAGGTCATATACATTAAAGAATCTGAAAGACGCTGTTTTGCAATGTGAGGATCATTTGTCCATTCTATTTTTACTTCATTGGGAATGGGATCGTTTTGGTCTGTCCCGATGCATATCGGGATCAAAAGAGGAACCGACAATGAACCGACAATGACCTGGATCAAAGAAGGACTGATCAGTGTGCCGTCAATATGAAGCGCGTTCATATTTTTTTAACGAACCAGGCATAACTGTTCATGTCTTTAGTGGCAAGATTCCAGATCTCATTCATGTTTTGGCAATTAAGTGTTCGCCACAATGCGGCTATAGCGCTTATTCTTTTCCGGTAAAGGATCTGGGCTTCTGACCAGTTGTTTTTTGTTCGGTCCGGAGCTGATCTCACATAACTTTTACCCCTCATTTGAACGAAAACAACCTTACCAATTTTGCCTGAAACGAGTTCCCCGATGTTGCGCTTGATCTTTGCCATAACGATTTAATTAAGCTGGGTTAATACCATAGTTTGAGTACTGTTTGAGTACTTTATAAGTATAAAGTTATGCATTTCAGTATTAAAAACATAGGTAAAATGACTTTTTAATATTGAATTGGTAATGCTTTATTTAATAGTTCACTTCTACATCAAATCAGGCAACTTACGCAGCTTACGCAACTTACGCAGTTTACGCAAAATAATGAAAGTGATTTTACGATGATTTACCATTTACAGATATACCATTTACCATTTAAAAATTTACCATTTACAGATATACC
>DIZL01000016.1:0-8181 GCA_002429385.1 Prolixibacteraceae bacterium UBA6029 | reverse complement strand
ATATACCTTTCCCGGCAATCCCTTCGGGATTGCCCCCCAGAGTACTCGGGGCTGTCATATTCACATTGTGCCCAAAAAAATTGGGTGGAGACTCGCAATGACGTGCTATGTCGCTTTTCGGAGTAGACTCAAGAATTAAAAAAGTTTGCCCTTGAAAATCAAAATGCTCTTTTTTCAATCAAAAGGTCTTTATCAACCAAGTTCGGTAATTTTGGTTTTCGCTCTGGAAAATCAAGATTTAGTCTTTCCCCGTTTCAAAACTGGAATTCCATTACTGCTATGCTAAAAGAAATTTTACCACAGTATGTACGGATTGAATATGCACCGGCAAAAGATAAGTTACTTCAGGATCGCAATGTGAATGAGGTAAACAAATTCTTTCCTGTTCTTGGTTTGTCAGTCGTTCAGGATGAGAATTTTTACATCGATCACAATAAATAAATGCAAATGATTTACGATTTAGTACTACTTTAACAGATTCAACAAAAAGCTTTAAATTGTTCCCTGCCCGCCACACATGTCTATCATAGGCAGGCGGGCCTAAACTGGATCTGTTGAAGTAGAATTAAACGCCCGGCTACATCGGGCAGGGTTTTACATGAAAACAAATTGCACGAATCCCGAGTTCTCGGGACGAGTTGCACGAATTAAAAATTCTCCCGATTTATCGGGGCAGGCTGTGTTCGATTTTGTACGTTCCGCAAGTTCTGCATTTTCTCATTTTCTCTCTTTTTCCCGTAATCATTAATCCCAGCCTGACGCAGGAGGGGAATTAGTAGAACATAGCCACGGTTAAAAATGAAATCAAATTGAAGGTATTTCGAGTTGTTTGCAAATAATTTTACACATTTGGTTCGATAATTCGGGATGTCGTCCTACTGTAGATTTTTTCCCGTTAATCGGATTTATATACAAACTGTGATTTGCGCCTTCGCGGGCTAAAACACACCCATTTATTTTTAGATGCTTTATAAAAGCATTGCGTTTCATCAGGCAAAATTGAGTTTGTGCCGAATTATCTGATGCCCTTTGTATAGGCTAAGAGTATGTTCACGTTGATAGTCAATGACCAGTTGTAAAGCATCTAAAAGATTTTGATTCAGTTCGTCAATCGTTTTACCCTGAGCAATTACTTCGGGTATTTCCTGAAGTTGGCCTACATAATAGCCATCATCACTTTTCTCGATTATTGCAGTATAATCCATCTTTTTCATAGCTAAAATATTTTTTCAAAGATAATAAATTTCAAATTAATTATTTGAATGCCGATAACAGGGGGACACACCTGCCCGACGCAGGCGGGGATTATACACAGAAAAATTCATTATTTGTGTTCTAATGTCATTAGTCTTTATGAAACCTGGTGTAAAGGCAAATGATTTACGATTTAGTCCTGCTTTAACAGATTCAACAAAAAGCATTAAATTGTTCTCCAAACTGAATCTGTTAAAGTAGAATTAAACAGTTTTACACTGATTTTTTTTAGGAATACAAATTGCACGAATTAAAACGAATTACACGAATTTAAAAATCTGTGTTCATCCGTCCCATCCGTGTCATCCCCCGATATTCGGGGCAGGTTGTGTTCATCTTTTATTCCGATCCAAAAACAACCTCATCCTTTTCCTTATCCATAAACTTCATAATGCAGTGTTCGGTGAAGTCCTTCTGAAAGGGTAAACGGTGCTTTAAATCCTGAATTGTGCGCTGCGGTGGCATCAAATTGCGTTGTAGCACCCCGATACGCTTCGCTACGGGGCAGGCAGAACTTTTTAACGCGAACAGCGCTTACAGAAAACTTTTTGCCAGTCAGTTTAGCAAGCAAATCAAAACTTCAGGGTGTGTAATAGCATTCAACCCATTCAGTTGTATCATTATTACTACTGAATATCAATCTAATAACAATTACGAATATACAGTACAATTTATTACACACCCTAAACCACCCATATAACCCAACCAATTAAAGTATCCCGTGTATTCTCAGGATTTCGGCCAAATCAGCATGTTTTTTTGAATATTCACGAAGAGCCCGAATCAGGTTTGTGCTTTTCGCATCAGCATCGGTGGCTTTATCTAAAGCCGGCTGCAAAGCTGTCCTGCGATCCCATATAGTGTAGCCAAGAATAAACAAAATAAAAGCCAAAATAACTCCCTGAAGCCAAAAAAGATAGTCAATCCTTGCATTAACGGCTTCGAATTTTGTATCCATCTTGACTTCTGTCCTGATGGCCCGGTCACGGTCGGCCAGGGTATAGGGCACCACCACCTGTTGTTCCTGTGCAAATATAGAATTGCTATACAGGGAGCAGGATAATAAAATAATCATTACCAGCGGTTTCATATCGAATGAATTTTATTCAAAAATACTAATAAAATACCATTTTCCTCAACTTCCTCAGTTCATTAATTTGAATCCATATTCATTAAACAAATAAATTGAAATTAGAACATGCCTGTCAAATGTCGGTGGTGATTACAAATATAAAAATACAGAAGGAAGTTTACGCCAAAAAGCCAAAAAGCCAGAAATACTGAATTGGCATTATGTTGTAATGAATTTGAAACACCCACAGAGTAATCCATTTTCTCCCTTCCCTCCCTTTCCTACGTTTCCGCTAATTTGAAACGTTTACTCAACTTCCGCACATTCTGCCTTTCCAAAACTTGTGAACAATGATGACACTGATTAAACGGATATTCACAGATCTTCTTTTATTTTCTTATCAGTGTTCATCCGTCCCATCCGTGTCATCCGTGTTCCATCGTTATCAGTGTTCATCTTTTATTCTGATTCAAAAATAACTCCATCCTTCTCCTTATCAATAAACTCATAGTGTAACGTCCTGTGAAGCCCTTCTGCGAGAGTAAACGGTGCTTTAAATCCTGAATTGTATGCAGTAGTTGCATCAAACTGGGTGATAGCGCAGAACTTCTTAACCCGTAAAGCACTTACCGAAAATTTCTTTCCGGTTATTTTAGCAAGCAAATCAAAACTTAGACCGCCCATATCTCCTAATCAATAAGGTAAACAAATCAATGAAAATTTTTAATTTACTTTTGATGGAGTAACTTGGAGGTTATACTTTTTTCGTATTGCCTCCATCTCTTGTTTTAAAATGTCGGGGTGTTCCCAATATTTTTCACTTAATTTTTCACGGATGTCCCTCATCATTTTAACTGCGTCAAACTGTTTATTCGTTTTCATCATCTTTTAATTTTAAAATTTCTCTTGGTGTTCTAATTTCAATAATCCGGTAACCAAGTCGTAAGTTGATTGAGTTGTAAAGCCGGATACGGTCAAGATTTACAATGTGTTTAAAATTCCAACTTGCCAAAACATCTGAATTATTCAATGTTGCAAGTGCAATGTGTAAGGCATCGTTGTAGCTTTTATTGGTCAATGCTCCTTCGCTGATGTAGGTTTCTGCAAGCTGAATTGCTTCGTCATTGATAACAATCACAAATCTGTGCGGATCGGGAATTTCGTTAACTTTATCTCTAACCTCTTATCTTGCCAGTTCAAGTTCCTGGAGTGTCAAATCGGAAAGCATAATTTGTTTTGACCCGTTTACGAATTCTTGAAACAGAGCGTTGCTCCACTCTTTGAATTCTTTGTCAAAGCAACCGCCAATTACTGATGTGTCGGTATAAACTTTCATAGAACCAAATATAAGCAATGTTGTCGATCTGTTGCCGTTTTTTCATAGTGGTTAATTCAATTATTTTATCTGTGTTCATCCCTGCCCAACATAGGCGGGCGTCCCATCCCCCGATACTCGGGGCAGGCTGTGTTCCACCGTTTATTCCGATTCAAATATAACCTCATCTTTTTCCAAATCAATAAACTCATAATGCAAGGTGCGGTGAAGTCCTTCGGATAATGTAAACGGAGCTTTAAAACCTGAAGTGTGGGCAGTCCCGAAGGCTCGGGACATCAAATTGGGTAGTAGCACAGAATTTCTTTACCCGTACTGCACTTACTGAAAATTTCTTTCCGGTTATTTTAGCAAGCAAATCAAAACTTAAACCTCCTGCATAACCCAACCAATAGGATAAACGAACTGCCGGTAATTTTATATTCAAGCTACTTCATAAATAATTCCATTGGGTTGGTTTATTTTTTCTGAAGCATTTAAAACTTCAATTCCGACAATATTGCCGAAATCATCAAAGTCTAAAATTATCCCGGGTTTATCTTCATCACTTTCGGCGACTATTCCATCAGTTAATTTGATGTAGATGACATCAATATCTTTATCATACCTTATAACCATATTTCTCGATTTTTGAGGTTTTATAAGCTGTTATTATAATCGCTGGATTTTTCAAATAGTTTACAAATACCCTGTAAAGATAAATTTTCGAATCCGTATCAACAAGCTTTGAGTAAATCCGGGTCGTTTTATCCTGATCGACAACAGAATCAGGTTGATGGACAATCGATATTATCAATTCTTTTGAGATGTATCTGCGCTCCATTTGATCTAAAGCATGCTTTGAAAATTCAAATTCCATCTTATAAAATTAGGGTAAATTCTGATTCTTTTTCCTGATTTTAATCTTTTATTCCGATTCAAAAACAATCCCATCCTTTTCCTTATCAATAAACTCGTAATGCAAAGTGCGATGAAGTCCTTCTGCTAGTGTAAACGGTGCTTTAAACCCTGAACTATATGCTGCTATGGCATCAAACTGGGTGGTTGCACCCCGATACGCTCGTTCCTCTCTACGGGGCAGGCAGAACTTTTTAATGCGGACAGCACTTACTGAAAATTTCTTGCCGGTTAGTTTGGTAAATAAATCAAAACATAAAATGTAATGATGGTTTTATTCCCATTCACAAATTGAATCGATGTAATCTTTTGAGCCATCCCGTAACCATCCATCCAGTTGTGAAACTTCTTTGAGTTGCTGGCCTCTCATCCGTGGAACATTAATGTATGAGCAGCTCAGTTCTGGAATAGCAGTCATGTCGCCCCATAATTTTTCAAATTGAGTTACAGGGTAGATATCTTCCTGACCTTTGCCCCATCGTTTTTTTACATCCTTAATCGTCACATAGGTAGGCATACGGGAAGACATCTTATATACAGCTTGTTTGACTTTTTCGGGATTATTTAAATCATTACGGATTAATCCAAAGGCAAAAAGCAGTTTGTCGATGTCAATCCAAAATGTATTGGTGTTGTAATAGCTCAGATTGAATTCTATCTTCTCATCAGGAAGTGCCAGTCCTTCAATCAAACGAATCTGCCCGTTTATTTTTGCCAGGCCGCCCCCACGGTCATCCAGTTTGCGGGTAATGACCTCTACAGTCATTGCTTTCTGTTGTTGAATATGATATCCAAGTAATGCAGGATTGGCATTTGCACCTAAGGTATCAATGTTATGAAGCAACAGATATTTTAGATTTGAGTTATCCTCTATTAATTGTTTTAGAGTTCCATTCAAAAACAAGTTTGGTATTTCGTACCAATGACCTACCGGATGAATACACTGTGAAGGCAGGTTGTCCCGGTAATCTTCTGCTTCTCCGGCTGTTTTTGCCCAGTTGATTAATGCAGCATGTAAACTTTGCTGAACTTTCTGCGATTGTTCGTCGAGCAATTGTTGTGGCATCTCTTCCCATAGAAACCGAAGGTCACGTTCAGTTGGGAGCAGGCGCAATCCAATTACTTTGCCCTGTGAAAGATAAATATTCTCATTATTCAGTTCACCTTCTTGCAGGAACAATGATATTGCAGGATGAGTGAGGTAACTTGTTGTAATTACATGCTGTAGTTTGGTTGGACCTTGTGAATCTGTCTTTCTGGTTTTCGCCAAATGTGTTTCCAGAAAGTTTCTGTGTTTTCCATCAAATTTTGCAAAGGGGTTTAATGATTTAACTACCCCGGCGCCTTTTGTCCATCGGCTTCCAATACCTCCGGCTAATGAAACAATAGCCAATTCTCCGTTTTGAAGAGCTTTCAGGCCCAAGTCAATCAGGCTTTGATCGTTTAAAATGGAATGATGGGCAATTTCAGATTTTTGAACATCAACAATGGTGGAATTTATAGGTAGTCTGTTCTTTGATATTCCTATACGCCCTGTTTTTAAATCTTTTTTAATCTGTTCGTGTTGTTCTTCGTTAAAACCGAGTTCAGTCAGGAGAATATTCAGTGGTTTTTGCTGATTGCTGATTTCCTGATCCTGAGGAATCATACGATCAAACAGGTTGGTTACAAATCCGGTATACTTTTCATCCGATTTCCAGGCATGTCCCAAAATGGACAATTCATTTCGTTGGCAATCGGTTAAGGTATGTATGTCTTTTTTCAGTATCTGCGGTAAAAGCAGTGTATAGTAGGCTTCGGGCATCAAAGCTGTTTTGGCTTCATTTAAAGTTGCAAAGGTTCCATTTTCATTGATGCAAAAATCATAAACGACTGGTTCCATGGCAAAAGGAATGGCATGTTCATATTTCTTTTTTGTTTCTGACATCAATTGCTGCAAGCGATCCTGCGCTTTTTGCTTTACGGAAGGATCAAATATGAATCCCATTCCTCCACCCGACATTCCTCCCATCATCCAGAATCCCCAGAACTGATCCTGAAATTCAGTTTCAATTTGGCTGATCAGGGTTTCAGTATATAGATTTGTAGCCCATGGAATAATTTCCTGGATTGGCCCTTCGAAGTTCTTCTGTGTAAAAGAACCTATCCCTTTGATGTCTCCTTCTTTTAATTTCTGAACAACTTCTTCGAAATAGGCAATGGCATTCTGACGGCCATTCCATTCCTTTTCTGAACGAAGCAGGTATTTTTCGGTAACCATTTCCAGAACCGGACCCACATCCTGAGCCATACCTCCATGTACCATAACCAGACTTTCCTGAAGTTTTTGTCTTGCCCGGGCATTTACTGTTTCTAAATCAAGAATAGTATGGTATGGCAATAAACATCCTTTACTGATTCCAAATTCAGGATCCCCTTCTTTGGCTTCGACTCCTTTAATTAGTTTCATTCCCGGCCAGACTCCTCCCGAATCCTGCCAACCACCACCTGAACCGCCAATCCATTCGCCTAAAATAGCTTTTGAAGCGACCAAACGACGTTCTTCTTCATTCAGAATTCCGGTGAGTTTTTCAGTTTGCCCCGTTGCCCGCATACACAACGAAATCAGGGATGCCAGTAAGTTTGTAGAAACAGCCAAACGCGATCCTTTGGGTATGTTATTCACCCGACTCACCAATTCAAACCCTTTGCCTTTCCCAAGCATGTTTTCGAGCAAAGGACTAAGTGATAATCCTGCACCTTCCATTCCGGGCGGTACAATACCTGACGCAATAACAGCAGCTTTTAGCAAACCAAGGTAGTCTTTGGCAAAATCGAAAACTTCTGATAAACTGTTAATTGAAGAGGAAGTTGCCAGGTCAATACTGGTTAGTCTTAAGATTGGCTCATCAATAATCCGGAACCATGTTTCGATTGGTGGGGAGGGTTTGGTTTCTGAAGATTTATTCAGGATACATAAATCAACCGAAATATTCAGGACTTTTGCACCTTCGGGATAATCCATTCCTAAAAAGAAAATATCGCTCCAACCGCTATGGCTTAAGTCCATCCTTACGGGAGTTGTTTCGTGCAGGCAGGGATACAGTCCTGTCCGGGTGTCTTTTTTAAGTAAGGAAGGGTGGATTTTTAAGGGTTGGTCAGAGGGGTGACCAATACGGAACATCCATTTGTTCCCGGCGGTTGAGCGTACACTTGTACGTACCTGATCGGCAAGGGTCTGAAAAGCAAGCTGATGGTAGGCGTCAGCAAGGCCGCTTGATATTCCTTCATTGGCCCCGTTTTTTTTCTGGACTTTCAGGAATAAATCAATTGCTTCTTCAAACCGGCGGTTAAGCAAATGCTCAAAAGCCTCGTAAGGAATTATTCCTTCAGTCCCTATTTCCGAATGTAACGGAACATAGAAACGATGGATGGCATATAAAAAGAATAAGGCTCTTACCCGCTTGTAAAGGTTCGATTCTTCCTTCCGGTAGATTTCCAGTTCTTTTGATTCATCTAATAATCCCTTTAGGGTAGCAACTTTGAGTCTACTCCGAAAAGCGAAATTGTACGTCATTGCGAGTCTCCACCCACTTTTTTTGGGCACAATGTGAATATGACAGGGAGTGAATTTGCTACTTTAGCA
>DIZL01000019.1:94268-125976 GCA_002429385.1 Prolixibacteraceae bacterium UBA6029 | reverse complement strand
TCAGAAAGCTAATTCAAAGCATTTAACCTATAATCCTTTGTTTCGGTCCTGGATTGAAATTCCAAGTTTTTATACCGTTTCAATTTTAACCGGTATTTGGATCGATCCGGTTTTTCAGCAGACCCTAAATACAAAGCATCTTATATACCCTCCGACCTAATTGATCGGGTAGGAGGGAATATAGACAGGACACGTATAAGTCTGGAATTTTATAAATGTTTTTCCCCTGTAAAGGTTTCGAAATGCTGCAAGGGGTATTTCTTACCTTGCTTAGTGAGTTAAATAAGCTAATAAATAATCGACTTTAATCATTAAGATAATTGTCCGCAATACCTCTTCATCCACTTCCAGGAGGTCAAGATCGCCAAGAACTGAGTTGAATGCTTCAATTCTGTTTATATCATTTTCTATGGCAGTAGCAAAGGTATGCAATGTCAGGAAATGGTATTTTTCGATTGAATGAATAGTTTCCCTGTTGGGAAAGAATGTTTTCAATTTAAACGGGTATTCCTGAATCGCCTGTAAGTTGCGACTGGTGGTTACTTGTTCTGTTGCCCATAAAATCCTGATCAATGGATAATCAGGATACTTCAGTGCATATTCTTTAAGTATCTTAGGATATTTTGGCGATTCACTTGACTGAAGTATAATCAGTTCAAGGAAACAAACACACGGCAGTCCATTTGTTTCTTTTTCGAATATCTTCAGTTCTTTGGCTGCTTGTTTGGGATTCTCAATTGCCAGATGGTAGATATCGACGAAACGGTTTTTCACTTTGGCAGAAATTGCCTTATCATCAGGTCTGAAGCCTAACAATTCATCAGGGATTTCATTTTCTTCTGTGGCGATATTCAAATCTTCGTAATATTCATCAAAGATTTTATCGTGTAAGTCATCATCAACAAGGTCGTCGATAATCGAGTTGGAGATCAGGACAAGTCGTTTATGTTCATCTTCATTCAGACTTTCGAGCCGGGAACTTAGGTTGAGGAATAATTCTTTTTTTTCATCAGCAGCCATTCCCTCAAATTCATCATCCTCAAAATCAAATTCATCATCCTCAAAATCATCGTCTTCGTCAATGATCGAATAATTCCCGGGGCCAGCGGTCTTTTCCAACTGGGAAATTATCTTTTTCACTTTAACTTCATCGTCAAAAGGACCACGCACGTATGTTGGCTCTCCGTTTATACCACATTCAATCTCGATCAGTTCGATGTCATCCGTATCTTCTTCGAGCATAAACCGGGTGACTGATGTAAAATCTTTGTGGGGCTTAAACCCATAATCGTCAGCAAACTCAACTCCGGCATATACAATGTTGTGAGCCAGTTCATAAGCAATATCAATTGAGGGCAAACCATCGTTGATCTTCTCGATATGTTCCCTATACGCATGAATGGGAGCGTTGAACATGTAATCGGTATCTTTAACTCCAAGGCACATCAGGTCGACCAAATAAAAGCACACCGTGATATTGCCGTTGATATGGCTTCGGGCAACCGATAGTTGCGCCAAATGGGTATCTTCCCACGCTTCATTGATCCTACATTCGTAAAGGGGCAAGGAGCGTGCCTTTTTACGGATATAGTTCTCCGGGCTTAACATCTGCACCATCTTACCTTTGTTCTTATTTGTCATACATTGAATTTTATAAATGATGATCAAAAATAGGTATTAATACTTTTCTCTAAAAGTATATTTCTTTATTGGAGTGAAAAAGTTTAAATCGACCTGCTACAATCCACCTTGAAAGTCCGGAATCTGAATGTATGAAACCACCGCCACAGACCGGATATTCAATCGTAAGATCAAGGATAATTTGCCTTACTTTATACTACCTCTTGTTATAAAACATATTCTAAAATTAATTTCCTAATTAGTTGCATTTTAAAGATGTGTTTTTCTATCTTTATAACAAAAATTAACAAATCAAAGATCGACAGATTGATCAATAGGTCGTTATGTCATAATTTTAGTTTGTAGAAAAGACCAAAACTATCTTTGATTGAATACATAAAAGTGTTTGAAATTTAGATATTTTCTAATTTGACATTCATGAATTCAATTGCAACCTAATGAAAAAGCCAATATCTCATCTATTGGTGAAGAGTAAATTATTCATTGTCCTGTTAATTTTACTGAGCGCCTTTACCAGTAATGCACAATGGACTTATACTACAACTGTAAAACAGACTGGAAAGTGTATTCCTTATCCTTCCCCACCCAATGGCGGTATGTCCTATATGACAAAGAGTGCATGTGAAGCTGCACGGCAATCTGATCTTAGCAACAGTGGCTCTGATTGGTCAACTTTCGGTGACGGCAGTTGCACAACAATTATAACTTGTACCCCTTGCATGGGATCAGATATCAGTACTCCCGGTCAGGGGAGTACACCAGGTTCGGTCAGTATTCCCGGACAGGTGAATCCCGGAGATGTTTCAATTAACGGTATATTGGAGGGTAAAGCAATATTCACGTCTCATCAGAGCTCGGCTTTCGAGGACTGGGCTTTAGAGTACAAACAACTTCTGGCCACTTATGGAATTACGAGCATTCTTGGTAAGAATTTTACTATCCCAAAGACACCACTTACCGGGGATAAATACTTTGATGCGCTATACACCAGTTTGTCTTCAAAATTTAATCCAACTGTTTTAGCTAAAACTGCACCCAATCAGGATGCAAGTGTAGTTGATTTGAGCGATAAGCAGGGAATTGTCGGATTGCTCAGGACAAATGATAATACTGCGAAGGAAAATGAGTGGTTGCAAAAGCAAGGCTATATTCTTACAAATAACCTCAATATTTCTGATCTTCCTTCTTCTCAATTATACGATACTGATGGAATGATTAGTAGATATGGACTTGATTTAATAAAATTTGGATTGGTAGGGTTGGCGGCTCCTATAGCCATTGAAGGTGCTGCAGGTATAGCAGTGACATTAGCAGCCACAGCGGTTATAAGCCTTGGCGTTGAAGAGGTTAAAGCTTTAAGTAACTGTGTTATTGAAGAACAATGTCTTACTCAAAAGGAAATTCTAGTTAATGCTTTGCCTGCCATAGGGACTGATTTGTTATCAACAGGACTGGGAATTTCTGCAGGAAAATTAGCTGAAAACAGCAAATTTGTTGAGGGAATAGTATCGCAAGAGAAAATTGCAAACGGTGTATCGAAAGGCATTGCAAAGCTTAGTGCGGTAGAATCAAAAATAAACGGGGTGATATCAGGTAATGTTGAAAAAGCCTTTGGACTTGGATTCGAAACTGGTTCTGAGTGGCAAACACTAGATGAAATTCAGAAAAAATGGTCAGGACAATAAAGATATTAAGTAGAATAAATGCTTTCAGGAAAGTATTTGCAAGTTTATTTTTAACATTTAGTGTGCTATCTGTATATTGTTCTGTTAAAAACGATTCTTTACGTTTTGAAGTATTACTGAACAGTAAAATGCTGAAAGAGATTCAAATGAATGAAAAATTCATTTCCTCTCTTGAAATAACATCAAGTCGGCTTATTTTACTTTCAACAACCAATCAATTTTATGTGTTGGGGTGGGGTGGTCTTAAACCTATTGGGGTAAAAAACACTGGTCTTATTCGTTCGTTTGCTTTTACTTCCGACAATCTTCTAATGGCTATACAAAATAATGAACTTTGTGGCATGGATAAGCTTGGTAGCTTATCGAAAATTTATCATTTACCTAATGAAGAAATGGGAATAAGTGCAGGAAAATATGTAATGTATGTTTATGATCATAATAAAGAGAAAACAAAACAATCCCTTTACCTTATTTCACACGGAGGTAGATATTCCAAGTTATTTGAAATCCCTACAACTTTTAATTCTATAGTTGAATACAACAATTCACTTCTTTTTGCTACTGAAAATACAGTATTTCGGTTTGATCCGAAAAGTAAAGAATTGAAAGTGTTTGTTGCTTTGCCAAAGAATGAAATAATAAAATCTACGGCAATCGATACTTCAAGCAATAGGATCTACTTTTCAACTGACCGTATGATCTACGCAATTAAAGATTCAAGTGCTGCATTAGTTACTGATAAATTCGGTGGAATTATCCGGTTTTTAGACGATGGACTTATCGTTTTTAATCCTGATAAGAAATATGTAATTAGAATTGTAGGTTTGGAGGATAAGATCGCATCAACAATTCAGGAACTGAAGACCGCTGCAAATGACAAACAAATCCCTGACGCGCTTATTAACACCACGATCATCGATATGGTGAAGCAAAAGCTTTCCGATGGCATAATCATTAACATGATCAATCGGTCAACGGTAAATTTTAACCTGAGCATCGATTCAATGATTTATTTATCGAGCCAGAATGTGTCCTCAGCAATAATAATGGCCATGAAAAATGCCATGAATAGCAAAATCAGTAAGGAATCAAATAAAACGAATCATTAAACAATGCAAGATAAAAGCTGAAGAGGGTTTGCGAAGTTGATTGAAAATTAAATTAATAGCGTATGAAAAAATTTGTCTTAGTTCTCTTCCTATCATTTATTGCGGTAAATCAGATCTGTGCACAGCCTTCTGAAAAACTCACCAATTCAACCATACTGAAAATGGTTAAAGCAAAACTTTCGGACGATCTGATCATCGGTGAAATAAATAGTTCAGAAGTGAGATTTGAACTAAGCGCTGATTCTGTCAACTATCTGAAAAAGGAAAATGTTTCGTCCTACGTCATACAGGCGATGAACGTTGCAAATGAAAGGCAAACTTCATCTGTTGCAATGGAAAGTAAGTCTAAGATCATTCCTGTTGAACCCGAAAAACCCGCTGTGCCAGCAAAACAAACCTTGATTCAACCAGTCGTGATTCAGGTGAAAGATTCAACAAGCAACCCAAAAATCAAACAATCCGCAGTTCAAACTCCAATCCCGATTGAGAAACCAAAGAGTGAATTAAAAACCACTGAACCTGTTAAACTATCAGATAAAGAATCAACTATTACTGTAAATGCGATGAGTTACATTATCCCTGTAACAGACCTGATCTCGTTTTTCGACACTGAATTCACTTCTTTGTCCGGTATCATCCAGGGATGGAATCAGCAAATCAGGAATTCCATTGAAAGTGTCAGGCAACTTAAGGCGAATATCAAAGAGGTTGATGTCAGGCTTATGAATAAAAAGAATGCCAATACCAAAGGGTTCGACAATGAAATTGTCATATTAAATAACCAGTTAACGGATTACCGGGTGAAATATAAACTGGCTAAAGAAGGGATGCTAAATGACGGAATGAACATCACTAAGAAATTGAAGGAAATGAGCAATGAATTGGATCGTTCAATCGGTACTAAATTCTCCAATGTTGGCGATATCGTACGATCAACTAATCCTGATCCTTCGTCTGAAATTGCAAAGCCAATCACCATTACAAAACAAAAAATTGACACTGAACTAATCAACTACATTTCACCGGTGACCGAAATGTTATTCTTCTGCCAGAATGAAAACATTGTCATAAAGGACATCATTGTGACGTGGAATGAAGATGTAATTGCAATCAACAAGAAAGATGCAGAACTCATCAAGCATTTGGAACCATTGAAAAAAGAGTTGACAAATTATCAGTTAAACCCTAAAAAAAATAAGAAGGAGATTTCATCCCTAAAAAAGCAATGTTCTGAACTGGAAAAAGAAAGAAAGGGCCTGGCCCAGGAGATGGGAAAAGACAGTAAGGAACTCTCGAAATATCTTGATGTAATTTGCAAGGACGTACAAGGTTCTGTAAAAGAAAGATATGCAGATATCATCAACAACATTACCTATTTATACCAGGATAATCTAACGGGTTTTTAGAATACCAGATACAAAAAACGGACTTCAATATTCGATCAAAGAAATGGATTAATACATCAGATAATGGTGAATCAACTGGCAGTCAGGCTGAAATATTCATTTGGAGTAAACAAAAACATCATCTGTGTAATGGTGTTTATCTTAACCTATTTAGGTTGTTTTGGACAAGTCCAGAAGAACATTTCCATTGACAAGTCCAGAGGATATATCCTTTCCGGGCAAATCAATGACGCCGTCATCACCTATGCTTTAGTTGCAAAAGACTCAGATGATCCTGTCTTGATTTCTGAATATGCCTATGCCCTGGCTCTGGGTGGCATTTATGATGCTGCCCTGATAGAGCTGGACCGTCTTTGGCTGATCGACAAGTCCTCAACTGACGCGAATTATTTTGCATCTCAGGTATTTGCGTTAATGGGGTATAGTGAGCTTGCCAATGCGTTAGGGAAGGAATCAGTATCCTTAAAAAGCCCGGCATGGATTGAAACAAAATCGACCCAGTTATTGAATAAATACAGTCATAAAAATAAGGATTCAGATATAATAATTCCAGAGGAACTGATCGCTGCCTTTAACCGCGCCAATGAGCTGGCATCACAAAATTCATATTTCCAGGCTCTTGCCTTGTTTCAGAAAATAACGGATCAATACCCTCAGGAGTTCTTGCCCTATGTTGGATTTAGTATTACCCTTGAAAAAGTTGGGGCTCTTGAAAAATCGGTTCAGACCCTTGATAAGGGAATTTCCATGGTTCCTGATGATGCAGAACACAAAGAGATTAAACAAATTTTAAAACAACGTGCAGTCACCATTAAACAAAAGATGAATACATTACCTGCTGCTGCGGCTCTGCCATTACAGCAAACCATTGTCAGAGCAGAAAAAGGTTCGCAAATGATGGCTTATGTAGGAGGGATGATCACCTCATCCTATACTAATTTCAATTTCAGATATGGATATTTTGTATCCGGGAAGAGCAATGCCTCTGTTGATTATGGATTGACCAACTCCTCGGGCATTTCATCTTCCAATTTAGGATTTACCTTCTACAGCAGGGAAAAATCATTTGTATATGGAACCGGACTTATGGCAAGCTTCATGAATGGCACATCTACCATGTACTATAAAGTGTCGGTTGGAATAAGTTTTATGAACGAAAAAAGAACATCAAGTTATGATTTGTTTATGGATGGTAATATGGGATTTAAAAAACAAACTCCTACGGTCATCAATGTGTCGATAGGGAAAAGTTTATATTTTGGAAAAAGAAAATGAAACAAATGAGACAGTTATACATCCTGTTATTTGCTTTACTGCTGGGAAACCAGTATATCCATGCTCAGGTTTCAACTAAAATGGAAACATTCATGGGAAAAGTATTGACCGAATACAAGTTGTATTTTAACAAGGCAGAACTTACCGAAAACGGCCAATTAAGTTTATCGGCGCTTGATGACTATTTCATGCTTCCCGTGGAGAAGAAAAATGAAATCATGGAGTATATTACCTACCAATGGCAGGGTTCTTTGGTACTGGTCCACGGAGGAACCCAAAATGAGCTATGGGGAAGAAACAGCGAAAATGGGAAAACGAACCTTATTAAAGATTGGAATTTGAACGAGTCACAACCAACAAGCACAGAAACATCTGAGCCGGAGAAATTATCAAGGCATCCCTGTTTTTTTTACCTGGGAGGATTGGGAATGATGGATTCGAATCAGAACATAAACCTTGCCTTAAACACCCGTTTAGGCTTTTTTCTGCTCTTGAACAGGTGGGACCTGGCTGCAACTTACTCAATCAATTTTATGGGTACGAAAGATTCTCAGAATGTTACCGGTCGGACCAATGTTGGTGTGATGAGCAAGGTCTATTTCCCGATAAAGGAATATAACATCAGCCCCAATATTGGAGGAGGAATTTCCATGTCTTCCTATACAGATGTCCAGAAAGTGACCACTCAAACTATAAATGAATCATTACTGTTTGGAATAAGCTGGTTTATTGGTTTCGGAAGCCTGGACATTGGGATTCAAACGGGTAGCGAAGTAACCACCATGATCGGTTTTACTATCATTCCAGGACTAAAGTCCCGGAAAAAATAATAGCGTTACTGAGCAAAACGCACCATCTGAACGCAAGATTCACCGATATCTGGGATTGTAGTGATTTCGTATTTACATTTATGAAATAAATGTCGATTAAGGGTTTACATACGTAAAGTCAAAAGAGAGAGCATATCCCAAAGATCGCTCTTGCAGACTGAATTATCGTGTCGTAAGGATTTGATCGATTCATTTAGTCTTAAAACCAAACTCTTTACAGGATCGTAAATCATATTGAATGAATTAACGATTTCTCTTTTCAGGTTCATAAATTAACTGCAAATTTGTATTCAACTATTTCAAATTCACTAAACGATGAAATCTTTTAAACCTACAGTCCTGATTATACTGTTTTCACTGCTAATCGGGCAAATCGAAACCACTTACGCGATTGTAAAACCTGCAAGAATCTTCAGTTCAAACATGGTTCTTCAGAAAGGTATTGAAAACACTATCTGGGGCTGGGCCGACAAAAACGAATCGGTGAGTATTACCCTGAACGGCAAAACTGTAAAAGCCAAACCCGGTAAAGACGGGAAATGGATGGCTAAACTACCGGTGATGGAGTACGGTGGACCTTACACCCTGACCCTTAAAGGAAAAAACACCATTGAAATGACCAACGTGATGATCGGAGAAGTCTGGATCTGCTCAGGGCAGTCAAACATGGAATTCCCTGTTAGCGGCACTAAAAATGCTCTGGATGAAATTGCCAATGCCAACTATCCGAACATCCGCTTTTTTACTGTTTCCAAGAAAGTGTCAAAAGATCCAGTTTTGGATCTTGATAATGGAGAATGGTCGGTTTGCACTCCAAAAACAGTACCTGCATTTTCGGCTGTTGGATATTTCTTCGGTAGAAAAATCAATCAGGATCTGAATGTTGCCATCGGTCTGATTCACACCTCATGGGGTGGAACGGATGCCGAGACCTGGATCAGTGGGGAGACGATCAAGAATGATCCTGATTTAGCAGGAAGACTGACTGATCTCAAAACGGCTGACCTAGCCAATTATGGAGCTTCAATCAAGGAGAAAGTGAAGACCCTGTTGGGTGAATTTCCCACCAGGGACAATGGAGTACAGTTGGGATTTACACAGAACGGATTCGACGATTCATCCTGGAAATCTATTAAAGCACCTCAACTTTGGGAAGAACAAGGCTATGTTGGTATCGATGGAATCGGCTGGTACCGAAAAACGTTTGTACTGACCAAAGAGCAAGACTCTGCCGATCTTCAATTGTCGCTTGCAAAGATCGATGATAACGATATTTGCTGGGTAAATGGTGTAGAAGTAGGGAAAACCATAGGTTACGATATCGACCGGAAGTATAAAGTTCCCGCATCAGCGTTAAAGGAAGGTAAGAATGTGATTGCAATCAGAGTGACTGATACCGGCGGCGGCGGTGGAATCTATAGCAAGGCAGAGGATATGTATGCACTTGCCGGACCAACAAAGATGAGCCTGGCAGGCGACTGGAAAATTAAATTTACTGAGGTCACCTCCAATATATCTGTTGGACCAAATGAATTTCCTACCTTATTGTTCAACGGAATGATCAACCCCATTGTGCCTTACGGCATCAAGGGGGCAATCTGGTACCAGGGTGAAAACAATGCCACAAGGGCAAAACAATACCGCAGGATATTCCCAAGCCTGATTACCGATTGGCGAGCTAAATGGCAGTTGGGCGATTTCCCGTTTATCTGGGTGCAGCTGGCTAACTTTATGCCTTCTGTCGATCAACCGGGCGAGAGCAGCTGGGCTGAATTACGCGAAGCACAGACCATGACCCTGAAATTACCTAACACCGGTATGGCTTCAGCGATTGATATTGGCGACGGAACCAACATCCATCCAACCAATAAACAGGATGTTGGAAAACGCCTGGCCTTGAACGCATTGAAAATAATCTATGGGAAAGACATCGTTTATACAGGCCCCACCTATGAAAGCATGAAAGTTGAAGGCAAAACTGCAGTTGTAAAATTCAGCAATACTGGTACAGGGTTAAAAGTAAACAACAAATATGGTTACATCAACGGATTTGCAATAGCCGGAGCCGACAAGAAATTCCATTGGGCCAAAGCTATAGTGATGAGCGACAATACAGTTGTGATGCATTCAGATGAAGTTCAGTCACCGATAGCCGTTCGCTATGGTTGGGCCGATAATCCAGACGATCTAAATTTATACAATAAGGAAGGACTTCCTGCCAATCCTTTCAGGACAGACGACTGGCCGGGGATTACAAAATAGATTATTGAAGTTCCTTTATTTAAATTGATTTTCTTCATTTACGCTAAAAAGGATGTAAATGGGGGAAATCAATTTGTTTTTATGCTCTCTGTCCTGAATATTATTCTACATTTATCCCCTTCAAATTTTATCTAATGAAAACTAACCTGACCCGATACTCCATTCTATTTGTAGTGCTTATCAGCTTATCCAGCTGGGGCGAAAAAGCACACCGTAAAATCAATAGTTCTTGTGTCGAATTTTTCCCGAAAGAGCTTCAGCAGCTGAAAGTCTGGGCGCCCATTCTGGCTGATCATGCTTCGGACCCTGACCAACTGAAGAGAACCGACAAGAACGAATTCGTCAAACATTTCATTGACATTGACATTTACGATGACTTTACTAAAAAGCACAAGATTGTTGAAGATTTTAATGCAGCCTGCACCAAATACGGAAAAGCGAAAGTCATTAAAAACGGAACCTTGCCCTGGACAACCGATTCAACTTATCATGCACTGGTGCATGATTTCAAAACCGGGAATTGGGACCATGCAGCCTTAACCGCAGCCAATCTGGGCCACTATGTAGGCGATGGCTTTATGCCACTTCACATCACAGCCAATTACAATGGACAGTTGACTTCACAAAACGGAATTCACAGGCGATATGAAGAAACCATGATCGACCGTTATATTGATAAAGTTCAGTTCAAGATCTCCAAAATCCATAAGGTTAACAAGGTTCAGCCATTTATTTTCAACTACTTATACGTCAATAATTCATATATCGGATTATTACTTCAGGCTGATCAGCAGGCCTACGAACAAGCGGGTAGACAATACAAGGACAGCTATTACGAAAGCCTTTGGGGCAAGACCAGTTTGTTTACGATTAAGCTACTCCGGGAATCGTCAAAAACGCTGGCCGAATTAATCTATACCGCATGGATTGAAGCAGGGAGGCCTAAGATGCCTGAAAGTCAAGGGAAAAGTATAAAGTAAGAAGGAAAATTGTTTGAAGTAATTATAAGACTTATCTATCGTCTTTGCCTTTTAGTTTTAAAGATTTTTTGACAATAATCTTTGGCTTTTCTTTTTCCGCTGTTCCTTTATCGGGAACTGTCTTCTTTTTCTCAACCGCAAGTCCACGCTTATAAATGATCAGACCGTTCAGAAAATTACGGAGCAACTGATCGCCGCATTCCTTGTAGTTTGGGTGGTCTTCCGTCCGGAATAAAGCATTTACCTCACTTTTAGTGACCTTAAAATCGACTAGCAATAATATTTCAATGATGTCTTCGTCACGAAGTTTGAGCGCTACACGCAGCTTTTTGAGTATATCGTTATTAGTCATGTGAATTTAAAATAATGTTTGAGTTCCCGTGTGCTATGGGGCAAAGAAACAAAAAACTTGTGAGAAAGTCGGAAGCTCCTGTAAATCACTCTTTGAATAACGGGAAATTATTTGCTTATAAAGTAATCCGGCTCATATGTCCCTTCAATATGTTTGTTTGCAGAAAGGCCATCCCCAAAGATGACCGACCAGAGAAATAATGTCGCATGCCAAACTGCATTCGGATTGGGATTGGGCAGGGATTGGGCAAGGATCTCTTCTTATCATCTGTCTTCTATCTGTGTTTTATCTGTGTTTAATTCCACGTTTCAATACAGATAGAAATCAATTGCAAATTAAATTATAAGGCCCGAATACAGCGCAATCCCTTCCCGGATATATTCCGTGCAGGTCGAAAGCAGGTTCATTGCTTTCCTGAAAAACATCTGAATGGAGAGAAAATTGGAGTCCGTAGTCAGGGAGTTTATTTCTGAACCGTATCGTCAGACTTTCGCATAAACTCATTCGAAGCTTAAGGATAAAATATTTGTGGGAATAAAACACACCGAATGATTGGTATGAATAAAAAATCCTGAAATGTTAAAAGAAATTTCCCAACTGTAGTTCACTGTTATAAACGACTTTAAAACTCTATAAAATTGCTATCTTTGATAAAAAAAAGTCATGTTAGCAGTAAAAGGTATTTATGATGGCCAATCTGTTCAGTTATTGGATAATTTGACAGATCATAGAAAATATAAGGTAATTGTGACATTTCTGGAGGAAATTGATCCAATAGATTTGGAACTCAGGGATTTTACCTCACAAACATCCGGGTTAGAGTTTTGGAATGACATCAGGGAAGATATCTATCAGGATTTTCTGAACCCAAAACAGTAATTATTATGAAAACAGGAGACGTTATATTAATACCATTTCCTTTTGCAGATTTTAAAACCACAAAAGTTCGACCAGCTGTTGTTATTACAGAAACTGCAGATAGGTATAAAGATCTGGTAATATCAGCGATTAGTTCAGTTGTTCCTGATTCACTGAATAAAAATGAAATCTTGGTTAATCCTAGTAAAACAAACAACCTGCGGGTTCAATCTGTCATAAAGGTTGACCGGATTGTTACCTTAAAACAAGAAGAAATGATTGCTAATTTGGGTAAATTATCTTCTTACGAACTTCTCAATTTTATTAGAATATTCGCCGATCTGATAAAATAATCCAAGACAAAAACTCACTTTTGATAAGTCTTTGTCCTGGATCGAGTCCTTTAATTATTTACCTTCCTTCTTTTCATCACCCCAAAGTTCGCTGTTCGAACCATTGTCTCTTCTCCATGCATCTCTCCACTTATGAATTTCAGATGCTCCGATGACTCCTTTGTATCTGCGTTGTTCTTTGGTTAAAGGCGCAGGCAACTTTGTCGCTTTGTCCTGGTACCAATAGGCTACAGAGGCAAGATCCAGTGTCAGATTGTTGTTATGGCCATGTTCGATGGTGAATTTGCAGGAGCGGTCGAAATAAACCGGGTCAGCAATAAAGAAGCGGTAAATATGGGTTCGTCCAAGCCATCCGGTTTCTCCATTGACGCGGGGATATCCGAAATAGGGATGCGAAAACAACTCCTTCGGACACCAGGAAGTGTTGAAAAAATCTTCGGTACCTGTACCGTTTAGCGTTGGGATGGTATCGCCATCAATAAAAACCATTTCGTCACCTTCGCCATACCACATGGTTGAAGGGCAATTGACATAGTAATTCACCCCTACAAACTGGCCTTTTCCCTGGATATCGGCAAATAAATAATTGCCTTTACCATTTGGATTTTTTCCGGTTTCGCCTAATAATCCCCATTCGTTTTCTCCTCCGGGAAGGGCATCTGTGATCTGATGATTGAACCATGCATGGAAACGTCCTGAGTTTTCAGGCAGTTCAGGCATTTCGGTATAATCGATGTTGAAATAGAACGACTGAATGGTTTCGCTGGACTGGTTTTCGATCTCAATTCTGGCGCCCTTGGCAAAAGGCATGGCAAAGTAGCTGACGTACGATTTTCCCCAGCCTGGGGTAACCGATAGTGGCACACTCACGAAATCGTAGGTTTCGTTCCATCCGTTTCCAAAGAATGGGCCAATAGGAGATTCGACAGAAGGAAAGGTATTCCCATCCCAGTACATCCGCAGGATAATGTCGTTTCGGTTTAATTTCCGGGCTTCAGGTGCAATAGTAATCCAGATATGGTCGATGATCCCTGCACCTTTTACGTCCATAATGGTTTTTTTTTGACCAGAGGTAATTCCACCCCAGCAGTCGCCGTTTCCGCCGGTTTTGTCATAGCTGCTGACCCGTTTGGTCTTTACATTCTTTTTGATCTGTGATAGTGATAACATTTCAGTAGAGGAATTCTGAGAAAACAGAACACTGAAACTAAAAACAAGCATTAACAGGATAACAATTTGTTTCATGATATGTGGTTTAAGGATTAAATCGTTCAAGAGATTATTTTACAAATATCTGCTTAATCGTTTAAACCAGTTCTATAGTTTCCCTTGTTATAAAACATTTTTAGTGTAAAAGGTCCACTTTAAGAAGAGAACTTTCCCAAAGTTTATCCAAGTATTATAAACTTTGGGAAAGTTTGAGAATTGATTTATTTTGATTATTTTGCTTACGATTAAATCGAAACATGCTCTATGAAAAAAATACTGTCCTTTATTCTGACTCCTATCTATTTACTTTTCTTCGGACTTCTGTTAGGCATTTTTCATCCTATTCAGATGTTAACCGAATGGATATGGGGCTATCAGGTGCGTAAAAGGGTCGTTGATGTGATGAATTATGGCTTGTTATACAGCCTTTGGGTATTGGGAACAAAGATCACGTTTCGGGGACTGGAGAAGATACCTCAGGGACGTCCGCTGATTATCGTGGCCAATCATCAGTCGACACTTGATATTCCTGCAGTAATTGTAGGGTTTCGTAAGAATCATCCGAAGTTTATTTCTAAAGTCGAGTTGGGAAAATGGATACCAAGTATTTCCTATAATCTTCGCCACGGTGGTTCGGTGTTGATTGACCGTAAAAATCCCAGGCAGTCGGTTAAAGACATCCTGATGCTGGGAAAACACATTGAAGCAAACAATTATGCTGCCTGTATTTTTCCTGAAGGAACCCGGACAAAGGATGGAAAACTAAATTCCTTTATGCCTGCCGGAATTGCCTCGCTCATTAAGACTTCACCTTCAGCGCTCATTGTTCCCTTTGCGATTGATGGGAATTATGAACTGATGAAACACGGCTATTTCCCTATGACGGTGGGAGTGCACCTGAAATTGACTGCATTCGACCCCATTGATCCCAAAGGCATGGACATTACACTGCTGACCCAGCGGATTGAAGATATGATCCGTCAGGAACTGGGACAATGAAAATGAGAATTCAAGATTCAAATCATCATTTATTGAATATAAAATGTCTTGCTTTGTGATAAGGTATTAACCAGAGTTGAATTTTCCGGAAATACCTTTCTTTCATATTTAGGAAACAATGAAAATTAATACCTTCCTTTTACTCGTTTTAATTATCTCTGGATTCCAAGTTCAGCAAGCCTATTCGCAAAAAACTGAAATAACACATACCTTCAAAATTGCCGGTAGTAAACGAATCCCGGTAAATACAGGTACTGCAAGCGAAATGGTGGTTGATTACGACTCAGTCAGAATTGACCATGTTGTTATTTCAGTATTCAAAAAAAAAGGCATTCTCAAAACCAACACGCAATTGCTTTTTAAAGGAGAAAAATTCAATCTGTATAATCTTGATGAATATGTAAGAAAAGGTGAATTACTAGTTGATGGAATGAAGAAAGAGTATGATGAAGATAAGTCAGTTACCAGTGAACTGTTTTATAAAGAGGGGAATTTGCAACGGCAAACTTTTTTTTATCCAAACGGGAAAATGCAAATGGTTCTTTCAGGCAGTGAGAGGATATTGAATGGAGAATACAAGATGTGGTATCCAAACGGTCAATTGAGTTTTTCCGGAAACTACAGATACAATTTGAAGAATGGTGAATTTCAAAAATTTGACGAATCTGGGACTCTTTTAAAAAAAGGTGTTTACTCGGGTGGAAAACTTATTTCAGGAGAGGTGGTTATTCAGGATATAATCTTTGAATTACCTGATAAATTGGCAAAATACAGAGATGGAGATAATGCATTTAACGATTATCTCAAAGGGAAAACATCAGAACTTAAATGTGTGAAAGAGTTGAGTCAGGATTTTGTTCGAACAATTCATCTGGATATGACTATTGACAAACAAGGTGGCATTCTAAAAATTGATAATCTGACAAATAGTAATCCTAAAGATATTAATGCTAGTACAGCAAATGCTACAAATGTTGAAATACTTAAGGCTGTTTTTGGTGATTTTCATGGATTCAATCCGGCAACAGTTGAAGATGTTCCAGTAGCGAGTAAACTTTATATGAATCTTATCCTGACAAAGGATGGTCTGCAATCGAGACTAAAAGCAATAGCTGATTCGCTTATACAAAAGGAAGATTCTGATGAAGACACTCCCTATTCCTTTGTAGAACAAATGCCTGAATACAACGGTGGAGAAAATGCTCTAAGAGGTTATTTATCAGGCAAAGTCCGATATCCAATGGAAGCAGCGGAAAAAGGTATTCAGGGAAAGGTCTTTGTAAGTTTTATTGTAGAAAAGAATGGTTCCATAACTCATGTAAAAGTAACGAGATTTGTTGATCCATTGTTGGATGCTGAAGCTTTACGGATAGTTAAAGAAATGCCAAAATGGATCCCTGGTCGTCAAAGTGGTAAGACTGTTAGAGTGAGTTATACGGTACCAATAAATTTCGCATTAGAGTAGTGATAAAATAAATGCAGGATTCCCTTAAAAGTACGATATACGTTGTACTTATATGAAAAATAGCGTATATTAGCCTACTGTAACGCAAATTGAATTGTTCTTTAAGCGATAATTCAATTTGAAATCCGAAACTAATGAAAACCTCCACCTTCTTGTTGATTCTTCTATTCTCGTTTGTTTTTCAAATTCAAACTACTCATTCACAGGACAAGAAGGGAGAGCACAGCTTTAAAATCACAGGTAAGACCAAAGTACCTATTTATGGAAGAACAGAAGGGGAAATGGTTGTTGGTTACGACTCAATCATTCCTGACCATCTTGTGATTTCAGAGTTCAGGAAAAATGGCTTTCTCAAAACCAGGACACAATTGCTTTTTAAAGGAAAGAAATTTAACCTGGATCATCTGGATGAGCATATTCATAAGGGTGAATTACTTGTTGATGGCATTCAAGCGGACTATCGGGAAGATGAAACTATAGCCAGTGAACTACTGTATAAAGAAGAAAAATTGCAGAAGCAAACCTTCTTTTATCCGAACGGGAAGATGCATATGTCCTATTCAGGTGATGAGAAAACATTGAATGGAGAATACCGAATGTGGCATCTAAGCGGTCAGTTGAGTTTTTCAGGAAGCTACACTAACAATTTGAAAAACGGTGAATTTCAATTGTACGACGAATCGGGAATGCCAATCCGAAAAGGTGTTTACCGTTATGGAACACTCGTCTCAGGAGAGGCTGTAGTTCAGGATTTGATCTATGAAAATCCAGATAAACAAGCCTATTATGTCGGCGGTGATCAGGCCTTTAATGAATACCTCAAACTCAAATCGGCGAACTTTGACCTTGTAAAGGTACTTGGCAATGATGTGTTTAGAAATGTCAGTCTGAAATTAACCATAAACAAAACCGGTAGCCTCAGCCATTTCGAGATTATATCAATAGAAAACCCTTCTGATGCTCAAATTATTAATTTTGTATTTGCAGATTTCCCTGTATTTAGCCCGGCTACTGATGAGCATGTTCCTGTTACCAGTAAGCTCAATCTGAACCTCATTCTAACCAAAGAAGGCTGGCAAACGAAATTAGAAACAGAAGTTGCTCCTATTATAGAAAGTGGTGATACGCTTGATAATTCTGCTTATCAAATTGTTGAAGAAATGCCTGAATTCCCTGGTGGGGAAAAAGCATTAAGAAACTTTATAGCTTCCAACGTCAGATATCCTGTCGAAGCATTACAAAACGGGATACAGGGAAAAGTTTTTGTCAATTTCGATATTGATGAAAAAGGTAATGTGATCAATATCAAGTGCGTCAAAGGTGTAAGTTTGTCGCTGGATGCCGAAGCAGTAAGAATAATTAAACTGATGCCCAGATGGACTCCTGGTCGTCAAAAGGGGAAAATTGTAAGAGTAAAATATACCGTACCTATAACTTTCCAGATGAAAGTTCAAATGTGAGAGCTAATATTTTTTAAGGCTATTTTATTTCCCATCCATCAGATTTGCTCCAACAAATTGTTTGATCCAGTCCATTGATCCGTAATCTTTCTGCATTTCCGTACTAAAGACTTTAGCTTCAGAAGTCTGATTGGTTTCATATAAAGCTTTCAGGATAAATGCACGAAGAAGCATTTTTTGCCAGTCACATTTCTGCGAACTCCGATCATACATAAGCTTAAGCGCCTTATGGTAGATATTGTAACAAACGATAGCTGTAAAACTAATCATCTGTAATGGATGCAGCAAGACTGATAGTGCAATATTTTGACGGCTGGCTCTGCCAACGAACATCCGGTTGATCAAAATCATAACGATGAACAACCCGAACGATAATCAGGTGATAATTCGTTTCCCTCCTCAAAATTTCCTATTTTCGTAGCGAATTATTTTATTCTCAAAAGCCAAGATGTTCAAATTTCTTTTATATCCCTTTTCTGCTATTTACGGGTTAATTATATCGATACGGAATTTTCTGTACGATTATAAAATCTTTCAATCCACCGAATTTGAAATACCGGTTATTTCGATTGGAAACATTACCGTTGGCGGAACCGGAAAAACCCCTCATACCGAATATCTGGTTGAACTCCTTCGGAAACAATTCATTATTACAACGATCAGCCGTGGTTACAAGCGGAAAACAAATGGATACCAGGAAGTTGAAGTCAGTTCACTGGCTACCGCAGTTGGTGATGAACCTCTGCAGATCAAAAGAAAGTTCAGTGATGTTCAGGTAATCGTGGATGAAAAACGGGTGCATGCCATTAAAAAGATTCAGGTTCAGGAGGCGGCTCATTTACCCGATGTGATCCTGCTTGATGATGCCTTTCAGCACCGCAGTGTCAGCGCCGGAATTAACATCCTGCTCATCGATTTTAACCGCCCTATCGACCAGGACCAGTTAATGCCTGTTGGCCGCCTGCGCGAACCGAGTTGGCAGATGCGCCGTGCCAATGTGATCATTTACACTAAATGTCCCCAGGAGATATCTCCAATTACCCGCCGGATCATCATGAAAGATGTGAACCTGCGCCCCTATCAGAATCTCTTTTTTACGACCATGGTTTATCAGCCCCTAAGCCCGGTTTTTCCTGAAAAGGCAATTGAAACACCCAAACTGGCCTCGGATAGGGTCAGTGTATTGCTTGTTACCGGGATAGCAAACCCGGAACATTTACACAAATACCTCAGCACTTTTACCGAAGATATTACAGATCTGAAATACCCGGATCACCATAACTTTAATGCTTCAAACATTCTGCAAATTGAACAGAAATTTGCCTCTATTGATTCAGAAAGAAAGATAATCATTACCACGGAGAAGGATTCGATGCGATTGAAAGATATGGATCTGTCGGAAGATATGAAAGCAAACTTATTTTATATACCCCTGAAGATTAAATTCCTGGATAGCGAAGGAAAGAATTTTGACGAAAAAATAGTAACCTATGTTAGAGAAAATAAAAGCAACCGCGACCTTCATAAACGAAAAAGTAAAAAGGCCAATTGATGCCGGAATAATCTTAGGTTCTGGTCTTGGGGGTCTGGTCAATGAAATTGAAATCGAACTGACAATACCCTACAGCGAGATTCCTGATTTCCCCGTTTCGACTGTAGAAGGACATTCAGGTAAACTGATTATGGGGAAACTCGGTGGTAAAACAGTCTTGGCCATGCAAGGCCGATTTCATTTCTACGAGGGATATTCGATGAAGGAAGTGACATTCCCTGTTCGGGTTATGAAAATGATGGGCATAAATACTTTATTCGTTTCAAATGCTTCGGGCGGACTGAACCCAGAATACAAGGTTGGCGACGTCATCATCATTTCCGATCACATCAATATGTTTCCTGAACATCCCTTGCGCGGGAAAAACATCAATGAACTAGGTACACGCTTCCCCGACATGAGTAAATCGTACGATCTGCACCTTCGAAACCGTGCGAAAGCAATTGCCCTGAAAAACGGCATCCCGGTTAAGGAAGGGGTTTATGTTGGGGTGTCTGGTCCAACGTTCGAAACACCTGCCGAATACCTGATGTTCCGTCATTTGGGTGCTGATGTAGTGGGTATGTCCACCGTTCCTGAAGTCATTGTGGCCCGTCACATGGACATGACTGTCTTCGGGATTTCCATAGTAACCGACAGCGGTGTTCCCGGTCAGATCGTCGAAATCTCACATGAGGAAGTGCAGGAAGTAGCCATGAAAGCCGAGCCTAATATGACGCTTATTCTGAAGGAACTGGTAGCAGGGCTATAAGTGTTTCGGGTTGCAAGTTGGTTTTCAGTCGTAAATGTGCAGAATGTCAATAGCCCTGGATAAACCATTATGGTGTGCATCCATGTGTTTATTAGAAAACGGGAATGTCCATTTGCGAGGGTGAATTGATCAATGTGTTTTCCTGTTTTTGGACGGAAAGGGTATTGGATAATATCTTTCTTCATAATCGGCTACCAAATCGGACAAAAGATCAAGTTCGATAAAATCCTGATTATCCGGAGTAGTATCATTCCCGACCACTAGTAAAAGCTCTTCAACCCGTATAAGTGCTTTCCGATATTGAGTTTCATTATTGATTTCTGTCATGGTGTTTTCATTATGAGCGTGAAACTAATCGCATGTAAATATCTGAAATAGTTCAATCAAAACTATGGAAATTCATTTGCAGTTTCCATTTTTGTTTGTTACTTGACTCGAAATAAAACAGATCAAAATATGACTAAGCTTCCAACCTTTTCTGACATTGAAAAAGCGCACGAACGTATTCGTCCCTTTATTCATCATACCCCGGTTTTGAGTTCCCAAAGCATCAACCAGATTGTTGGAGCCGAGCTGTTTTTCAAGTGTGAAAATCTTCAGAAGGTTGGCGCTTTCAAGTTCCGTGGAGCCTGTAATTCAGTATTTTCACTAAGTGAAGAAGAAGCAAGGAACGGCGTCTGCACGCATTCCTCGGGCAATCATGCCGCTGCTTTGGCATTGTCAGCAAGGATGAGGGGTATTCCTGCCTACATTGTGATGCCAGATAATGCTCCTGAAATCAAGAAAATTGCCGTTGCAGGTTATGGCGCTCAAATTACCTATTGCACACCTACCCTGCAAGCCCGCGAATCAACCCTGAAGAAAGTTGCCCTGGAAACCGGTGCCACCGAAATTCATCCTTACAATTATTTTAATGTGATCTGCGGTCAAGGCACCGCCGCCAAAGAACTGATTGAAGAAACCGGACACCTGGACATTGTGATGGCCCCTGTTGGCGGTGGCGGATTGTTGAGCGGAACTGCCCTTTCAGCCAAAGCCTTGTTGCCAGATGTTAAGGTAATTGCGGCCGAGCCTGCCGGTGCAGATGACGCTTTCCGGTCCTTTTATTCCAAAACACTCCTGCCCTCAGTGGCTCCAAAAACGATAGCTGACGGACTGCTGACTTCACTGGGCAGCCTTACCTTTCAGATCGTACTGAACGAAGTGGACCAGATTGTTATTGTTTCAGAAGAAAGTATTGTGAAAGCCATGCGTATGATCTGGGAACGTATGAAAATCATCATCGAACCTTCATCGGCTGTTCCCCTTGCGGCCATTCTTGAAGGTAAGGCCGATGTAAAAGGCAAAAAAGTAGGCATCATCCTGAGTGGCGGAAATGTTGATCTGGGCCATTTGCCGTTCTGATCATTTGATGGCTAACGTTCTGTGTCCCCCTGCTGCTATAGGTAAGTCAGGAATTAGCCCAAATTGCAATCCCGTTATTTGGGCTAACCCAAACTGACTGTAAATTGTTAACCACTATGCAGATGTGGTTTTGAGAACACATCATCAAACGTACAAAGACCCTATTCCTTGTCTTTCCCGATGGGAATGCTTCGGTTCTCTGTCATACCTCTTTCATACCTCTTTCAGTACAAATTCGAAACAAATTCGAAACAAATACGTAACAAATTCGTAACAAATTCGTAGCTGTTCGAATTTGTTACGTATTTGTTACGTATTTGTTTCGAATTTGTACTGAAAGAGGTATGAAAGAGGTATGAAAGAGGTATGACAGAGGTATAATACAGATAACAGGGATTCATAAACAAATCAACACCGGAACAGGAGGAAAATAGAGAAGAATATCATTGTTGGCGCATGATTTTCTATACTTTAGTTCTTATAAAATTACCTACGTTATTTGAATATTATCTCTCCTGACAAGGAAAAAATATTCAGGCTAATTCATTGTTAAGTGAATTGATCTGACGAATGATAACATCTTGTCGACCCATATCCCCAAAGAAAATCAGTAAATTCTGTAACGAAATTCAATTTCAGGAGTCTTTATTGGTGAAACCAAATTTATTTATGAATTCAAGACTCTTTTTCCTGATCGTGTTGATTGTTGTTTATACAGGCTAGGCCATAGCCCGGGATATACAAAAAAAAGAATATTATGCAGGGGAGTGCAGCATGGGAAACAACATTGCATATGACTCACCGGCAGAGAAATATGTGGTTAATGATCCTTTGTGAAAGGAATTGTACCGCTTTGACCAGCCGGACTTCAATGTGAAGGAATTTTTGTCGAACATGGTGCTCCGATGGGAGTATCTGCCCGGATCGACCATCTACCTGGTATGGTCACAAACAAGGAATCAGTCGGTTTCGGACGGGAGGTTTAATTTTCACAGCGACCTGACCCGACTGTTTCAGGATAAGCCCTACAATGTGTTTCTCCTGAAATTGTCCTTCCGGCTTGGTCGATAATAATACATACATTAACAAAATATTGGTAAAGACCTTTTGCGGAAGTAGAATGATTTTTCTACTTTAGCCGATGAAACAGAAAACTAATAATCCCAACATGAATAATCAGTTTGAATTAACCAACAGTCAGTTACTTGATATTGCCAACAATCTTCGGCTAAAGATTGAAACCGGTCTTCAGGAAGACGGTACAGAAATTAAGTGTTTGCCAACTTATATCCATCCAAACAAGGACGGGATTAAAGGCGAAGCTACAGTTTTTGATCTGGGTGGTACTAATTTTCGTGCGGCAATTGTTTCGGTTGGCGAAGAGCCTAAAATTGTTGGGTTAGCCGAGAAAGACATCACTGAAATGAAGACTGAAGGGTTTACCAAGGAAGATCTGTATAATTCGCAGGCAGAAATCATCAATAAACTTGACCTAAAGGAAAACTCTCCTATCGGGTATTGTTTCTCCTATCCGGCTACATCGCTTACCGATGGTGATGCGGAACTGATTACCTGGACCAAAGGGGTGAACATTGATGGTATGGTTGGGGAGCCTGTAGGCAAAACCCTGGTTGAATTTCTCAACGAGAATACACCTGTGAAATTTGGCAATATTGCCGTAGTGAATGATACTATTACAAGTCTTTTTGCCGGTCTGCTCAATCCGGGCTACGATTCCTATATCGGGCTGATCGTAGGAACGGGGACAAATATGGCTACTTTTTTCCCATCAGAATATATTCCCAAGCTGGCCGGATTAAAGGGTTGGAGCGGAGAAACTCCAGTTAATCTTGAATCGGGTAATTTTAATCCTCCTCACCTGACTGTGTTTGATACCATCGTGGATGACAATTCGAACAATACCGGATTCCAGCGTTTCGAAAAGGCCATATCAGGAATGTACCTGGGACGGGTATTCCGTGCCGCCTTTCCGCTCGAACACCTGGATGTGGATCTGGATGCAGCCGATTTGAGTCGGATGATGAATAACCCGGAAAGTTATAAACCTGAATATTCGGAAGTGGCTTTCCAGATTTATGAACGATCGGCCAAACTGGTAGCTGCCTCAATTACCGGACTGGTCCTGAACCTGCACTCGGCCAACCCTGCCGTAAAGACGATTCAAGTATTAGCCGAAGGAAGTTTATTCTGGAGCAAAGTAAAGACCGGAAATACCTCGTACGTTGAGTTGGTCAATGCCTGTTTGAAAGAATTACTGTCTGAACTGGGAATGGGAGATAAGACAGTACAGATTTCGAGAATAGATAATGCCAACCTGATCGGCGCTGCCATGGCAGTATTGTCGTAACAGGATTTGCTAATTGCTAAGATATACAGAGCGGGTGACATCAAGTCATCCGCTCTGTTTGCATATCAAAGCAGAAACTCCAGAAAATTCTCTTTCGAAATAATCTGAAATTCTGAACCGGGATATGCATTGGCCCAGGCTTGGGGGCTTTATAAAAATGAATCAAATATTTCAGAATAGCTAAACAGGACAAGTCAACTTTCCGTATTTAGCTAAATTTGGCAAGTTGAGTTGCTGAATTTAGCTAAATTTGGCAAGTTGGAGGTAGTTCTTAATGAATGGTTGTTTTCAAGTCACCCGCTCAACATACTTAGGGTCATATAAGAAATAATAGAGTAAATATTTGATTGTTTGAGTATTAATCACTAAACTTGCAAATTAGAAAATGATATTCTAAAATGCAAGGTTATATTAATAGATCGGCTAAAACTCTGATTACAGAGTATATGCAGTTGTTTCCGATAGTTGCAATTCTTGGTCCGCGCCAAAGTGGAAAATCTACACTTGCTAAAGAAATTGGGCGATACATTCCTGATTTTCTGTTTATTGACCTTGAAGATCCATCTGACCGATCGAAACTGAATGATTTAGGCCTGTTCTTCAATCTGAATAAAGGGGCAACGGTTTGCTTCGATGAGGCTCAACTGATGCCAAATCTATTTCCCGAATTAAGAAGTATTGTTGATAAAGATCGACGCAACGGACAGATTCTATTGTTAGGATCTGCCTCACGTGAATTGGTGAACAAAAGCGCAGAATCACTTGCCGGTCGCATTGGTTATGTTGAGCTAAGTCCTTTTATGTTCTCGGAAATTGATGACAAGAAGGAGGGAACGATGATCAGACACTGGATAAGAGGCGGGTTTCCGTTATCATATCTGGCAGAGAGTGATCGGTTCAGTGAAATCTGGAGAAAACAATATATCCAATCCTACCTTGAGCGTGATTTGGTTATCTATGGAAATTCAATTCCTCTATTGACCATTCAACGACTCATACAAATGTTGGCAAACAATAACGGACAGTTACTGAATAGCAGTCAGTTTGGAGGTTCTTTGGGAGTAAATTATCATACCGTCAGAAACTATATTGACTTTTTTGAAAAATCATTTATCACCAGAACATTACAACCCTATACTCCCAATTTAAACAAGCGAATAAATAAATCGCCCAAGGTCTATATTCGTGACAGTGGTATCTTGCATTCATTGCTTGATGTTTCTACTATTAACCAATTGCTTGGTCATCCAGGTTATGGGTATTCATGGGAAGGTTATGTAATTGAAAATATCATTAATTCAGCTCCCGATTGGCAACCCTGGTTTTATAGAACAACCACCGGAAATGAAATAGACCTACTGCTTACAAAAGGAAATAAGATACTGGCATTTGAGTGTAAGGCGACTCTTTCACCTGAACTTACAAGAGGCACTTACACCGCAATGCAAGATTTGAAAATTAATGAGCTTTTTGTTGTTGCAATGGCACCGGAATCCTATTACTTCAAACCCAATATTCAGATAGGTAATTTGAATGTTGCATTGGATTATGTTGCTAATTATTAGAGACTGAACTTTCCCTTCGCTTTCGGCCCCTTTTCTGTCCATTCAACCGTTGCACATTCAGTATAAAGATCGTGTTCGAAGAACAGGATATACTCCTTTTCGGCGGCTTCTTTCAGAAAGCGTTCTTTTTCTTCCATCGCTGTTACCGGGTACAAATCATAAGCGGCCAGCCAGACAATGGGAATGTTTGCTGCAGTTGGAATCAGGTCAGCCATATACACGTAGGTTTTTCCTTCAGAAACGATGAACGGTATCATCTGGCCTGGGGTGTGTCCATCGAACATGCGTACTGAAATTCCGGGAAACAATTCATCCCGGACAGTAAGTCCGGGATACTTTACCAGTTGCATGTTTCCTTCTGTCTTCAGGAAGTTGAGGATTTCGGGATAATAAGCAGCACGCTCACGTATATTCGAGATTTTGGAATGTTCCCATTGCTTTTGGCTGCACCAATGGGTAGCATTGGGAAACTGAAGCCGGTATTTGCCGTTTTCACTTAGGACTGCGCCATTGCAATGATCCCAGTGCAAATGCGTAAACAGCACGTCGGTAATGTCTTCAGGCAGGTACCCATTTTGTGTAAGCGATTTCACGATTACATCCGTTTCTTCGTGACCGTTGTTTTGACGCACTTTCTCCGAATAATGATTCCCGACTCCGGCTTCGATCAGTATTTTGTGTTCGCCAATATCGACCAGCAGGCATCGCATTGTTAGTTTCGTTACATTATTTTCATCAGCAGGATATGCTTTTGACCAAAGCGGCTTCGGGATGACGCCAAAAAGAGCGCCTCCGTCGCAGGAGAAATTACCGGCATGTATGGGAATAAGTTTCATGATCTATGTTTCCAATTTCAGGATAAAAGTAAGAAAAAGTACTATCCTCAGCTTAGAATTACTGTCTCCTTTCTCCATTCTATGGTTTCCGTTCTTTATATTCCATTTCATCAGCCCTTTGCTGAGCCAGAGAGTCGGTTTCAAAATCCATTACGAACTGAACTACTCCGAAATAATCGGCTATGCCTTTTTCTACTTTATTGGTTTTCAGGTATACATCGTTCACCTTTCCGGCTACCTTTTCAATCTTTTCACTCCGGAGTGCTTCCCAGTGTTTTTGCACCTTACGGATGTCGTCTATTACCGATTTGTTGATCCGGTGTATCAGGTCAGGAAATTTACGTAGATGTTTACCATGCGATAAAAAATAATCTAGCATACTGATGTTGGCACTGTACTGAAGGTATTTTGAGTCACTATGCGAACAGACCAGCCAGCTGTAAAAGTTAGCTTCTGCTTCACTGGTAATCCCAAACTGGTGGGCAAATTCGTGAGCCATAACCTGAGGGTATTCTATAGCCAATAGGCTGTCATTCAGATGCACCTCGCTGAAGAAAGGTCCGTAATACCCGGCTATGGAAGCTTTTGCAAAGAAGTTGCTCAGAGTAATCGGTTTAGTGCGGCGTGTCCCCTGAGGGTAGTGTATTTTCAGAAATGAAGCATTCTTTTTGTAAGATATTTCGACTAACGAGTCAACAGATTTATACCTCATCTTTTCAAAGGTGCAGCAAGATTCATTGGTTTGATCAATCAGGTGCTCGAAAACCCGGACAAACTGAAGGCTATCGGGTTTAGACTTAGTGATCTGAAGCCGGTTGTTGATTCCGGTGCGGTAATAATTAAACCCCCAGAAACAATAAAACAGGGTATAGGTCAGGGCAAGCGTTTGAACCAGCAGAAGGAGAAACCTGCCTGGTCTTATTTTTTTGAAGATGGTCAGGAGCAATATAACAATAAAAAAGACAGCCAGTAGCCCATAAAAAGCATCATCAAGCGAAAATGAAACCCATTTGCTCAGGAAAGAGAGCATGAAGGCGAAAGCAGGATAAATTGTCTGCGAATAAACGGTTTCGGTAAACCCGGGATATCGGCTGAAGAGCTCGGTTAATCCATAGGTTGCCAAGGCCAGCCAGATAGGCAATGCGGCATAGCCGAAGAATGTTTTTCTGAATTTGCTTTGTGCCATGTGTTGTCTTCAAATGAGACGGTGAAGATCAGGTTTTTTTGTTTGACTATATTGGCTTTTTGCCTGATTTTCACTCTTCCTGTTTTCACCATAGAACGTTGAGGTTAATGTGGTCGATTGATAAGCGACCCAGGTCGGGTATTAAAAATAAATTTCCTTCAAAGTAGAAATGCAAAGGTGGGTTTTGATCTTCCTGTCAGCTAGTGGATTGGGGATTATTGAACGAAGTTCGGTAATATTAAAGGTTGTTTCTCACAATATCATTTAGAATGATTTCGTTCTTTCATTGTATTTATTAATATAATTATACATATGTCCATGAAAAATGCAAGATTAGGATTATCTGTAGGATTGATAGCATTGGCCTTAGGCTTCTCGGCATGTCAGAAAAATAACTCAACAAGTGCAACTTCAGGAAGTTCCACTTTAGGGGTTAGAATACAAGCGTTTAATAAGAACTTTTCGTTGCCGGTGTCCTCTGTTGGATTGAAATCGGCTTCGATAGCTAATGATTCAATGAAATGGGATAGCGCGCGAATGATCGTTTCAACCTTAAAATTTGAAGCCTCACTTAAGAAATTAAAAAGCCATCGTGATTCCATTAGTGTCAGTTACATATGGAATGGCCCGCAGGAAATAAATCTGTTGGATTCGAATATCACGGTTGGCAATTTCTCACTTCAACCGGGCTTCTATGACGAAATAGAACTCAGGGTTGATGGTTTAAAAGGAGACGCTGGCACCAAACCCGTATTCTATCTCCATGGTATTTATTCCAAAAGTGATACCGCGAAAATACCTGTTGTCGTCAGGGTTAATGAAAGTGTAATGTTTAAAACCGAGAAAGATAGCGTTGAAATTACGGCTGCCGATCCTGTTTTCTCCAGCGTAATACAGTTGTACCTCGATCAGCTTATGTTCGATATACAGCTTTCAGCACTTAATAAAGCTACTTTGACCAATGGAATCCTGGTTATTTCGGCGAACTCCAACAAGGAAATCTACCGGATAATCATGCATAACCTCGCCATGAACCATCATTGCAGGCATTTTCGCGGGCACATGATGAACGAAATGCATTAGATTAAGTTTATTCCTGAAAAGGCTGTCCTAAAATATCGGGATGGCCTTTTTTTATTCTTAACCGATAACTTTTAAAAAAAACTGCCCGGCATGGACGATTGGGCAGTAAACATGAATGAAAAGGAATTATGGAGTAACAAACGCAATTTTCAAAGCATTTAATTGACTTAACTGGTTTGCTTTTTTCCGGGCAATTTCCTTTGAAGGAAAATAGGCCACAACATCGCCGCGGCTGGTGCAGTCCCGATAGTCCCGATAGCTATCGGGATCGGGATCGAGGATGTAGTCTGCAATAAAACAATACCAATTCCATATTATAAAGTCATTTTACCCTTGTTTTAAATACTAAAATTCATGATTTTGTATTTATACAGTACTAAAACAGTACTCAAACTAAGGAGTTAACCTATCTTTATTTAAGCTTTATGGCTAAAATCAGACGGAACATCTGTGAACTGGTTTCAGGCAAAATTGGTAAGGTCGTTTTTGTTCAAATGAGGGGTAAAAGTTATGTTAGAGCAACTGCTGACTGGATAAAAAACAACTGGTGAGAAGCTCAGCTTCTTTACAGGAAAAGAATAAGCGCTATTGCTTCACCAGGACGAACGCTTAATTGTCAAAACATGAATCAAATCTGGAATCTTGCCGCTCAGGATATGAATGGATATGCCTGGTTCATTAAAAAAAATATGAACGCTCTTCATATTGATGGCACGCTGACCAATCCTTCTTTGATTCAGGTAATGGATGGGTCTTTGGCTGTTCCGCAGTTGAAAGCTGATACAGACGTTCCGATCCCGATAGCTATCGGGACTGATTTTGTTCAAATTTCATGGGAAAATGATCCTCATATTAAAAAGGCACGTCTTTCAGATTCTTTAATGTACATGACCTATCGTAACCATATATTTTCAGAAATTATGGACACTGGTTACACCAGGAATCAGAAATTTTGTATAGTTCCCAAGTCACAAGCGGATGCTCAGACCAGTTTATGCTATCTGTACTTTTTCTTTAAAAATGATCATGATACCTTGTTTACTCCCAATGTTAATGTCACAGTAAATCCGGATTGATTGTGACTGGCCGGATAAGCTTGAAATTATCAAAATACATCTGTAAAACAAGGATGATTAATGGATTTGTAATTCTTAAGAAATTCAAAATATTTCATCGTTTTGACAAAACGAACAAACATCGGATTGAATTTGTATGTATATTTGCCTTATACAATTAAATACCATGCTTTTAAAAACTGTTCGTATCGAAAAGCCTTCTCCCGGATTGTTGAATCTGGTAAGAAAACTACAGGCTGAAAAGGAAGAAAACAAGAAGCGACTTGTTTCAAAGAAGGATGATTTTTTCAAAAAGAAATAATCTACCTCTCTCTTAACATGCAATTAGAGCATACACTTTCACATGAAACTAAGGAAGGAAACAAATATCTGGTTGAGTTCTCAGCCTTTCATAAAAATGTTATTCCAAGTAGTATTCCTATGCCTATAATCAACCTTTCATTAGTTCAGGTTGAAATGGTAAAACAAAACAGCCCATCTTTTTTGAAATATCTGGCACAATATGTATGCGATTATATTAACACGTTTGATGTAATCTTATACTATTACTGTGATACCTCTGATATAACAATGAGAAAATCCAGGAATAGCACTCCTCAAAAATACCGGCACGAGTTATTTAGTACTTTGTATGATACCATTCATAATGAGTCAATTATCCGTGAAATAATTATCATTAAGGATGATTCAATTGGCGATCATTATATCTCCCTGATCACTTCAGAAAAGAACCGAAGCGAATTGGAAACGCTAACTGCCGAGTTTGAAGATTTTAAAGATAAAGCCTAACAATTCACCCCGATTACGATGACAATACCAGTCGTTTGGGGCAAAAAGCCCCGCGTACTCGGGATCGGTGGGAGCATGAGGATTTGCAGTAATTTTATTGGGGAGAATATTAAGCCCTTCCTGAAATGCGTTTAACTTTACATTTCACGATTCTGAAGTTTTCATTTTCAAACTCGCTTCTTTTCATTACTTTTCAGGACTGAACCTGAACTGTTAGCTGTCTGAAGAGTAAGAATATCCCGATGGGCAAAGTTGGCAGTTTGGGTTTCTGAAATAAAAACAGGGGAAATATTATGACGGATGTTCACGACCAGATAACCCGAAGTTACAATATGAGCCAAATCAAAGGTAAGAATACAAGGCCGGAGATGCTGGTTCGCAGATTTCTATTTTCAAAGGGATTCAGATACCGTCTTCATGTAAAAGACCTTCCGGGTAAACCTGATCTGGTATTACCAAAATATAAAACAGTAATTTTTATTAATGGTGGCTTCAGGAATAGAAATCAAAGGATGTCTTTATTTTGTAGCTGTTAGTCAGATTGTTCTGAACACTAATTGTCATCAACTAAGAGTAAAAGATGCAAGTAGCCGATATGATTATTCAAACAAAAATAAATTGTTTACCTTGAAAAATTGAATTAATTTTAGGAGTGGATACCTATCACTGCGGGACCAACTGAATAATATAGAATTTTAAAGTAACGGAGTTAAGTTATATCAAAATAGCAGTAACATCAGGTTTGGTAAGTAGTTATACTCATAATGAGTAAACAAATTCAACACGATGAAGAGCAAAACAATAATTGTAAAAGGTTCTGAGATTTCAGTAATGAATATTGAAAAAGAAGACTATATATCACTTACAGATTTAGCACGTCATAAGGATGCGTTGAATATGGATGATATCATCAAGAATTGGTTGAGAAACCGAAATACAATTGAATTACTAGGGTTTTGGGAGCTTCTGCACAATCCTGATTTTAAACCCGTCGAATTCGACGGGTTTAGAAAACAAGCAGGACTCAACAGTTTTACCATGACACCAAAAAAATGGATAGAAACGACCAATTCAATAGGTATTGTTTCAAAATCAGGACGTTATGGAGGAACATTTGCACATAAAGATATTGCTTTTGAGTTTGCTTCATGGATATCCATAGAGTTCAAATTGTACTTTATCAAAGAATTTCAACGCCTCAAAGAAGACGAAAA
>DIZL01000019.1:93141-94128 GCA_002429385.1 Prolixibacteraceae bacterium UBA6029 | reverse complement strand
AAGAAACTGAAATAAAGACGTTTCATTTGATAATGAGTGAACTCACAGGTTCGCCCCTACAAATAAACTTTGCAACAATACCACAATCTACTATTCAAAACTTATTTCCTACTTTTGGGTATGACTGATGTTCACGACCAGATAACCCGTAGTTACAATATGAGCCAAATCAAAGGAAAGATTACAAAGCCGGAGATGTTGGTTCGAAGATTTCTATTTTCAAAGGGATTCAGATACCGTCTTCATGTAAAAGACCTTCCGGGTAAACCTGATCTGGTATTACCTAAATATAAAACAGTAATTTTTATTTGTGGTAGCTTCGGGAATAGAAATCAAAGGATGTCTTTATTTTGTGGCTGTTAGTCAGATTGTTCTGAACACTAATTGTCATCGACTAAGAGTAAAAGAAGCAAGTAGCCAATATGATTATTCAAACAAAAATAAATTGTTTACCTTGAAAAATTGAATTAATTTTAGGAGTGGTTATCTGAAAGTGACGAATTCAATGCCTTAAAATTAAAGATGACAGATTCATCATAAATAAAAATAAAGTATGACTAAGACTAGAATAATAAATGTAAGCGGAACTGATATTACTGTTTTTCATTCACAGAAAGATGATTTTATTTCACTTACAGATATGGCAAGATTTAAGAATTCCGAAACTACCGGGTTGGTTATATCTCATTGGTTGAGTACACGATATACAATTGAATTTATGGGTTTATGGGAACAGCTGAACAATCCTGTTTTTAATGTAACGGAATTCAGTTACATTAAAAATGAAAGTGGCAGCAATGGATTTGTATTATCAGCAAAGCAATGGATTGAAAAAACAAATGCTGTTGGTATTATCTCAAAACCTGGAAGATATGGGGGTGGAACATTTGCGCATAAGGATATTGCTTTTGAATTTGGGTCCTGGATTTCGCCTCAATTCAAATACTATTTAATCAAAGAATTCCAACGCCTCAAAGAAGACGAAAA
>DIZL01000019.1:9843-92976 GCA_002429385.1 Prolixibacteraceae bacterium UBA6029 | reverse complement strand
AAGAAACTGAAATAAAGACGTTTTGTTACCTTACTGAGGAGTATGAAAGAGTAGGTGTTTCCCGGGTGTACTGAGCGGGTGGCTACTCTAAATTTGAGCTATTAAGATCAGTGATTTCCTATTCTTAATGTTGATAGTCACCCGCTCAGTAACCAGCTTGCATCACTATCCGCTTCACGATTCTGAAGTTTTCATTTACAAAGTCACTTCTTTTCATTACTTTTCAGGACTGATCCTGAACTGTTAGCTGTGTGACGAACAGGAATAATCTGACGGGTAAAGTTTAGGGTTTGGGTATTTGAAACAAAAGCAAGGAAAAACTATGACGGATGTTCACGACAAGCAAACCCGGAGTTACAACATGAGCCGGATCAATGGCAAAAACTCCAATTAAAATTATCATATTTGAAGTATCCTATTATATGCTTATGGAACGACGACTTTGGACCAGAGAAGAACTTATTCTTGCATTCAGTCTTTACCTGAAACTCCCTTTTGGAAAGCTTCATCACGGAAATCCGGAAATTATTCATTTAGCAAATATTCTAGATCGGACACCAAACTCAATAGCCATGCGATTGAGTAATTTTGCGAGTGTTGATCCTTACCATCAACAAAGAGGAATCAAAGGATTGACAGGCGGTATCAAACAAGTTGAACCTATCTGGAATGAATTTATCCATAATAAGGAAGATCTGCTTTTTGAAAGCGAGAAGATTTTAGCTGATCTGGAAAAACAAACCATTGAAACTAAGTTTGCAGATGTTTTATCTGGAATAGAAAATCTAAAAGGAGAAACTAAGCTCAGAGAAGTTAAGACTCGAGTGAATCAAAATGTATTTCGACAGATTGTTCTTGCCAATTATAATAGAAAATGTGCCATTACAGGAATTGATATACCAGATTTATTGGTAGCAAGCCATATTATTCCATGGTCACAAAATGAAATTGAACGACTGAATCCAGAAAATGGCATATGTCTTTCGGCATTATACGACCGAGCTTATGACAAAGGCTTAATTGGAATAACAGAGAAATACCAAATCATCCTTTCCGCTGAACTAAAAGTTAAAGAAAAAAAAGAATTTTATCCATCAACATTTGGTAATTTGAACGGAATTACACTCCAACTTCCTCAAAAATATATGCCAAAGAAGGAGTTCTTACAATTTCATTTGGATACAGTTTTTCGTGGATAAAAAAGCTAAAAAGAGAATCATAGTTCGTAAATACATATATTGAATTCTAAATATTTGTGATATCAAAGATTTGATTTTTACATTTGTAATTCATTGTTATTTAATATTGGGATGCTTTCAAATATTATATACGAATCTGATATTGAATTTTTCCAGAATGTTTTGCTTGAATGGTATTCTGAGAATGGAAGAAGCTTTTCTTGGAGGAAAAAATCTGCTACCAATTATGAAATAGTTATCTCTGAAGTATTCTTGCAAAGAACGAAAGCAGAAACAGTATCTAAATTCCTTCCATTATTTTTTAAGAAATATCCTTCATGGAAACAACTTGGTGAAGCGACTGAAGACGAATTGAAGGAAATAATAAAACCTCTTGGCTTATATAATCAACGAGGTCGGAGACTTTACAAACTTGCCCAAGAATTAAAAATAAAAAATGGCCGATTCCCAACAGAACGAAATCAGGTAGAAGACCTTCCAATGATGGGGCAATACATCACAAATGCTTTTGAACTTTATATTTTGAAAAAGAAAGCACCATTGCTAGATATTAATATGGCTCGTTTGTTGGAACGTTTCTTTGGCGAACGCAAAATGGCTGATATTCGACACGATCCTTATTTACAAACCTTAGCTTATCGAGTTGTTAATGTTGAAAAGTCCAAAGAATTAAACTGGGCTATACTTGATTTTGCTGCATTAGTATGCAAAAAAAGACAACCAGAATGTAAGTCTTGTCAGTTAATAAAATCATGCATCTTTGGACAAATTAACTATTGTTAAATCCATAAAAAAAAGCGTACTTTCGGTTGACTTTCAGCTTTTTTATTATATGGTTGTTTAAAAGAAATCAAAAAGAGAATATGAGCTGTATGAAAAAGTCTAAACAAAATAGTCAACAGGAAATCGCGTGAAAAAAAAACTTAGATATATTGATTTATTTGCAGGCTGTGGTGGTCTTTCTCTTGGACTTCATAACGCTGGATTGAAGGGACTTTTTGCCATTGAAAAAAGTCCAGATGCATTCATGACGTTAAAATATAACCTAATTGAAAAAAGAAAACATTTCGATTGGCCAAAGTGGTTACCTAAGACCAATTTGGAAATAGACCAGGTTTTGGCTGACTACACTGAACAATTAAAAGGCATGGCCGGAACAGTCGATTTGGTTGCAGGAGGACCGCCTTGTCAAGGTTTTTCCATGGCTGGCCGTCGTAATGAAAATGACACCAGAAATAATCTGGTCAGTTCATACATCAGTTTTATCCAGTTAGTTCGACCAAAAATTATATTCTTCGAAAATGTAAAGGGATTTACCCAGAAGTTTAAAAAGAACATGGATAAGGGACGTGAATATTCGAGCTTTGTTGAAAATGCATTGATTGAAACCGGATATTTTGTGGAAGGGAGATTAGTGAATTTTGGTGAATTTGGTGTTCCTCAGAAAAGAACACGTTTTATTTTAGTGGGAGTACGAAAGGATATTCCTCATGCCTCAAAAGAATTAGCCATTAGCTTTTTTAATAAGGTTGAAGAGAACCGATTCTCATTTTTATCTGAAAAAAATCTCACTATGGAAACTAATATTAAGGATGCAATTTCTGATTTGTTAAAAGGGAATGGAGTCGGACAATCTCCCGACACAAAAAGCTTTAAGGCAGGTTTTTATATTGAACCTCAAAGCACTTATCAAATATTGATGCGTCAAGGAGTTGAAGATACAATCGCAGATAGTCATCGATTCCCTAAACATCGAGATGAAATTACTCTAAAATTTAAATACATATTAGAGAATTCCCAAAAGAATAAGGACATAGATGCTTCGATTCGTGAACGATACAATATAAAAAAACACACCATTATACCGTTGGATGGTGATAAGAAAAGCCCAACCATAACTACTTTGCCTGATGATTATATTCATTATTCTGAACCTCGAATTTTAACTGTTCGAGAATATGCAAGGATACAATCATTTCCCGATTCATTTCAATTTAAAGGGAAATACACTACTGGAGGTAAAGTTCGTACCCAACAAGTTCCTCGATACTCACAAATTGGAAACGCAATTCCTCCTCTGTTTGGAGAACAGAGTGGATTGATTTTAAAACAACTTATCAATCCATGAGTCAGCAATTACACTTCAAAATAAGTTCAGCGTTAAAAAATATCATTGGACGGGATTTGATTAAAGATGATTTTATCGCCGTGTTTGAATTAGTAAAGAACTCTTATGACGCACATGCTTCTAAAGTTGATATTTACTTTGAAAACATATATTCTGAAAATACCAAAATTATCATCAAGGATAATGGTAAGGGAATGTCGTATGATGATTTGATCAATAAATGGTTGTTCGTAGCTTACTCCGCCAAGAAAGAAGGAACAGAAGAAGACTCATTTGATTATCGAAATAGGATTACAGTAAAGCGTGCATATGCTGGAGCTAAGGGAATTGGTCGTTTTTCTTGTGATCGACTGGGTTCATTACTGTATTTAGAAACAAAAAAAGATGGCCTTGATTCAAAAGTTGAATCTCTTCTGACCGACTGGAATAAATTTGAAGGTGATTTAAAGGATGAGTTTATTGATGTAAGTGTTTTACATGAAACACTAACGAATGGATCATTTGATTATGAACATGGAACTATTCTTGAAATTAGCAATTTGCATAATCCTTGGGATCGTCCAAAATTATTAAGATTAAAAGATGCCTTAGCTAAACTTATTAATCCAAATTCGAAACGAGAAGATGATGGTTTCAAAATAATTCTTCATGTAAGCGAAGAGTTGGATGAAGATAAAACGCAAAAACAATACCGAAAGAAGGTAAATGGAGAAATCCAGAATTTAATTTTTGAAACACTTGATTGGAAAACAACAAAGATTATTTCTGATGTTTATCCAGATAAAATAGAGACCTCTCTTTTTGAAGGTGGAAAATTAATTTATAAGCTGAATGAAAGGAACTTATTTCATGATCTTACAGATATTCATTTCACGATCTATTTTCTAAACCGATCAGCCAAAGTTAATTTCAGTAAGAATATGGGAATTCAACCTGTGAAATATGGACACATTTTCATGTATAAGAATGGGTTGCGGATTTATCCTTATGGAGAGAGAGCAGAAGACCCACTGAAAATGGACAACCGGAAAGCACAAGGTCATAGTAGGTATTTAGGTACTAGAGAAGTCATCGGCTATATTGATATTAAAGGGGAGAATGAAGAATTAAGAGAAACATCAAGTCGGGGTGATGGTCTAGTTCTGACGAATGCATATAATGAATTAAGAGAGTGGTTCTTAGTAACACTCAGGAGATTAGAAAAATATGGTATAGAAATAATCGACTGGGGGAATATTATTTCTGAAGAAGACTATGTCAGCCTCAACAGTATTTTTGTAAAGGACGAAGGAACTGATAAAGAAAGAATAATAGATGTTAATAAAAATTTAAAAGAATTAGTTTATCGATTGACTAGCTCAGAGAATATATTATCTTACGAATTAGCCCCAGAGATATTACAAATTATTGAGAATAAACAATCAAGTTCACCGGGAAGTATTTTGAAAGAAGTAAAAGATAAACTTCAATCCGGTGTTTTTGAAAGAAGCGATATAATTGAAAAAATTAATACCGCTGAGAAAAAAATTGATACACTTCGCCAAATTAAGGATGAGGCTGAAAAGGAAGCTTTTGACAATCTATTAAAAAATGAAGAGTTGGAACAAAATATTGAGATTGAAAAACAACAATCAAAGTATTTGCTTGCAACTAGAAATAATAGTGATGAGGTTACGGATATAGTTCATTCTATCAAGATTTCCACACAAGATATGTCTGCTTCAATAATTTCTATTTTCAATATTTTGGATATGGAAAATATACGAAATGAGCAACTTATACAAGAACTTGAATTTCTGAAATTCAATATTGATAAATCAAAATTGCTTAGCGAGTTCGTTACAAAAGCGGATCTAAAAAATTTGAAAGAAAAAACTTGGATTAATATTCCTCAGTATATCACTGAATATGTTACAACATACAATTTGGGGTTGGCTTCAAAATTTCATATTATTTGTAAGAATTCTGATTTGAAATTTAGATCGCAGATAAGTATTTTAGACATTTCGATAATACTTGATAACTTAATTTCAAATTCAAGAAAAGCAGGAGCAAAGTTGATGCAAATATCATTTGGTATTGGTTTAAATAGTTTGTTGCATATTATTATTTCAGATGATGGATTTGGGCTTCCATTTGAATTTCAAAGAAATACAGAGAACATCTTTAAAATAGGCATTACCAATAAATCTGGTGGAAGTGGAATTGGATTACATACGTTGAGAGAAATTTTACATGAAAACTTACATGGGGATATAAAATATTCTGGGATTGGCCTATCTAATAAAGGAGCAACTTTTACAATTACACTCAAATAATATGATAGAGAAAAATTGTTTATTAATAGATGATGAAATCGGTCCCCAAAAAAGGATTTTTGCTAGTTCTGTAGCCTTTCCATTGAGAAAAGATGGCATTCACGTTAATCTCATTCCAATTGATACTACAGAAAAAGCACTACAGTCAGATGAGAAAATTGATATCAAAAAACTGAAAGAATACATTGATGAAAAGATAAAAACTCAGAAAATTGATGTTGTCGCATGTGATTATGAATTAGCAAGTGATGCTGTTAACGGTATTGAAGTTGTTAAAGTTATTAGAGAGTTGCGAAAGAAGGTACCTATATTTCTGTATTCAGGTAAATATCAAAAAATCATTACCGATATTCTGGTTAAATTTGATAAAGAGGATCCAGAATCATTAGAGATATGCACTCATAATATCCGCCAGTTATATAATTCAAATATTAAAGACTTTTTAGAACGAAATGATTATCCAAGTACTTTAGTAGGTTTTTTTCGTAATCAAGAGGTCACTAAAGAAGATGTTTTAGTTGAAAAACTCAGAGAATATCCAGAATTGCTATTTAAATCATGCTTCCCAAGGTTTGATGGGAAAATATTGAGCGAAATTGCAGATGAAGTTGAAAAGGAGACAAGAAATGGACAAGATTTTATCGAAGAACTAACAGAACAAACTGTTGCTTATATGATAAAAATAAATACAGATGAGTAAGTCAACAACAGTATTCTGCATTATGCCGGAAGATAACAGTTTGTCATTTTTAAATCCAGTTTTTGATCATTTAAAAATACATTATCCAATTCGGAAAATATTGCCAAATAAGGAGAGTTATACTCAGACGATCAACGAGATTCAAGAATTGCCTCCTGATTCAATTATATTCTTTTTGGGACACGGTGCAAGTCATTGTTTATATGGTGCGTGTGATGAACAATTTGAACGAATACCATTTATTGATAAATCGAATATTGATGCATTAACAAGTAAAAGCATTTTTGCTTTAAGTTGTCGATCTTCGGAGTTTCTATACAATAATAGATCAAATTTGAACAGTTTTATTGGCTTTGGTAATCTGCCCACAGATTGGGGTGATGTTTTTGCAGAGAGAGACTTTGGAGATACTAATTACTTGAATGATTTAGATGACGTTACGATTAATTATTTCCGGGATTCACTTACCCAAATAATTTTGGCAAGTCTTAAATTTGATAATGGGCAACTAAACAATTTTAGGACTTGGTACTTGTACTTAAGGCTCTTAATTAATAAAGAGATTTCGAATTTACTGCTTAAAAGGAATATTCGAAATTATAGAGCATTATCAAACTTGTGGTTTGAAACTAAACATGAGATTCGGATATGCTAGGTATGGTTTAGTCTAATGTTTACTGTTTATGCTTTGAACGCAGTATCTAAATGAAACGTAAGAATTCCTTTTAAGGTAGATGCTTTTGTGGGAGTTGGAATGTGATTCTACTTTTTTTATCGAAAGTGAAAGGATAGAAATCTTTCTTTTCTTTGATTTTTAGTTCAGCGGAAATGACGATTTGATATTTCTCTAATATTTATTAAGTCTTTGTCATAAGCTCAGTCATACAATGCTGAATGGAAAATACCATTTTCAGGATTAAATTGTTTAATCAGGATAAATTGACCCCATGCATCCGGGATTCATTCGTTTATTCGGGTTTATGTACGTATTTGGTATGACATTCTGGCAGATGCTGACCCCCTTTGAAGTTGCATAATGGGTTGCAAAATCCGGAGCATATTGACCTTCCTTTTGAATCGTGGGTCGGGAAGAAATCCTGTGCATGTTGAGACCTCTCCAATCTCCCCACAGTGAATTGTAACTCATCGGGTGACTACACTTAACAAGGATGGTAAAGATAAAGGAAACCCAATCTTCACTGATGATAGTCACCCACTGAGTAATCACCCGCTCAGTTTTTCAGGTTAAAATAGCTTACCAAAGGGATGTAAATTGTATAAGGAGAAACATAAGAAGTACAGGAATTACAGGAAGTTGTCACATGCATTCATCTAAAAACAAGCCCATTGGCCTATACCAATTCCATAGATAAAATACAGTTTACCTACATTTTAAATACAAAAAGTCATCATTTAGTATTTAAACAGTACTAAAAGAGTACTTAAACTAAGGCGTTGACCTATCTTATTTAATGCTTTATGGCAAAGATGGATAATCCGGACTAAGCTGGTTTTTCCCCAAATGTGACGAAGAACCACTAAGCTGACCCACCCTCGCGTCCTGGGTTCAATAGTTTTTCACGGGATTTTCGCATGTGTTTTGTGTGACATTCCGGCAGATGCTGCACCCCCTTGATTGATTTGCAAAATGGGTTGAAAGATGCGGAGCATACTGACCCCCGTTTTGATTTGCGGGTAGGGATGGAATTTGGTGTATTAGATACCTTAATTCAAAATTTTATTTGTTAACTTTAAGGTGAAATTATATGAAAGAAGAAGTAAAACTACCTAAGAAATATTTTTTCATTGACGAAAGCGGCCCCGAGTGCTCGGGGCCTTTTATGCTAAAGGGAAAAAACTGCTGATTGGTCAGGAAGGTTTTCAACCCTTATTGTTACTTGGGTTGATTGTGACTGAAGATAAAAAAGCGATCCGTGATTTTGTGGTCAATTTTCAAAACGAAATAAAAGAAGATCCTCTATATAATACGCTTAAATGTGTAGCTAATCCCAAAGGTTGGTATCTTCATGCCCGTAACGACCAAATTGACATTAGATCAAAATTCACAGAAGCTCTTCGCCGCCAGAAAGGTTATAAATCGTTTGCCGTAATTGGCCGAAAACGGTTATCAACTTTTGAAAACAAACACAATTCAAACGAGAGTGAGTTTTATTTCGATATGGTTTATCATTTACTGAAAGACAGAATGAACGATGAAAACTATTTTTATCAAATATTTCTATCCGGAAGAACAGGCAGTTCTGCTGAAAAATTGAAAAAAGCTATTGACAGGGCAATTGCCAGAGATAATGAAAGACGGAAAATCGAGTTGAACATCAAATATGATTGCCGTACTGTACCATCATATCTGACACCTGAACTAAGTGTTATTGATTATTTACTATGGGCATTGCAACGATATATACTTTCGGATGATAATCGCTACTACTTAGCATTAAAAGAAAAATTCAACTTGATAATTGATTTGTACGATTTTAAAAATTTCAGGCAAAATTATTACAGCAGCACAAACAGATTTGAAAAAATAAAAGCAGGGGAGTTCAAAATGGATGGATATCTCTAAAAAATAAAAGCAATCTTTTATACCTTGTACCAGTACTGGTAACCCCGGCAAGTGCAGGTTGTAGAGTATAAAAATTGCTTACAATGCAAATATACAACCAATCCTTTAAATTTCAAACATTTAATCGGTATATTTTAAAATAGACAAAATCATGTTATTGAATCAACGATCAATTAGGGCATTAACAAGCAGTCCGGGATTGAGTTTAGCAGAAGTGCATAAGCCGGTTGAAATATAAAATACAAAGTACGGAAAATGGAAAATGTCTATGTTGGATAATCCGGATTAAGCTGACCGTTTTCCCTCCGGTTATTCATTAGTTTTTTTCGGGATTTTCGCATGTATTTTGTGTGACATTCCGGCAGATGCTGACCCCCATTTAAGTTGCAAAATGGGTTGCAAATTGCGGGGGATACTCACCTCCATTTTGATTAGCAGGTCGGGAGGAAATCCTGGGCATATTAATCCTGCTCTTCCGGAAATGCAACAAGATGGCGGTGTCAGGGGTGGATTTAAAATTCAACTCAGACCTTGAAGGTTTTATGAACCTGGTTAATAAATTGTACCCGTTTAAGCTTACCTACAAAGAAAATAAATCGTTACTTTTGTGAAAAACAGAAACATTATGGGAGTGACAGAATTAAAAGAAGAGCTTCACAACTACATTGACCATGCCGACGAAAGGTTTTTAAAAATGGTTTATGCGATGAGCAGGGAATATAAGGCATCCATGTTAATTGGCTATAATGTTGACGGCACGTCCATAACCCCTAAGGAACTTGCACAAAGGGTTACATCAGCTTCAAAGAGGGTAAAGTCCGGCAAATTTATAACACAGGAGGACGTTGAAAAGGAGGTTGAAAATTGGTAAGCAAATAGAAGCTACCCATTCGTTGGGACAGACTGGCTAAAGACAAGCTTGATGCCATTTACGATTACATTGCCGAAGATTCAGTTCTTGCCGCAAGGAAAGTCAAGAAAGAACTGGTAAATATGGCCCGTAGCCTTAACGATTTTCCCGAAAAGTTTTCCATTGAAGAAAACCTTGCTAATGTCCCAGGCAATTACAGATCTGTTTCAAAATGGAGCTATAAAATAATTTATGAAGTAACTGACGAGTGCATAATTATTGCAGACGTATTCCATACCAGTCAACATCCATTGAGAATTGAACTATCCAACAGAATAAAAGGTTAGCAAATAAATAGAACTAATACTCACTCCCGCTCTTCCTGAAATGCATAAAGAGGACAGAGACTGGGGTGGATTTAAAATTTACACCAGATGGATAATCCGGCCTAAGCTGACCCCCGTGGCGTCCGGTGATTCATTTGTTTTTTCGGGTTTTTCGCACGTGTTTAGTGTAACAGTCCGGCAGATACTGACCCCCTTTAAAGTTGCAAAATGGGTTGCAAAATGCGGAGCATACTGACCTTCCTTTTGACTTCGAGTCACCCGCTAAGGTGAAATACAAAAGAATAGTGTTTATATAAAACGCATTATTAACAGGCTTACTTCGCCCCGAGTACTCTGGATGAAAAGCAATATCCCGAGCACTCGGGATTCATCGGTTAAATCCCGCCCTGCGTGTAGTGTGCCGAGAAGCAGAACATCGGCAAGAACAAAGTTCTGCATGCTGTAATTGAGATGATGGAGACCAGTTGTAAGGTTGAACCATCGGTGTCGTTGTACAGGCGAAGGCACCAAACCACCTAAAGGTGCTATGGTAAAGAGTCATGGTGCTGAGCGTTTAGGTAAAGATTCCGATTAAACGGAATCAGGTATGAATATAGGAGTTGAACGAAATTAAATCGCTGAAGAGGTGTCGAGAAGGGGTGCAACCTGTCAAAAGCTACGAAGTACACGACGGAGTTATAAGTTTAGCGGCAACCTGTTTATTGGCTAAACGACAGGCGTCATACAGGCGACAAGAACTATATTCAGGCTCATTTACGGAACTCGGGAATCTGCATGTTGATGATAGACTGTTATTCAAGCGATCGGGAAAGAAAGCTGACAGTCAAAGGGAAATGCACAATAGGCCCACCCTAGAGGCAAAATACCGATGCAACATGCAGAGACGGATTGCCCCGTAGTAGCGATGAAACTCCTGTAATGGGAATGGAGCGAAGGGGGCAAGTTATACAGTATCATAACTTAAACAACTCGCAAGAGGATGAATTTATGGAATGAGACAAAATCAATACCGATAAGCCGCCCCATGATTTGGGAGGCTTATAAGAAAGTGCGTTCCAACCATGGAAGTGCAGGAGTTGATCAAATCAGCATGGAAGAATTTGATGCCAACAGGTCGAAATACCTTTACATACTATGGAATAGGATGGCATCAGGTAGTTATTATCCACCGCCATTAAAAGAGGTTGAGATACCCAAGAAAGACGGAAAAATCCGCAAACTTGGTATTCCTACCATAGGCGACAGGGTGGCTCAAATGGCTGTGAAAGATTATCTGGAACCTAGGTTTGAGAAGATATTCAGTCCACATTCGTATGGTTATCGTCCGCGCCGAAATGCCCATCAGGCATTAGAGTCAGTACGGTCAAATTGTAAGAAAACCGACTGGGTAATCGACTTGGACATAAAGTGATTCTTTGACAATATAGATCACGACAAACTGATGTTAGCAGTAGAGAAACATATGAGTGAAAAGTGGTGCCTGATGTACATCAAACGATGGTTGCAGATGCCCGTGCTGACCAAATCAGGTGAACTGATTCAGAAGCAGGGCAAAGGCACACCACAGGGGGGAGTGATAAGTCCACTACTGGCCAATTTGTTTCTCCACTATGCCATGGACAAATGGCTGGAACAAACCCATCCTACGATAAGCTATGTGCGTTATGCCGATGACGCCATATTGCATTGTAGGAACAAAGCACAAGCCGAAGAAGTGCTGAAAACGTTGAAAGAACGAATGCTGAAATGTGGATTGGAACTACATCCCGAAAAGACGAAACTCGTATACTGTAAAGATTACAGGCGGCAAGAAAACCACGAAACGGTAAAGTTCGATTTTTTGGGTTACTCGTTTCAACCACGCAGCACCATGTCGAAGAAAACAGGGAAACTGTTCCTGGGTTTCGACTGTGCGATCAGCATCGGTTCAAAGAAACGAATAGCCGACAAGATGAAAGAATTGAACATTGATCACCTGAGTCACAAAAGTATCGTAGGGGTAGCCCTATACCTCGAACCCTTTATTCGGGGATGGATTAACTACTACGGACGATTCAGAATATGGTCATTGAATCCCATCTTTCAACTGCTTCGCAAACGCTTGGTAATGTGGGCACGCAAACGGTATAAGCGTTACAAAACGAATCTAAACAAAGCTTACGATTGGTTAAAACGAATTAAGGAACAATTCCCGAACTTATTTTACCAATGGAAGTTAGGTTTTTCATAATGTAACGCATAGATTTGTATAACAAGAGCCGTGTGATGGGAGACTATCAAGCACGGTTCTGTGAGAGGCTGAAGGGGAAGTTCCTTCGGCCTACTCGACTACAGACGTTAATCGCAATGGTGAGAAAAATCTCTGTAAACAAGTTATAGAATTCTAAGCAGGATTTTTTATCTTTACAAAAATAGATGAGCCATGATAACCAAAACTCAGTTGATTCATACGTTGGATAAAATGCCTGAAAATATTACAATTGATCAGGTAATAGATCAACTAATTTTTTTAGAAAAAGTTCAGAAGGGATTAGATGATTCGACCAATGGTAGAATTAAAAACAAAGATCAAGCAAAAGAAAAACTGAATAAATGGTTCAAGTAAACTGGACAGATTCTGCTTTACAGGACTTAAATGATATCGGTGATTATATTGCCAGAGATTCTCTTAAGTATGCAGAGATAACTGTTTTACGATTATTTGAGTCGGTTGATATTCTTGAAAATCATCCTTTGTTAGGAGTAATGGTACCTGAATTTGAAAATAAATCCATTAGACAACTGATTAGAGGTGACTTTCGGATTGTATATCATATAATAAATGAATCGCGCATTGATATTCTGACCGTTCATAATTGTGCAAGGTTCATTACAAACACAAGACCTTTTAAGCGGAAGAAATAAAAAACACAAACTAATAACCAGATCTTTATCTGGCACGCAGTTCCCGGCATGAAGTCTCGGTTGCACTATTCATCCCCACTTTTGGAGGACATCCCCCCGAGTACTCGGGGTCGTTTTGGGCAAAAAGGATGTATATTCGGTGGGAGCATGAGTAAACTTGATAGAGAGTTACAGGCCACGATTAAAATGAACACCCGTTTTACGCCAAAGGGTGCAAAAAGTTGAATATCTTTGTTTTATAACTATTGAATCTTTGTGTCTTCGTGCCTTGGTGTTAAAATTGACTTTTCGGATCAGAAACAAGCATAAAATAACAAGACACTGCATCAATTGGATCTACAGTTCTGTCATTTTTTTCACTTCAACCGGGTGAAATGCACTTATCTTTCGTGTAGTGTAACCACAGTTTTATAAATGACTGATATGTGATAACTTTATCCAATCAAAAGAGATTTAATAAGCCGGAAAGGTTTTACATTTACCTTGTGAAAAGTGTGGTTATGTGGATTTTTTAAAAGTGTACTAAAAACGTTTATATCAATAGAAAGAATAATCACATTTTTGAAAGAGAAACTCAAATAACCTGATTCGATATTAATTAAAATAATTAAAGCTTAATCAATGAAACATCTTAAACTAACTCTGATTGCCCTGGCTATGATGATTCTGACAGTTTCTGTTCAGGCATCAATTAAGTCCTTTAAAAAAGACAATGACGGAATTACCTGCACGCTTGACAAAGGTCTGATGAAAGTGAAAGTTTGCCTCGATAACACCATTGAGGTGAAATATACCACCTTACCGGTATTTTTGGATAAACCGTCACTGGTAATTACCAATGAATGGAAAACTACCCCGGGTTTTACCGTTACCGATAATGCCAAAGAAATTGTGATCACAACGTCCAGGCTAAAAGTTGTTGTGAACCGTCAAAGCAACTCGGTTAAATACACCGATTTGAATGGTAATGTAGTCCTTGCTGAAGATGATTCACAGGGTAAAACAATGGCAGAAGCTACCGTTGCCGGTATCCAATGTTATAACTGTACTTCTCAGTTTAACTCTCCGGCTGATGAAGCATTGTATGGTTTGGGATGTCATCCTGAAGATACCCTGTCGATCAACTATAAAGGGAGGAATCAGGATTTGGCCATCAAATACATGACAGGTGCTATTCCGGTAATGTTATCGACCAAAGGTTATGGTCTGTTTTGGGACAATTATTCTGCGTCTAATTTCTTCGGGGCTGAAGCAGGAAACACCAAATACAAATATGTTTCTGAAAGCGGCAACATGGTGGATTACTATTTCATTTATGGTCCTGATTTCGATAATATTATCGCTTCTTTCCGCAATGCTTCAGGTAATGCACCGATGTTCCCTAAGTGGGCATTCGGTCTGTTTCAATCTCAGGACCGGTATAAGAGTCAGGCTGAAGTTTTGTCAGTAAAAGACAAATACCGCAACAACAAGATTCCGGTTGACTGTATTGTACAGGACTGGTTTTACTGGGAACCAAACCTGATTGGCTCGCATGTAATGTTTCCTGAACGGTACCCTAATCCAAAAGCAATGGTCGATGAATTGCATGCAGCAAATATCCATGCTATGATTTCCATCTGGCCTGTAATGGCAAAAGGCACAAAAACGTATGACCAGATGGCTCATTCAGGTGGAATGACCGATATTCTTTGGGACAATGTAATGACACATACATTTGACAACTATTACGATGCACATAGCCCACAAGCCCGTGATTTGTATTGGAAACAGGCCAAGGACAGCCTGATTGGCCGTTATGGCTGGGATGCATGGTGGGTTGACCAATGTGAGCCTGACAATGGAACCTTGATGGATGCAAGAAGGAAAAGCAATTTTGCCATCGGTCGTGGGATTGACTATTTCAATACGTATTCACTGATGCATTCTGAAGGCTTGTATACCCACTGGAGAAAAGACGTTCCGAATAAACGTGCATTTTTCCTTATTCGTCAGTCTTTTGCAGGGGAGCAACGCAATGCTGCAACCCTTTGGTCATCTGATATTAGCTGTACCTGGAAAGCCTATAAGAACCAGATTCCCCAGGGAATCAATTCCTGTGCTTCGGGTATTCCATTCTGGACTTCCGACATTGGCGGCTACCACTTTCATTGGAATGCTCCTGACTGGTCAGCTCCGATCAACCGTGAGTTATTCACCCGTTGGTTTCAGTTCGGTACCTTCAGCCCAATCTTCAGGATTCATGGGAAAGGTGAAAGGGCAATCTTTTCGGATAATTGGGATGCACCAACGAAAGCAATTCTGTTAAATTACGACAATCTGCGTTATCGCCTGATGCCATACATCTATTCGCTTTCGTGGAAAGTGACCAATGAAGGATATACCATCATGCGCTCGCTTGGCTTCGATTTCAGAGATGATGCAGGGATCAAAAATATCCCGGATCAGTATATGTTTGGACCTTCGATACTTGTAAATCCTGTAACTGCACGGATGTATAGTATGCCGAATGCAAAGGCCATCAAGAAAGTAAGATCGGTATATCTTCCCAAATCAGCCAACTGGTATGATTTCTGGACCGGAAAGCTAATTCCTGGAGGACAAACCATTGATGCTGCAGCTCCTATTGAAACACTTCCGCTATACATCAAGGCAGGTTCAATTGTGCCAATGGGACCCTATCTTCAGTATGCAACAGAAAAAGCTGCCGACCCTATCGAACTTAGGGTATATACCGGTGCCGATGCTTCATTTGTATTGTATGAAGATGAAAATGACACCTACAACTATGAGCAGGGTAAATATTCAACTATTGCCATGAATTGGAATGAAGCGGATAAAACACTGACGATTAAAGACCGCAAAGGCGAATTCCCGGGAATGTTGAAAGACCGCACCTTCAGGATTGTTTGGGTCACTACTAAAAATGGAACTGGAGTAGAACCGGCCAAACAAGCTGAAGAAATGAAGTATTCAGGAAAAGAAGTGAAAGTAAAGAAATAGGAAAAGCAATGTTTGTCAGTGGTTGTAATTGTTGTAATTGCTGTGATTGATTGTTTCCAAGCAATTGAATTACAACAATTACAACAATTACAACAACTACAACCATTGACAATAATTACAATCATTGACGACCAGATTCCAGAAATAATAACGACTAAACCAACAAATGAAAACTTATTGCCTCATTTATACCTTTTTAGGTATCCTAATTGCAGCGGGCACTTCTGCTCAAACTGTTTCCAATAGCAAACCTATCGCTCATGAACGGGCTATCAGTATAGATTTTAATAAGACAAAAGGCAACTTCAATACCATGTTTAAAGAATGTATTGGTGCCGGTCGGGCAAACGAAGGATTACGGGCAGACTGGCAACAGCAGTTAGCCGTTGTGAAAAAGGAATGTGATTTTAAGTATATCCGCATGCATGGTTTGTTAACCGATGATATGGGGGTATATAGGGAAGATCGGAAGGGAAATCCCGAATATAATTTTCAGTACATTGATGCTTTGTACGATTATCTGCTGAGTATCGGGATACGACCCTTTGTTGAATTAGGATTTATGCCCTCGGCCCTGGCCAGCGGTAAACAAAGTATCTTCTGGTGGAGGGGAAACGTTACACCACCAAAGGATTATAATAAGTGGGGAGAATTAATCCGTAATCTTACGCTGCATTTCACTGAACGATATGGTGCCGATGAAGTGAAAACATGGTATTTTGAAGTTTGGAACGAGCCAAACCTGAATGGATTCTGGGCAGGTACGCAGGAGGAATATTTCAAATTGTATAAGTATAGTGTTACTGCGATTAAAAGCGTAAATAAAGACTATCGTGTGGGTGGACCTGCAACTGCAGGTGCTGCCTGGGAGCCTGAAATGATTGAATTCTGCCATAAGAATTCACTTCCCCTGGATTTTGTAAGTACTCACAGCTATGGAGTAAAACAAGGATATCTTGATGAATTCGGAAATTCAGGGACGGTTCTTGATAAAAATCCAATGGCTGTCAGCGGTGATGTTCTGCGTTCACGTAAAGAAATTGCCAACTCCTCCATGCCAAACTTACCGCTTCATTATACAGAATGGAGTTCCTCCTACACCCCGGCCGATCCGATACATGACAGCTATCACCAGGCAGCCTACATTCTGGAAAAGATTAAACAGGTGGGCAATGCAGCAAATTCAATGTCCTATTGGGTATTTACCGATATCTTTGAAGAGGCAGGACCCCGCTTTACCCCTTTTCATGGTGGATTTGGATTATTGAATACGCAGGGAATCAAAAAACCAGCCTTCTATGCCTACCAGTTTATGAATAAACTGGGTGAAACAGAATTGTTCGATAGAGATTCGGCTTCCTGGGCCTGCAAAAATGCAAAGGGCAATGTCCAGGTGCTCTTGTGGGATTTCACCAACACGCATCCCGGAGATTCGGTGAATAACCAGGTCTATTACGCACGCGATCTTCCATCAAAATCGAAAGGAAAAGTTAAGGTAAGCCTGTCGGGAATTCCGGAAGGTAGCTACAGGCTTGAAATTTACAAAGTAGGTTATCATGTAAATGACGCCTATTCAACTTATCTTACCATGAACAAGCCAAAACAGCTTACCAAACAGCAGGTGGAACAGATCAAGAAACTCAATGACGGTTCATCCGTGGCAAAAGAAACAGTAAAAATTAAAGCGAATACCCTATTTTCAAAAGAACTGGATATTCGTGAGAACGATGTTTACTTATTGGATATGATTAAGTTATAATGACATTAAATAAAAAAATACCTATGAAAAAGTACTTTGTAATTCTCGCCCTTTTTGTTTGTATTCAAGCTAAAGCACAAAACGGAAAGCTGGTATGGTCAGATGAATTCAATGAAGGTAGTATCAGCAAAACAAATTGGATCTATGATATTGGAGGAAACGGTTGGGGAAACAACGAACTTGAGTGTTATACGAATCGTCCCGATAATTCAAAGATCGAAAAGGGCAATCTGCTGATTATTGCGAAGAAAGAGTCCTTCAATGGGAAAAGTTATACATCAGCAAGGTTGAAGACAGAGGGATTGCAAAATTTCACATACGGGAAAATTGAAGCAAGGATGAAAGTCCCTGTAGGGCAGGGGATGTGGCCTGCCTTTTGGATGCTTGGCAAGAATATAGCCACAGCCAATTGGCCCAAATGCGGTGAAATTGATATCATGGAGCATATCAGCAATACAAAGGAAACCGTAGGCACAATGCATTGGGACAATAATGGTCATGTTAGCTCGGGAAAACCCACTCCATGCGATGTGGCACAATTTCATGTATATGGTATTGAATGGGATGCCAAATCCATCAGGTGGATGCTTGACGGAAATAAATATTTTGAGGGAAACATTGCCAATAATGTTAACAATACTGATGAATTTCACCAGCCTTTCTTCATCATCCTCAATTTAGCCGTGGGGGGCGCCTGGCCGGGTAATCCTGATACTACTACGCAATTCCCGGATACGATGTTTGTGGACTATGTCAGAGTTTATGAACTTCCCGGCGCTTCAGTCAGCAAATAGAGGAGAATTAGTCTTTAAACCGTTAAGAAAATTCGATGAAAAAATTCTCTCTGTTTATAGTTTGTGTGGCATTTGTTTTAATTGCCCAACTGACGCAGGCATCAAAACTGGTAGAAATAAAGGTTGTAGATAAAGATTACCTGCTGGTTTATTTCAAAGACGGTGATGTTACTTTTAATGAAGATCTGAAATTCCTGGGCGCTAATGCCTATACCATGAACAACCCTGGTTCGGCAAAGAATAAAGCGGTTTGGTATGGCACCAAACTGAGCACAACAGATGCGGTAATTCCACAGAACTGGACCATTATTTCAACCGATGACCCGGATTTCGGATCAACTGGCATAAACCCCACAGCCTGTTACCGCAAGTCGAAATTAAACGGTATGGCTGAACTTGACTGGGTTACCGCCAGCAATGATTATGCGTACGATGTTACCATGGAACATTCTATATATCTGAAACTTCCACAGTCACTTAAATCAGGTAAAACATATACTATTCAGGTCAATGCAATTACAAATTCGGACGTGACTTCTAAGGATATAACGATTGACATTTTAAATAATATATCAGAAGCCATTCACCTCAACCTGGTGGGTTACCTGAATGATGCCAGTGTAAAAAGTGCCGATTTGTATCTATGGATGGGTGATGGCGGAGCCAGGAATTATGCAGATTTTCAGGGCAAGAAGGTCTATATCTATGATATCAATACCCAAAAGTCACAGGAAGTCGGCTCTGTCTCATTTTGGAAGGCCAACGGCAGTGATTCAGGAGGATTTAACCTGATCAATTCAAACGTATGGAAAGTTGACTTTACCGATTTTTCGACTCCGGGAACATATCGTCTGGCGGTAGAAGATGTTGGTTGCAGTCAGGATTTTACCATTGGGCGTGACGTTTATTATCAACCGTTCCAGGTTTCTACACGAGGCTATTTCTATATGCGGCTTGGTCAGGATAACATGAATATGGTTCCTGTGCCGCGCCGTCCACTGTATATTCCAGGTATATCTCCCAGCAGCACCAAGGTTTATATAACCACCATGAATCAGTTTCATCCCGATTGGAAAACATTCACAGGTGGAGATCCATGGGATAACCCAAACGCCTGGGCCAAATATAATAAACCAGGCAATCCGCTCAATCAAAAAGCGACAGGAGGTCATGTTGATGCCGCCGACCTGGACAGACATTTAGGTCATATATCAAGTATTTATGATATGTTATTGCCATTTATACTTACTGGGGGTTCCATCTCAGACGATAATCTTGGCATTGCCGAAAGTGGTAACGGTATTCCTGATATCCTTGATGAGGCAAGAAATGAAGTCGACTTTTGGCTCAACGTGCGTGACGGTAAAGGATACGGTCATGGGTTAACCAACCCTAACAGCAGCAATGTCATGTACCAGGCAGGTACGTCTGCAATTGCAGCCTGGGCCAATGCTGCTAATTGTGCGATGCTGTCTGATTGTTTTCAGATTGCAGGACTCGATGACCTGATGAAAACCTATCGGGACTCGGCAATTGTTGCCTATAAATATGCCGGAAGCTTAGATGATCTGCAACTCGATTTGAAACAGGATGTCGGTGATGCTATCCTCCGGGGCAGAGACCTGAAAATGATGGCAGCAGCTTTTCTATACAATGTTACTGGCGACGTGGCCTATGAGAATGTTGTGAATGCCGAAAGCGTTGCTAAAACAAACACTTCCGCCATTTTAAATGCAAACGTAAATCAGTTATGGTCAACTGCAGCTTATCTGATGACTAAACGTCCGGTTCACTTTCCTGTCCTGCTATCCAACATGAAGGCTTCGATCATCAATGAAGCTAAAACCCAGGAAGCAAACAATACGCTTTCAAGGCCATCAAGAAGGGCTAACGACACCAACTCAGGGTATTGGAAAACCGTACAGAATGTGCAACGAACCATGATCGCCCATGCAGTAACATCCAGCCTTTCAGATAAGGCATTTTTTGAAAATGCCCTTGTACTTGAAGCAGACTGGGGTCTGGGAAGGAATCCGCTAAATATGATTCAAATGACTACAGCCTCCACCAGCCTGGGGACAAAGCGCAGCGTCGAAAACATGTATACCGCAGGACGTAATGATGGTACTCCGGGTGTACATCCAGGTCAGACACCCTACCTGAATACGGACGATTGGGGTACAGGTATGATTATGAGCCGTCCAAGCTGGATGGTGGTCAAGTGCTATCCGGATTATGCAACGAAATGGCCAAAAGCCGAAGGGTATTTTAACACCAGGTATGTCTATGCTCATTCTGAATTTACTCCGCAACAAACCATGCGAGGCAAAATGGCTCTTTATGGCTACCTGTATGGAATGAATAAAGCCAAGACCCAAACGTATAGTTTAAATGTAAGTTCATCGCATGGAACTATTCTGAAGAATCCGGATAAAACGAACTATAACTATGGAGATTCAGTCACTATAACCTTATTGCCTGATGCTGATTATCCGCTTATTAAATGGTCCGGCGATGTCACCGGTACCTCAAACACAATTTCCATTGCGATGTACAGCAACAAAAATATTACTGCTGAATTTAGTTTTCCGGTAGGGATTCCACAGCATGAAGAAAAAGTCGTTGGCATTTTCCCCAATCCGGCAGGCAATTTCTTTCATGTAACCAATATTGGAGATAACGGTGAAATAAACCTTTTGCTTTCAGATATGAACGGGAAACTGATGTTGCAGAAAAAGATTTCTTCAACCCTGGATCAGGTCAATATTTCAGGCATAGACCAAGGCATTTATCCTATTCGTTTTGTTTCTAAGAGTAAAGTCGTAACTTCCAAATTGGTCGTGTTGCGCAATTAATATCTTTGCTGGTCACTAAAACAATCTGGCACAAGTTCTATGAGATGTAAAGTCACGATCTTAGTCATTCTTTTAATCGGTTTAATCACATCGATGCCTGTAATTGCACAGTCCCGAGTACTCGGGATTGTGGTAAAAGTCGATCAGCCCAAAGCTGCGATTCAGCCGACCATGTGGGGAATCTTCTTTGAGGATATCAATCTGGCAGCCGACGGTGGAATTTATGCCGAATTGGTAAAGAACCGTTCCTTCGAGTTCGCAAAACCCCTTATGGGCTGGAAAATCCTTAAGCCAGACACGACTACCGGTGTTCTGATCATCAATCAAAGTGAGAGTAATCCTGTCAACCCACGTTATGCAAGGATTTCGATTGCTGTGGGCGAAAAGTCGTTTGGTCTTTCAAACGAAGGCTTCCGTGGGATGGGCATCAAAAAGGATATGACCTATCATTTCTCTGTATTCGCACGCCAAACTGAAGGAAGCACTATGACCATGCGCATAGAACTGGTGAGTTTGGCTGGTAAGATAATTGGCAAAGCCAGCCTGTCTCCTGATGTCAAAAGCTGGAAGAAATATTCGGTGAGCTTTATTTCAAATGCAACAGAGTCCAAGGCAAAACTGAATATCTGGTTTGAAGGAAAAGGTTCATTGGATCTGGATATGATATCCCTTTTCCCGGATGACACCTGGAAGAACCGTCCCGGTGGTCTGCGTGCCGATCTGGTGCAATTGCTGGCCGACATGAAGCCCGGGTTCCTTCGTTTCCCGGGTGGCTGCATTGTGGAAGGCCGTGATTTGGCTAACCGCTACCAGTGGAAGAAAACAGTGGGAAAGGTTGAGGACCGCCAGATGATTGTGAACCGCTGGAACACTGAATTTACACACCGGCAGACTCCTGATTATTATCAAACCTTCGGACTGGGGTTCTTTGAATACTTTCAACTGGCTGAAGATATCGGTGCCGAGCCGCTGCCGATCCTAAGCTGTGGCATGGCCTGCCAGTTCAATACAGCCGAAGTGGTTCCTTTGGATCAGCTCGATCCGTACATCCAGGATGCACTCGACCTGATTGAATTTGCCAATGGAACACCGGATTCCAAATGGGGGAAGGTACGTACTCAAATGGGTCATCCGGCTCCTTTCAACCTGAAAATGATTGGTGTTGGAAACGAGCAGTGGGGCAGTCAATACATCGAACGATATATTGTTTTTGTAAAAGCCATAAAAGCAAAATATCCTGATATCAAAATTGTCACAGGAACAGGTCCTTCTCCTGATGGAAAGGACTATGAATATGCTGCCAGAGAGTTGAAGAAGCTTAATGCTGAAATTGTAGATGAGCACTATTATGCCAATCCCGAATGGTTTCTAAAGAATGCGACCCGTTACGATTCTTACGACCGCAACAGTTATAAAATATTTGCAGGCGAATATGCCGCTCAGAGTAAGTTCACTTGTAGTCCCGACAATCAGAATAACTGGCAGTGTGCCTTGGCAGAAGCTGCTTTCATGACCGGATTGGAGCGTAATGCCGATGTCGTAAACCTGTGTTCCTATGCACCGCTTTTTGCCCATGTCGAAGGCTGGCAATGGACACCAGACCTCATCTGGTTCGATAACCTGAAGTCGTTTGGAACGACCAACTACTATGTCCAGAAAATGTTCTCGAACAACAAAGGGACACAGGTTCTGCCCATGCTGAAAGGGAATAAACCAATTACCGGTCAGGACGGACTATATGCTTCAGCCGCATTTGACGAGAAAACCAACGAAATAATCCTTAAGCTGGTCAATTCAACCGATAAAGTGCAAAATGCAAATGTACTTTTAGATGGGGCTAAAAGACTTGCACCAAAAGGGAAGATAACGGTTCTAAAAAGTGATGATCTTAATCGTGTCAATTCATTGGATCAACCTACTTTGGTGAGTCCGGTTGAACAGGAATTTACAGTAAAAGGGAAAACACTCAATCAGGAACTGGCACCTTATTCGTTTACCGTGATCAGGATGAAGCAACTGAAATAGGAGTCTCAGAATTTTAGGGGACTGTTATGCAGGCAAAGCGCTAAGCATTTGATAACAATATACAACAGAAAGTATGGAGCTATACTCCTGCATTAAAACGTAAAGATTATGAAATTTAAATTTGGATGGATAACATTTGTTTTGTGTGCCTTTATGTTTCAGGCTAAAGCTCAGTTATCACCTCAGGATGCGGTAAAAGCCATGATGCGGGGCATTAATATTGGCAATACCATGGATCCTCCGACTGAAGGATCATGGGGAAATCCGCCCATTACCAGCCGGGCTTTCAAAGATTATAAAACTGCAGGATTCAATGCCATCCGGATCCCCATAACCTGGGATTTACATATTGCAAAGACTTCTCCTTATAAGATAGACGCAACCTGGTTAAATCATGTGGAGCAGATCGTTGATGACGGCCTCAGCAATCAATTGGTTATAATTATCAATGCCCATCATGAAGCTTGGATAAAAGAAAACTATACCGATGTAAACAAAGCCCGTTTCGATAGCCTTTGGAGCCAGATAGCTGTTCGTTTGAAAGAAAAGTCAGACCACCTGCTTTTTGAAATCATCAATGAACCCAATCCGATAAGCATGGTTAACATCAATGATTTGAATAAGCGGACCTTGCAGATCCTGCGTAAAACAAATCCTACAAGAATCATACTGTTTTCCGGGAACATGTGGTCCAGTTCCGCCGAATTGATCGCTGCGGCCATTCCTGATCCTTCCGATAAATACCTGATGGGCTATTATCATTCCTACGATCCGTATCCTTTTGGACTGGTAGGTCCAGGAACCTATGGAAGTGATTCCGATATCAGTACAACTAAATCTATTTTTGATAAGGTGGCTGCATGGTCGGTAAAAAATAACATTCCTGCAATCCTTGGTGAATATGGATACATGAAAAACTGTGATTACAACTCTCGCATGTGTGCCTATGCCACCGTTGTCGATCAGGCGCTGGCGCATGGAATTCCACCTTTCGCATGGGACGATGGTGGCGATTTCCCCATATACAACCGATCAACTGGTGCATTTAATGAAATAAAGGACATTCTGATTCATACCTACAAGGAGTCACCCTACAAAATGAAAGCCACTGTCTTGTCGGATACCATTGTGAAAATATCATGGACAAGCCGTACCGCAAAGAATGATAGCATTACCGTTGAGCGCAGAGTAGGCAGTAGTAGTAGTTTTTCTTTCCTTAAAAAGATATCACCTTTGGCCAATCAATTTGTTGACTCAACAACCTACCGTGGGAAAGCCTTTTATTACCGCTTAAGAGCCAATCTGAAGGACTCAATAGAGATACAGTCATATCCGGTCATGTTTAGGGTTTTGCCTAAGTACAGGGCGCCATATTTGGGCGTTGCTGTTTCTATCCCCGGAACAGTTCAGACTGAAAATTATGACATTGGTGGTGAAGGTCTGACCTTTCACGATGTGGATGAAGTCAATCAGGGAAATACCTATCGCACTAAGGATGGCGTAGATATTTTCCAATATGCTACAGGCAAATATTGTGTGGGGAATGTGGTAATAGACGAATGGCTCGAATATACTATCAATGTTCCGACAACTGCTACTTATACCATCACAGCCAATGTAGGAACCACAAGTGCAGGAGGCCAGTTTACGCTTAAATTTAAGAATGGTACAACCAAAGGATTTACAGTACCCGCTACCGGGGGTAATTACACATTTAAGCCAGTAACGAATAATTTCAACCTGGTTGCCGGTGAACAGGTTATGCGCCTAAACATCACTCAAACTCCTAATTATTTCATTGATAATATCAGCTTTTCATTTGTAACAGCAACTGAAGATATTAATCAGGAAAAGTTATCTGTATATCCAAATCCAGCCAATAATCAGGTAAATATTACAGGGATGCAGGGAGAAACAACGATTGAATTGTTCAACTCGAATGGTTCTTTGGTGAAAACAGTTCGAACACAAGAGAGCAACCTGTCTTTTTCAATTGAATCACTGAGCGATGGCATATACCTTTTAAAATGCCTGAGTAAAACAGGCATCACCAGTCAAAAAATAATTAAGAGCAGTAACTTAAAATAAGAAAATTAACCCCTATGGTTTTGAAAACCAAATTATGACTCTAGCTACAAATTCAAGAAGGAACTTCATAAAGACTGTGGCAGCAGGTAGTATGTCAGGACTGATTATTCCGAATTTACTTATTGCTTCTGAAAATGAGGGACTTCATCCGCAATTTAAAGATGGTAAAGGAATGGTTTTTCTCTTCCAGGGTGATTCAATTACCGATGGCAACCGAGGACGCAACTCCGATCCCAATCACATTATGGGCCATGGGTATGCCTTTTCCATTGCGAGCCGGTTAGGGTGCGAATACCCGGAGAGAAACCTGACATTTATTAACCGGGGAATCAGCGGAAACAAGATAACCGATCTTGCCCTGCGATGGAAGGAAGATGCTCTGGATCTGAACCCAGATGTGATAAGCATCCTGATTGGAATCAATGATACTAACTCCTCGATTGATGCAATTCCAATGAACACCACCGTAAGGCTGCAAATGTTTGACGAGGTTTATCGCTCAGTTCTCGATCAGTCAGTAAAGCAGAATCCAAATATTATTCTTGTTCTGAATCAGCCCTTTATTTTAAAAAATACTTCTACCGCTAAAAATTGGGAAGCAAGACACAGCGATCTGGCCGAACGTCAAAAGATTGTTGAGAAGATTGCGTCCGATTACAGTGCCATTTTTGTCCGTCTGCAGGATGTGTTCGATGCAGCCTGTAAAAAGGCTCCCGCCCAATACTGGATATGGGATGGAATTCATCCTACGGTAGCCGGTCATGAATTAATTACACGGGAATGGATGAAGCAGGTTGGCAAACAAATTAAATGGGTCAGAAAAGTCGGTTAATTGAACGAATTGATTTGGAATCTATCAACAATCGCAGTACAATTATTAATATCCATCAAAAGGCATGTTCTTTATGCTTCTATAGACATCAGTGAGCCTGTTCGGAAAGGGGAAAGGCTTTTTCCCATGCTTATTTGTTAATAATGATTGAAAATCAACATCAATAGGAATTTTTGTAGCATTCATGCTGTTCTTTATTCTTTACTTTTGATCCGCCCATTTGGTTAAATTTCAGGAAAACCCAACTAGTCATACTATTCGGTGACAGGTTTAACCAATTTGTCTGATGGTCATTTGCTTAAGTAATCACCTTAACCAATCAAAAATGATAAGAACACTGGTAGTGCTCATTCTATTCTTTAAAGCAGGCCTTCTGCTTCAGGCGCAAAATGCTGTTCCTGTATATCTCGATCCGTCCAAACCTCTGGAACAACGCGTTGAAAATGCCCTTTCGCTGATGACGATGGAAGAGAAAGTGGCTCTATGCCATGCACAGTCGAAATTCAGCAGTAAGGGAGTTCCACGTCTGGGAATCCCTGAAGTATGGATGAGCGATGGGCCTCACGGCGTTCGTGAGGAAATCTCCTGGGATAGCTGGGGAGCCGCCAAATTCACCAACGATTCATGCACCGCCTTTCCTGCCCTGACTTGTCTGGCTGCAACGTTCAATCCTGAAATGTCATTGATATACGGTAAGGCTATCGGTGAGGAAGCACGCTACCGGAATAAAGAAGTCCTTCTGGGGCCCGGGGTCAATATTTACCGTTCCCCTTTAAACGGGCGAAATTTTGAATACATGGGCGAAGATCCTTATCTGTCTTCCAAAATGGTAGTTCCCTATGTTCATGGTGTTCAGCAAAGTGGTGTAGCTGCCTGTGTCAAACATTTTGCCCTGAACAATCAGGAACGGTGGAGAGACCATATCGACGTTGAGTTGAGCGACCGTGCCCTCTATGAAATTTATCTGCCTGCCTTCAAAGCTGCAATAACAGAGGGGAATGCATGGGCCATCATGGGCTCATACAACCAGTTACGTGGGGAGCATTGCTGCCATAACGACTTGCTCTTAAATAAAATTCTCAAGACCGACTGGAAGTTTGACGGAACGGTAATCACCGACTGGGGCGGAGCCCATAACGACAAACAAGCTGCACTGAACGGTCTTGATCTTGAAATGGGAACCGGTACTGACGGTCTGACTACTTCAAGTCAAAGTTCATACGATTATTATCATCTGGCCAATCCTTTCCTGAAAGCGTTAAAAGCAGGTGAAGTATCCACCGATGTACTGAACGATAAAGCCCGCCGGGTTCTTCGCCTGATTTTCCGCACCAGCATGAGTCCCAACCGTCCATGGGGTAGTTTCGGATCTCCCGAACATTCAAAAGCAGCTAATCAGGTTGCCCGCGAAGGCATTGTATTGCTGAAAAACGACCAGCAGATCTTACCTGTCGATATTAAATTGTACAAGAAGATACTTGTTGTTGGCGATAATGCTACACGCAGGATGACCCTGGGTGGCGGTAGTTCAGAATTGAAAACAAAGTATGAGGTATCTCCGCTTCAGGGGATAAAAAATGCCTTCGGCGCTCAGGCTGAAATTAAATATGCCATGGGATATGCAGCAGGATCTCCCGCTTATGGTCGTGAATTGCCGTCCAAATATAACCTTGATACCCTTAGGAACGAAGCTGTAAGAATGGCCAAAGGGGTTGATCTGGTTATTTATGTCGGCGGATTAAACAAAAACTATTTGCAGGACTGCGAAGGTGGCGACCGGACTCAATACAATTTGCCTTTCGGTCAAGATAAATTGCTGGCCGAATTATTGAAAGTCAATAAAAAGGTCGTGGTAGTGCTCATCAGCGGAAACGCCATAGCCATGCCTTGGGTGAGTCAGGTCCCGGCTGTTCTTCAGGCCTGGTACCTGGGTTCCGAATCCGGCAATGCCATTGCTTCGGTACTCTCTGGCGAAACCAATCCATCCGGAAAACTGCCCTTCTCCTTTGGGATGAAACTGACAGATTACGGCGCTCATTCGTTTGATAAGCTCTGTTTCCCCGGCGACAGCGTTAAAGAGGTCTACAAGGAAGATATCCTGGTGGGTTATCGCTGGTTTGATACTAAAAATATTGTTCCTCGCTTCTCCTTTGGTTACGGACTTTCATACACCAGCTTTCATTACGGCAAAGCCTCGGTTGACAAGCCGAAATACACCAAAAATGATGTAGTCAAACTCTCGTTTACCCTGACCAATTCAGGAAAGCGCAAGGGAGCAGAAGTAGTCCAGCTATATGTTCAGGAAAAGACACCTTCTGTTATCCGTCCTTCCAAGGAACTGAAAGGCTTCAGCAAGATCAGGCTCGAAGCCGGTGAAAGCAAAGTTGTGAATCTGGAATTGCCCGTAAGCCAATGGGCCTTCTACGACGAAGCCGGCAAACAATGGAAGATCAATCCGGGCCAGTATGTGATTAACCTGGGCGCCTCTTCACGCGACATCAAACAGCAAATACCGGTGACTGTGGAATAACATCAGTAAAACACGAACTAAGAGCCACCCGTGACTACAGGATATATATTCTGCTTCCGGGTGGTTTTTTTTATTATCTATTCAGAATATCTTAAATGATTTTAGGTAAAAGGCACTGATTGATCTGTCGAAAGATTATTGTTTTAGTGTAACGTACATTACTGAAACCTGCATTGCGATAAGGCAGATACATAATATTACCTTCTTGAAATGATTAGTTTGAAAAACATATCTGGAAGGATGGAATCCTTAAAGCTCAATTAATTGGCCGAAAACCGGAACAGGGGATCATCCGGAGAAATTAAAAACCACTGGTCTGTTTCCAGTTCATGTTTGAGGATGAAGATGCTTTGACCGGCCGTACGGACTTTAAAATAATCGGCTACCGGCGAATCAGGCGTTGCCCGTGCCTGGTACCACCTGTCGGCTATCTCCTTGATTTCATATTTAATATCCATCCAGTAAAAACGCACCGGATATTCATCCGCTTTATAGCCGGAATGGCTCTCAACTTTTATGGGAATCATTTTCATCGGTTTGCTCAATGTTCAGGGAACTGCTTTTCAGTTGGAGAATAAAATCAAACAAATAAACACGCGGTATATTTAACGGCTAGCTTCCCCGAAAAGTTCAGCTTGTAAAATCAAACGAAAAGTAGTACCTTTAAGGAAAGGAAATGATCATGGGTTTATCAGTCCCGTCAACCCGGCCCCAAATCGCAGAACAATCATATGAGGCAATTCATAAACAAATTACAGATCCATTCCGTCCTGGACCGATCCAAATGTCCCCGTTTGCGGATCTATCCTTTTGTTTCTGCTCCTTATTCAGCAATGAATGGTTAACTAATGGCCTTTAAATATTTATTACCTCTGTCATACCTCTGTCATACTTCTGTCGTACCACTTTCTGAACAAATTCGATACAAATTCGATACAAATTTGTTCAGAAAGTGGTATGACAGAGGTATGACAGAGAACGGAAACATTCCCATCGGGAAAGTCAGGGGGAAGGGTCAAAGTATAGCAGTAGAGCATGAACCAGTCCATTGGTTGATTCGGGTGACCATTTCCGGAATTTCGGGCCAGAGGCTTTAAAACCCGGTCAGTTCAAAGATACTTAATAAATATAGAGATATAATTGACGGTCTTCTTTTCATTCCGGAGAAAAGAACTTCTCGTAGCAGTTTAAAATGCCCATATTCCGTTCCAGCTTTTTTACGGGCGAAAGGCCAATCTGAATCCGTACCCGGTTTACCATTGCTAATGTCGGTGCCTCCCCTGAAATGGAAGAACGGATCTTTAACAGGTAAGCTGTTTTTAAGGTCGATCCTTTAAAACGTATGGAGAACAAACCTTCCCATGCAGGATGCAGGTGAATATATCGGTCCGGTTCATTACACTTACGGACAATCCATTCTGAGCCGTCTTCAAGACTAATTTGATGGTAACCGTTTTTTGAATCCACCAATCGGATGAAATCATCTTCCTGAAATGCCTGATTCAATTGAAGTATTCTAAGTATTGCATCTGCAATATCTGCCGGGCTCATATTCCCGGTGTAGATGTCAATATAATTGTTTCACACCGGATCGAGCAGCGCTGCAATCTCTTCAGGTGTGGCGCTTTCCAAAATGTTCAGGATATAATTCCGGTGGTGTTTAAACGCATTAAACCGGATGGGTAAGGGTATGTCATCTCCTTCAGCCATAATTAAAGCCTACCCGTACCACGGTCTGGTCCTTTTGGCATTCTTGATGCTGTCGATGGCAATGTTTACGTTGCTGACCACCTGGAAGTCGAACATGCCCACGCAGATGAAGTCAGCCCCGTTTTCATAGGCCCATTTAAAACCATCCTGCGGTTCAATGGCTCCGGCTGCCAGGACTTTAAAGCCCATCACCGGAACTGTGGCCTTGCTGACAAACTCCACCGTGCGCTCAGGAAAGAGGCAAAACATGTTGTTATGGAAACGGTTGTGGTCGAGGTACTCTTTTCCGTCCACCTCAAAGGGGAAGCGGAATTCACGAGGGTGCGCCGACCAGTACTGATCGTGATGCATCGTTTTCATGTAATAATCCGGGATGATTCCCTGATCGGCACAGGCAATGAGCGATTCCACCGAGTGGGCTGCCAGACCTGCCGTGTAACCCTGCTTACGAATGTGTTCTATCATTTCGTGGATCACCTCAATGCGTTGATCCCTGACCAGCCAGTCGCACCAGTTTCCCTGAACCTGAAGGATGTCTGCCCCGTAATCAATGGCCTTATCGATAAACTCAAAGTAAAGTTTTTTGTCGGTGTTTGGACCAACCTGTGAAAGCTTACTATTGTCCAGTTTAGGCGCCACCTGCGAAATGACCTTTATTTTGCTGCCGGTCATCTTCTTGTATTTGGCCAGAAGGGGGTTGGAAGGAAAACCGATGTTGATGGTGTTGATACCAGCCTGTTCTGCCAGCATCAGTGTTTCATAAACCTTTTGCTCCGTATTGTATGCCTTGAAAAGCGTTGATACATAAATCAGATCGCGTGAATGGGCCCAACCACCGATGAGGTTTCCCCCGGCGATCATACGGCTGATTTCGTGCTTGCCGATTTTACCCTTTGGCAGTTCGCCTTTCAAATCTTTAAGCGCAGTTTGTTTCACCTGAATGGTGGCTCCCGACATGACATCGACCCCGTAAGTCTTAAAACTGCTCATTGCTCCCAGGCCCAAAGCGCCCAATACAGGCAGGGTGGCCAGGTTCTTCAGGACCTCGCGACGCGAAGTACTGGCTTCGGGTTGCGTAACCGGTGTCGTTTTACTGCTGCGGTAGATGCCTATTAACGTATCAATGCAGTATCCTTTTTCATGATAAAAGGAAAGAAATAAGAGCGCTGCCGCTTCGATAAACAGACGGTCGACAATAAACAAATGCCCTTCAGAGGCATTCATCAGCGGATTGCCGAAAGGCGGATAAGCAAAATAATACAAGGCCATCAGCAATGCTCCTGCCAAGGCTGCAAACCGGCTGAACAAGCCGATAAATAGGGCCAGCCCGATGAAAAACAGTCCATACATATTCAGGACGTCAATGACTTTCAGTAGGCCAGGAGACCCGGCCAACGCATGATAAAAGCCTGACATGAATCCCGAAGTATTCAGCAAAAAGCCTGAAGCGGTCCAGTTTCCCTGAAGAATCTTGGAGATTCCTTCATAGAGGAAATGCCATCCAATGGCTACACGTAAAACGGTAATAAACAAACGATGGTAGAATGTCTTTTGCTGAAGTTCCATAACAGGTTAGTTTGGTAGTTAGGTTGTGTTAAAATCAGGCCGTTAATTTCAGTATTTTTTTTTGAAAGTTAAGCATAAATAGGGTTATTTTAAAACATAGTATGTATTTTTCCATCGGCTGCTAAATGACAAGTGGCAAATGCCATGAATCTACTAAGTTCTCTTTATCCACCCCCGAAATCCTGAATTTACTGAAAGAACTATGTGAAAGTGCATCTATAAATGACAAACATGCATAAAATATGGTTTTCGTTATTTATAAATGACAAAAACCATATTTTATGCATGTTTGTCATTTATACATTCATTATGAAGACCTACATCATTCGTGAAAACTATAAGAAACACATCGATCGTTACATTGGCAAAGAGATAATTAAAGTGCTGATTGGTCAAAGAAGAGTGGGTAAAAGTTATCTGCTGTTTCAGGCAATGGATAGCATCAAAGAGCAATTTCCAAATCCAAACATTATCTACATCAATTTAGAGATTAACGAGTTTGAGAAAATAACAAGCTCAGATTTGCTTTATGGATATGTGAAATCAAAATCTAAGGTTGGTGAACTAAACTTTCTGATGATTGATGAGATTCAAACGATTCCCGAATTTGAAAAGGTGTTGAGAAGCCTCCTTGCTGAAGGTGGGTATGATATTTACTGCACAGGAAGCAATGCCCATATCCTTTCCGGAGAACTGGGAACTTATCTGGGAGGTCGATACATCGAAATCCCTGTTTACGCGCTAAGCTACACTGAATTTTTACTATTTCATAAGCTTGTAAATAATGCAGAAAGTCTGGATAAGTACCTGAAATACGGAGGATTGCCTTATCTGATTCATCTTGATCTTACGGATGATACCATATTCGATTATCTAAAAAACATCAGCCAGTCTATTCTTTTCCGCGATGTTGTTTCACGCTTTGAAGTGAGAAATGTTGATTTCCTGGTTCGCTTAATCAGATATCTTGCCAATGAAACAGGCAACCTGATTTCTGCCAGAGGGATAGGTAATTATTTAAAGTCACAAAACATATCAATTTCAATCACTGCTATCCTGAATTACCTGAATTATCTCACCACTGCCATGTTGATTACCAGTGTTTCGAGGTCTGATATTCAAGGGAAAAAAGTATTTGAGATCGCTGAAAAATATTACTTTAACGATATTGGGCTACGAAACTCCATTGCAGGATTCTCACCTTTTGATTTGGGTCAGATCATCGAAAATGCTGTTTATTTGCACCTTAAAACTGTTGGATATTCCGTTTTAATAGGGAAGCTGAATGATAAGGAAATCGATTTTATAGGGGAAAGACAAGGAGAAAAGATATATATCCAGGTTGCTTTGAGAATTGCTGAGAAGCAATCCATGGAGAGGGAATTTGGTAATCTGCTGACAATCAAAGATAATTACCCCAAATATATAATTACACTGGATGAGTATTCCGGTGTCAGTTATGAAGGCATTCTTCATCTGCCCTTAAGGAAGTTCCTCACCGAATTTGTTTAGCAGGATTTGCATTTAGGTCTCCTCAGGTTTATCAGACCAGAAAGGCGAATACCTGAGGGCCAGGAAAGGACAAGATTCCGGGAGTAACTTTCTGGGGCGCTGCCGATAACTATACCTGGCTGAATAATTTTCCGGTGTATAACCGTAAAAATTACCCGCTCCTCTTCGACACAAAGCTGCAACCTAAAAAGGCATTCTTCCAGGTCGTCAATTTTAATCCTGCTAATATACCAACCTTGTAATAATTTTCAATCTGTCTAATAACCTGAGTTCGATAGATGCAATAGAAATAATAACCTGAAAATTAGCAAATTAATTTTGCCGTAGGCAATCAATATCAATAGATAATGTTGTCCGTAAACAAAAAATTGTCATTAGGACATCAACTTTGTACAAAAACGTATTTCTCCTAACGGAGAAAGAACAATTGAGATGATGGTATTCTATTGATATTACTCCTTAACTCTTCAAAATCCGGGTAGCCGCGATATTGAAGAGTTTCTTCAACGTCTTTACAAAACTCTTTCTTTTTCGCACTTCATGAAACATTTTGCCGGGTACCAGTCGTATACGGTCTGGACCACAGTGCCTGTAAGCGTATACCTTAAGTATATAATGAGAGTAGCTTAAGTGTACTTTATGTGTTCCGAAACACATAAGCTACACACAAGGTACACACAAGGTATACACAAGGTGACAGGTTGACCCTACCCGATAGGCATCCGGAGGGGGAGGCTTTCAGTTCTGCAGTCAATAAAATTTGACATGTGTTGAGCCGGGCTGGAGGCTGATCAGTCGCCCGGCAATGCAATGTGTATGAAGGTTTTTCTTCCAGAATGGTTTGAAAATCTTCAGGGTTTAAGTCTTACCCGATTGCCTCCAGATGCTTCAGCACGAAGCGGATTTCGGAATAACTGTAATCGTTGCCCAAGGCTGAACGGAGTTCATTCATGCCCCGGATCTTTTGTTTTTCGATGCAGGCCAGGATGGCTTTGGTCTTTTTAGGTTCCACCAGACGATTGAGTTCCAGTTCCCCGGTGCCGACATACAGGGCCAGGTGTCCCTCGATGGTGGAAACGGCCATGCTGCGCTCCTTTGCGATTTCAGCGATGGATTGCCCGCTTTGAAAGAGCTTAAAACTGATTTCCTGAGAAGACATTCCTGCTGTTTCTACTTCTTTTTCGGCGCCAACGGGTAAGTCCAATCCTTTCTGGCGACGATAGGCAATCACCTGTTCCAGGATCTCCTTACCAACCTGCTGCATACGGGTTCCGCCCATTCCCTTGACGGCTTTTAAAGCGGCTCTGCTGGCAGGCAGGGTCTGTACAATCTCGTGCAGGGTTTTCTGCGGTAGAACACGGCTGATTTCAACGTTTAGCAAGTTAGCTTTTGTTTCGCGCCATTTCTTAAGTCTGGCATAAAATTCGGGATGCATGGTGAAGCTGGAAGAACTGCCAGATGACGGACCTTTGTATCCGGTATCGGGTACTTCGATGGCTGCTTTCGATCTCGTTTCCAGGAAGGTTTTGATGTTAAATCCTTTGGAGCACAATTCGAGGCAGACTTTTTTGGTTTGGATTTCCTTGCGGAGTTTATCAGCAGCCTCGTTGAAACTCTTGCGGATGGCCTTATTGTCGGTGTCAAAGGTAGATTGCGCAAAGGGTTGAGCGATCATCAGTTCCAGTTTTCCGGAGAAATAGGCGGAGGCTTTCTTTACTCGCTCCTGAAGTTGCTCATTCTCTTCAGCATTAGGTGTTTTCGAAATCAACTGATGGATCTGGTGATTGAATTTTGCGGCAACCTCAATCAGTTCGGTCTGAAGGGGCTGAGTCATACTTAGCAGCTGGGTTTTCAGCGTACCAAGCAACTGGGCCGAATGTTCCTCCCAAAGCTTCAGCAAGTAATGAATCTGGCGCTGCATGGGCTTAAAATCAAACAGATCACCCAATAAATGCCGCACGTAATCTTTGCGCGACTGTTCAAGTTCGGCAGGGCCGGGCTGGTTTCGCTCCACGTCGTCGGTAAACTGAATGACCGTGGTATCGTTCTTAACACTAAAATCGGCTATCGGAGAGCTGAGGACCAATCCTTCGAGTGTTTTGCAGCGGCTCAGGGCCACATAGACCTGTCCGTGGGCAAAGGAGGCGCGTGCATCGATGATGGCTTTTTCGAAGGTGAGGCCCTGGCTTTTATGAATGGTGATGGCCCAGGCCAGCTTGAGCGGAAACTGCGTGAAGGTACCGATCACGTCTTCCTGGATTTCCTGGGTAGACTCGTTGAGTGTGTATTTCGCATTTTGCCATTCGACCCGTTCAACTTCGTAGGGTAACGTTTCTCCCGGACAAAGCACATGAACAAGATCATCGTCAATCCCGGTTATTTTACCGATTTTACCGTTGTAGAATCGTTTCTCCGTATCATTCTTGACGAACATCACCTGGGCTCCGACTTTCAGATCCAGTGCAGGATCGGTGGGGTAGGAGTACTCCGGAAATTCGCCTTTTACCTCAGCAGTGAAACGGTGAACTTTGGTTTTCAGGTGTTCCAGTTTGGCATCGTTGATTTGCTGCGACTGATAGTTATGGGTGGTGAGTGTGATGTAGCCCTCCTTTTCTTCAGGATTAAAGCCAGGGATGTAACGTTTGTTTAATTCCTGAAGGGTTTCCATGTCGAGGCGATTTTCGCGCACTTTGTTCAGTAAATCGATGAAACGCTGGTCACTTTGCCTGAAGATGTGATTCAGTTCGATGCCTGTAAATTTGGAACGCTTCAGGGCACGGCTGCTGAAAAAGAAACAGGTGTCGTAATAAGCCCTCAGCATGGCCCAATCCTCTTCCTTGACCACAGGTGCCAACTGTTGCAGGTCGCCAATCATGAGCAACTGTACTCCGCCAAAGGGTTTGTATCGGTTTTTGTACCTGCGCAGCACTTCATCTATTCCGTCCAGAATATCGGCGCGAACCATCGAGATTTCGTCGATGACGAGTAAGTCAAGGCTGCGGATAATGTTGATCTTTTCGCGGCTAAAGCGTTTGATCCCGGCAGCTACACTGCCATCCGGGGGGACAGTCAGTGGTCGCTGCTGATCGGGATCTACGGGTATCTGGGGCCCGAACGACATCTGGAAAAAGGAATGAATCGTGACACCGCCTGCATTGATGGCCGCCACACCCGTTGGGGCAACTACCACCATACGTTTGGGGGATAGTTTCTTGAGGTTGCGTAAGAATGTGGTCTTACCGGTTCCGGCTTTCCCGGTCAGGAAAATATTCTGATTGGTATATTGCAGAAAGTTAAAAGCAAGTTCAAGTTGGGAGTTTGATTCGTATTGCATGATGGGATTGGTATTTATGCGGGATAATCTATCCCAACTTATTTGTCAGCTGTTCCGGATTTTGTCTGTTATCGAACAAAGTAATCAATCTTACATTCTTGCCAATAATCTGATAATAAATGGATGTTTGTTTCGTCAATACAGATCGCCTCAAGTTCGAATAATCGTCGATGAGAGGAAATGCATAAGGATTGTGCTCAATTAATGCCAGTCTTTTATCCAACAGTTGTGCAAAATGGGTTAGTTCTTTTTGTGTCCAATTATTTTCAAGATAACCGATAATTAACTTCAGATTTTTAAGTGCTTCCTCAGACCAGAGAATCTTATAGATACTTTCCATATATCTTTCGGGCTGTTTCGTTTGAATGTATTCTTCCTTCTTCGAAATCTTTTAATCCGTTGTTAATCGAATCGAGTTCTTCATTGACAATATCAATAGCCTGCTCATTCGATTCATAGATCTTTTCATCCGGATCTACAGAATCATCGTAAAGTATCATTACCCTTACATTTGCTTTATCTTTAAACTGGAGTTCTGACTGAATATCTAAAGGGATCTCAATCCGGTTATTCTTTATAATTGTTTTAAATTCAATTGCTCTCATGAGATTTGCATTTATACAAAGGTAATGAATTTCAGTCGGATAAATTGTTTTCATGAGCTGACAAAGTATCAAAACTTTGTAAGGATTCATAACCCTGAAGGGAATTAATTTCTATTTATTATCGCTCATTTATTACGTCAAACGGTTTATTTGTTGTAAATTAACGGCTTCAAACCAGAAGCCACTAAATCTAACTTATGACTGAAAGAATGAAGAGTCAGTTTAGGCTGTGCTTCAGAATGTTTTCTAACCCTCGACCTATGATTAAAAAGAGAATACTAAAAAGCCAGACTAATCAGAAGGCAAAGCCTAAGCGGATTGTTACAGTCTTTGGAAATATCATGCTTTTTTTGGGTACACTTCTGATTATTTCGTCTATGATTTATCTGTTGGTCAATCTGGATAAATCCGATAAACTGGTTCGTTTCCTCATGCCTGTTATTGTTGGCGGCATATTGCTTGTGCTTTTTAGTCAATTGATTAATCCATGGCGACATAAGATGCGCCGGAAGAGAATAAGGCTGTTCAGGTGACCTTTAAAATTGCAATTCGGGTAATGATTTCTTCCTGTTAATCATCAATAGTTTAAAATGTACACTTAGTTTTATGAGAAAGTCTGTATTAAGTTTTGTGGTTTTGCTTTTTAGCCTTGGGTCGGTTTTTTCACAGCCTATAACCTCAGTAGAAATCGATCAGTTGGTTGAACGAACTATGAAAACCTTCCAGGTTCCAGGCATGGCTGTTGCTGTTGTGAAAGACGGTAAAGTGGTTCATTCAAAAGGATATGGTGTTCGTTCACTGAACTCCGGCAACAAGGTAGATGAAAATACTTTGTTTGGCATTGCTTCAAATAGCAAGGCATTTACTGCTGCAACGCTGGCTATCTTGGTTGATTCGAAGAAGTTATCCTGGAACGATAAAGTAATCAAATACATCCCTGAATTCAGGATGTACAATCCTTATGTGACCGAGGATTTTACTATCCGAGATTTGCTTACTCACCGAAGTGGACTGGGACTTGGTGCAGGCGACCTGATGATCTGGCCCGATTCGACAGATTTTACCATAAAAGATATCATTTACAACCTGAAGTATTTAAAACAGGCGTCACCCTTTAGAACAAAATTTGATTACGACAATTTGCTCTATATGGTTGCCGGCGAGGTGGTCGCCCGCGTTTCCGGAATGAGTTGGGAAAAGTTTGTTGAGGAACAAATCATGAAACCACTAGAGATGAATCATTCCGCAGCATCTTATTCGCGATTAAAAGATAAGACCAATGTGATTGACGGCCATGCATTTGGAGATAAAAAACTTCAGGTTGTGCCACGTCATGACCTGAACCTTGGTGAATGTTCGGCAGGAGGTATCTATTCAAGTATTTCCGACATGAGTAAATGGATGATCGCCCAGTTGAATAAGGGAAAATACGGTGAAGACCTGAAAAATCAACTCTTTAGTACTGGTTCCCAAAACGAAATGTGGAGTACTCAGACCAATATGCCGGTCAGACCAGATAAGTACGACGGTCATTTTAGTGCCTATGGATTGGGCTGGTTTCTGACGGATGTAAAAGGAACCAAACAGGTTAGTCATACCGGTGCCATGGAAGGAATGGTCACCCAGGTGACTCTTCTCCCGGAACTAAACCTCGGTATCGTCGTATTAACCAATCAGGAATCCGGCGCTGCTTTTAGTTCAGTAACCAATACGATCAAAGATAGTTATCTTGGTTTTATTCCTGAAGATTGGGTATTGCATTACAACACGCTCGTGACCAGAAATGAAAAGGAATCGGATGAACTGACAAAGAAAATTCAGGCCGAAGTAGATAATGTCCTAAGCTCCAAAAATTCAGGATTCGATGCAAACACCTATGAAGGTCAATTCAAAGATGATTGGCTGGGAAATGTGAAGATTTCAATAGATCAAGGGAAACTATGGTTTCATTCTGCACGATCACCACAGTTGAGAGGAGAGATGAGTTATTACAAGGGAAATACATTTGTAATCAAATGGATTAACCGCAGCATGAATGCTGATGCGTTTGTTATTTTCGATCTTGATCAGGAAGGAAAAGCAAGCGGATTTCACATGAAAGCTATTTCTCCGTTAACGGATTTTAGTTACGATTTCCAGGATTTGAATTTCAGGAAGATAGAAAACCAATGACCAGGGACTATAGTGATAAAGCTGTGTTTTTTGCATCTATAGGTGATTTCAGAATTTGGTTGGGCCATAATCACCAGACTGAAGCTGAATTACTGGTGGGATTTTATAAGGTGGGAACAGGCAACCCGAGTATGACCTGGTCAGAGTCGGTGGATGAAGCACTATGTTTTGGTTGGATTGATGGCATTCGTAATACTATTGATTCTGAAAGTTACTGTATTCGCTTTACTCAGAGAAACCCAAAGAGCAACTGGAGTGCCTTGAATATTAAAAAGGTTGAAGAATTGATCCGGCAGGGTCGAATGCTACCAGTTGGGCATGATGCGTTTGAAAAACGGAAAACAGAGAAGTCAGCTATTTATAGTTACGAGAACCGGCCTGAGAAACTCGATAACACCCTAGAGACCAAATTTCAGAAACATCGGGAGGCCCGGAATTACTTTACTTCACAGGCTCCTTCCTATCAAAGGACCTGTATTTATTGGGTTATGAGCGCTAAACAGGAATCAACACGGGAAGCAAGGCTTTCAAAATTAATCAGGGCAAGTGAATCTGGCGAAAGACTATTCATAAACAAAATATAATTTGTGAGAAAAGCTTTGGATGATTTTCAGGTGTTTGTAAAACCCTTGGATGCACCTGCAATCTGACCTGTACCTATTGCTATTATCAGGAAAAAGTTGAACATTATCATGAAGGTTCAGGTTTCCGTATGGCTGCTTATTCCTTTATTAAAATTACAACTAATTGTGCTAATAATTGTTAAAGAGACCCAAAGAAGTTTCGATTATTTGGCTACACAGACAATAAATATTGTATTTTTCATGTCAATTTGGGATAATGACAAACAGTTACCGATACAATTGTTATTTTTATCGCCGGAATAAGAATCACATTATTTTATTATTTTAAAATTCACAACGAGTAATAATAGTTTAATACAATCAAAATGAGATCATTATTTATTTGTCTTGCCATACTGGTAGGTTTTTCAGGGTGCGTGAGAAAAAACAAGGTACCTACTGCGCAGAACGCCACAAATCCAACACAGCACGAAGTGAAAGTTGAAGAAGTCGTTCAGGCCAGTAATTATACCTACCTGAAAGTTAGTGATAACGGTGCAGAGAACTGGTTGGCTGTTACTAAGCAGGAAGTTGCCGCCGGTGAGACTTATTACTTTAATCAGGCCCTGGAGATGCAAAATTTCAACAGTAAGGAACTTAACCGTACTTTCACATCCATCTTTTTTGTTCAGGAAATTAGCAAACAACCAATTATTGGTGGCATACCCACCCCTGCAAATCACAAAGGAAAGGGTAATTTAGTGAAAGCTGAAGGTATATTGGTTGCACCTGCCATCGGAAGTGTTTCGATTGCTGATTTATTTGCCAAAAAAGACAGTTACTCTGGGAAAACGATTAAGATGAAAGGCCAGGTCGTGAAAATTAACAATGAAGTGATGGGGAAAAACTGGATACATATTCAGGACGGAACAGGAACTTCAGAGGATTTTGATTTGACTGTTACAACCCTTGATAAAGTCGCTGTAGGTGATGTAGTAACTTTTGAAGGACCAATCACATTGAAGAAAGATTTTGGCTTCGGTTATTTTTATGAAGTCATTATGGAAGATGCCAAACTGGAAAAATAAATCTAAGGAAAAAGGGAAAAGGAAAAAGGGAAAAGGAAAGCCGTGTTGTTTCCCTTTTTCGATAGATAGAAATACCCTGTAGAATTAATAAATTCTAACAGGGTATTTTTCATTTTCGATGATTATGGTATTTCAATCTTCCTGTTTTCCAAACATCCGTTCCAGAAGTTGTTCTTTATACTGTTCTGAAACAGGTAATTTGTGTTCGCCTATCTGGATGAGGTTCCCTTCGATGTGACTGATTTTGGATAGATTGACTACAACTGCTCGGTGGACCTTCAGAAATGAATACTCTTTAAGTTTTTCTTCCCAGCTTTTCAGTGTTCCATGAACAACAGGTTTTTTATCGGCACAGAAAATAGTCACGTAATCGCCGCAAGATTCAATAAAAAGGATATCATCAGGTGAAATCTGATAAATACGTGGACCTGATTTGATACTAAGTTTTTGTGGTAATGTTGATGTTGTATTGGCGTTAAAACGCTCACGTGCTTTGTTTACTGCTTTGCAAAACCGCTCGAACGAAAAGGGTTTCAGCAGAAAATCAACAACCTCCAGATCGAAGCCAGCAACTGCATATTGTGAATATGCCGTTGTAAAAATGACCAGGGGAGGATGAATTAATGAACGAAGAAAACTTATTCCTGACATCTCTGGAAGGTTGATATCAAGAAAGATCAGATCTACTTTGTTTGAATTCAAAAATACCTGTGCTGAAAAGGCTTCAGCGAAAATACCCAGGCAATGCAAGTCAGGACAATGCGAAAGGTAGCTTTCCAGAATTGACTGTGCAGCAGGTTCGTCTTCAATGATGATGCAGTTCATAAATGGGAGTTACGGGTTTTGGTTTACAAGTTGCTCATACTTTAATACCGTTGATCAGACTTTTCCTCTTTTCTTTTTTTTATTCAATATTCGATATTGGCAATTGAATATTGGATATTTCACTCTTTTTCATTCCTTCTTACCTTTCCTCAATTCAATTGTCATTTCGAGACTGAAAAGACCATCCTTTTCTCCGTAATTAAGATAATGGCTTTCAGGATAGATCAAATGTAAGCGTTTTTCAACATTTTTGATTCCAATACCACCATTCTCTTCAGCATTCGTTTTTTCACGCAAGGCAACTTTATTCTCAGTTTTGAAGTGCAGTTGCTTCCCGTCATAACCAATGTATATAAGAATGGTTCCTGACCCCATACCAATTCCATGTTTGAAACAATTTTCTGCCAATGGGAGCAACAACAGAGGTGCTATGTTCACACCATCAAAATTTCCTTCAGTTACAAAGTTCACCTGTGTAATTTCAGGATTAACCCGTTCTTTCTGCAGGTCAACATATGTACGGATGACATCAACTTCTTTTTCAAGTGGGATAGTTTCACGGGCAGTGTCGTATAGTATATAGCGCAGGAAATCAGAAAGCTGAAGAATTACATCAGCAGTTCTTTCGTCATTCTTCGAAGCCATCGAATAAACGGTATTCAGGTTATTGAATAAAAAATGTGGGTTAATCTGTGCCTTGAGGGCTGAAAGTTCATTATGGGCAGCATCCCGCCTGGAAATCAGCATACCAAGGTATTGCTTAACCAAAAATACAAGGATGGATATAATCAGGTATACTTTGAAGATCAAAATCAATTCCCAAATCCTGAAATAGGATATATAATAGAGACTTGGAAAGAGTTTGTCGATAAAGAAGTTGAAGATGGAATAATTTGCTATTGCCGCAACAGGAAGTAAAATAATAATACCGATCAGGTATTTAACAAACTGGTTTTTATTGAGATGCCGAACGAGTAAGAAATTCATGTTAAAATATACAGCTCCTATTATGGTAATATGAAAAACAACCACATAAAGAAAGTTTTTCACAAAATACTCCATGAAAACCTGCACATCATCTTTGTTTCCGTTGGTTTGTATCGCCTGAAGAACAACGTAGATAATGGGAATCAGGAACAAAACAGTTGGTATTATTTTTACCCACAATTTTAATTTCCGAACCAACCACACCATTGGCAGGGCACAATAGATAAGCAGGATGGAATTGATTAGCAAAATTGTATCCCACTCTACCTCAAGATCCTGAATTACACCGACAGATTCTACTCCCGGGTTCAAAATCATATACCAGAAATTGAACGAAATAAACCAGAATAGGATGTGCGGGAAAAAGGAGTAAGGAATGATATTAAGCTGTTTTTTTAATCGAAAGATTTTCATGGCTTGTGATTTAGTTAATTCGGTTTAATTGCAGCATGGAAGGCTGGTCTTCCCAGTCGATAAATCGTTTCTGATCTGCGTATCGCTCAATCATTTCGGTCAGATCATTCGATGAAGCAGTCAGGAGTAACCTTCCGGCATCGGAAACATAGCGGTATTTTATTCTGACACGCTTACCTTCAATCATGCTTTTCATGTAATCAGCCCCCAGCCAGGATACTTTCAGTTGTTTATTCTGAATTGTAATCCGTGCAAGCGTATGAACAGTAAAGTAGTTTTCCTTGGCCATTCGGCTATCTTTAAGAGCAGTCAGTTCGCGAGGGCAGAAATCACCGAATAGAACCCCTTTAATCCTGAAAATCGTCAGATGAAACTGGTATCGCGCAGTATCAGGATTATTGCCTGTCAGTTTCACTACATAAAAGTTCTGTGGCTTAAAAACGATAGAATCAGTACCATGTTTGGTCTTTACCTTTTCCTCTGAAACAAATCGGTTAATTCGCCAGATTGAAGTTGTATCCATCGCTTCCCAGTGACTACTGTTCTTATCGTTCGAATCTTTTTTGGATTTGATCTCATGAACTGTCCAGTTTCCTTCTATTTCTGATGCAAGCGCCACGTTTTTATCAAGATAAAACGGATTGAGTGAGCAAATCATCATAAAATCGGAACACCCTGAAATAAACAGGAGGATTCCGAAGATGATCAATAGTCTTTTTAGTTTCATAATCTTTGGTTTTTATTTTCTTAACCGAAGATCGCAAGAATAAAACCAACGGTAAATTTTATTCGATGAAACACCCTGTTTTTTCGATGGAGAGTATAAATGCTGCCCTTCTATTATTCCTATAGGATTGCAGGAAAATCGTTTTTCACATTTATTGACTTTACCACTTTAATTATCAAGCAGGCAGGCTTTTTTCACAACAGTAATACTATGTTTATCCTTCAAATGAGTTTCTGCCTTGGTATAAAGAAAGGATTCAGAATTGAACCCCTTGCCTCCTGACAACCATTCTCCATCCAATCAGAAGAACTTCCATAATGCATTAAACCTGATTTCGACATCCACGGAAAGTCCCCAAGTTGGGATTGCGCTATACCCGGGCTTTATAATTTACTTTATAATTAATTTCCATCTGTGTTAAAACCTCCATTTTAACACAGATAGAACACAGATAGCAATTAGATAATAAAAGGAGAACCCTACCCAAACCCTACCCGGTTAAGGCTGGCATTACCCCTATCAGCTACTTTTATGGGAGGCATATTCGCAAAATGGTTTATTGAAGTGACCAGCAGATGTGTGATTTACAGGAAAAAATAAATATTTAATCAGCAAATAATTATCCTTTTTTAAAAGTTAGTCCATAGTTATTGATGTTTTCTCTTTTTCATTACATTTGAATCTTCAAACCGAAAATAAACCTGACCGATGATTACAAAAGCATTGACCGTATTACTTATTTCAGGATCATTAATGAGCTTTGCCAGCGATAAAAATCAACTGAAGCTTCAGAAGAAAGCTAACCGTATACACGAAAAATGCCTGACTATTGATACGCATTGCGATACTCCAATGCTGATGATAAAACCAGGATTTTCGGTTAGGGTAGAAAACAAGGCACCCCACAGCCGGGTCGATTTACCCAGGATGAAAAAAGGTGGATTGGATGCCAGTTTTTTTGCTGTGTTCACTGCACAAAAACCCCGCACAGAGGAGAACTACAAACAAAATTACGCTTTAGCTCACCAGATGCTCGATTCGATTCATTCGATGCTGAAACACAATAGTGATCTGGCTACCCTGGCCTTGAAAGCCGATGACCTTGCCCGCATTGAAAAAACAGGTAAACGTGCTATCTACATTGGCATGGAGAATGGGTTCCCATTGGCAAAAGACATCTCAAGGGTTGAAGAATTTTATAAACAAGGCGTTCGCTACATTACACTTTGCCATTCCTACCACAACGATATCTGTGACTCGTCGAGCGATAGTAAACCAGCCGAACACAATGGCGTAAGCGACTTTGGGAAACAGGTTATTGCCGAAATGAATAGACTTGGGATGATGGTTGATGTTTCACATATTTCAGACAAGTCGTTCTTTGATGTCATTGCACTGAGCAAGGCTCCTGTAATTGCTTCGCACAGTTCGGTGCGTGCAGTTGCCAAACACAATCGGAACATGACCGACGAAATGATTAAAAAGCTGGCTGAAAAGGGAGGCGTTATTCAAATTTGCCTGCTCGATGAATACATCAAGGAACCTGATACCACGACAGTCAAATTTCAGCGGATGAAACAGATCCACAAACGCTACAAGGAGGCTACGGATAAGATGACCGATATCGAGAAAGAGAATTTATTTAAAGAGTGGGACGAGGTTCAGGCCATGAACCCTGAGCTGATGCCAACGGTAAAAGATATGGTCGATCATATTGATCATGTTAAAAAGCTGGTTGGTATTGACTATGTAGGGATTGGAAGCGACTTCGATGGTGGTGGTGGATTACGTGACTGTGCCGATGTTAGTCAGTTCCCGAATATTACGATGGAACTGCTCCGAAGGGGTTATACCGAAACGGAAATCAGGAAGATCTGGGGAGGTAATTTGCTAAGGGTTTTCAGGGAAGTAGAGAAATGTGCGGGAAAGGGTAAAATATAACATTGAAAGGCATTGGCAATAAGATAAAGATCAGTCGGTAGTCTTTTAAGAGAAAATGCGTAAATTGCGTAACGTAAATTGCGTAGAATTGAGCATTAAATGTGAAATATGAAAACTAACAATCCATTTGTTATTTCAGGCTATATTTCTTCTGACTACTTTTGCAATAGGGAGTTGGAAACAGAAAAAATTATTTCAGCTCTAAAAAACGAAAGGAATATTACATTACTTTCGTTGAGAAGAATTGGAAAAACCGGGATTATAAAACATGTTTTCAATCAGCTTTCAGCAACCGAAAATTACAGGTTGTTATATCTTGATATTTTGCCAACCACATGTTTAAGTGATTTTGTACGGGAGTTTGGGAAGGCTATTCTTGTTGAAGAACAAAACAGATCGGGTAATTATCTGAAAAAAATAACAAAACTGATTTCAGGCATCAGGGGAAAACTCACATTTAATCAATTAACCGGGATCCCGGAACTGGAAATCGATTATAAAAAGCCTCATGAAACTGAAAAAGATGTTGCAACTATTTGCCAATATTTAGAGGAGCAAGACAGCCGTTATATTATAGCAATCGATGAGTTTCAACAAATAGTAAATTATCCTGAGAAAAACGTGGAGGCATTGTTGAGGACACAAATCCAGCAACATAACTCGATAAATTTTATCTTTTCAGGCAGCAATAAACATATTTTATCATCAATGTTTAGCCAATATGGGAGACCTTTCTATCAAAGTTCTGACATCATGAACCTCGGGCGAATATCTAAAAATATATATTCAGAGTTTATTGTAAATCATTTTGCCAAATATAAGCGTTCAATTGAGATTGAATTGGTAAATGAGGTGTTAGATGATTATGATTGTTATACGTTCTATGTCCAGTATATTTTCAACCAAATATTTGCCACTCAAATTACAAAAATAACACATGAATTGGTGGTAGAAATCGCACAGCAGATTTTAGTAGAACGTGAATACATTTATTATAATTACAAGAACCTTCTCACTAATAATCAATTTGCATTAATGAAAGCAATTGCCAAAGAGTGGAAAGTAGAACGTCCCAATTCAGGTGAGTTCATAAAAAAATATAACCTAATACAGGCGAGTTCAGTCAACGTCTCATTAAAATCTCTAATCAATAAAGATATGATTTATGAGGACGGTAATGGTTATCAGGTTTATGACCTTTTCTTTTCAAAATGGCTAGCAAGGTTGTAAGTAGATATCAAGAATGTATTAATATCTTTGGTTTGAGAAAAATGAATAACGATTGGAGATTGTGAATAGATATATTAGCATTCATATACTCACGCAACCATTCGGCCAAAGATTCAGTCTTAGAGTAAAGGTCATTAATCAGGAATATATGAAACGAACGATTTTTGCCTTAGTTCTTATCCTCTTGTTTTCAGTTGGATGTACCGAAAAGGATAAAGTGGCTCAGCCGGTTAACCATGTGGGAAATAATATGAAGATTATTCCTGATAGCCCTGGTAGCAAAGATTTAGTTAAGCTGGTGATATATGACGACTGTACCTACAATACTCTTTCAAAAAATAAACGAACAGGGAATACTATTGACATTGAGAAACAGTTCAACAGCATGATGAAATGGCCGTGCATGATGAAGAACGATACGATTCTGATCGGAATATTACCACAGGGAACCTACAATGTTAACTATACATTAATTGATATATCTCAACAAGCTCCGCAAAATATTACCTATTCAAACACTTTTCAGTTGAAGGTTTCCATGTAAATTACCCAGGGGCATAATTTTTAAACCTTTATTTTTCATCGGATTACAACTGTTTTAAACCTCCTCTATTCTTTGGAATGATCAGATTCCCGTTTTCCTTATTCTGAATGAGTCAAGATAAGCTGTTTTGTTATCAAGTGCCTGATTCTCAAAACCTGATTAATGTTAGCATTTGCGTAAAAAAACAACTGTTTTGAATCTCACTTCTCAAAAAGCACTAATTTTGCCCCCGATTTTATAAACAGTTACATTATTATGGCAGAAAAATATAATAAGCTTTTTGAAGAATTTCCACCTATCAGCACACAGCAGTGGATGGATAAAGTTACTGCTGACCTGAAAGGCGCAGACTTCAACCGCAGGTTGGTATGGAAAACAAATGAAGGAATTGACGTTCAGCCCTTCTACAGGGAAGAAGACCTGGAAAAACTGGTCTACCTGAACAGCTTACCCGGCGAATTTCCATACACAAGGGGAAACAAGAAAAACAACAACGAATGGTTAGTCCGTCAAAGCATTACGGTAAATGATTTTTCTGAAGCCAACAAAAAAGCCCTGACTTATCTGATGAAAGGAGTGAATTCGTTGGCTTTCGTATTTAATACACGTACAGAAATAACGGTTGCTGACATGGCTGTTTTGCTCCATGACATCAGTTTGGATGCCGTTGAAGTGAACTTTGCCGGCAATTGTTGCTCACGAAGAGTTGCTGAAGCCTTTACAGAGTATGTGAAACAAGGCAACTGGGATTTGAAAAGCATCCGTGCATCTGTCGAATTTGATCCCTTTGGTAAATATGCACTGGTTGGAAACTTCAAAAAGGGTCAGGAACATGTTATTGAGAATGCAGCCAAAATGATTCGGTCAACTGCTGAACTGACCAAATTCAGAACACTGGCAGTGAATGGCAAAAACTACCCCAATGCCGGATCATCCATCGTACAGGAATTGGCTTATTCGCTGGCCCAGGGTGCTGAATACCTGACTGTCCTCACTGAGCAGGGTGTCGAAATTGATGCCGTTGCTAAAAATGTAAAGTTTAACCTATCTATCAGTGCCAACTATTTCCTCGAAATAGCCAAGCTAAGGGCTGGTCGCATGTTATGGGCACAAATCGTAAAGGCTTACGATCCTAAAAGTGATGATTCATGCAAGATGATTGTACATGCCGAGACCGGAAGCTGGAATAAGACCGTTTATGACCCTTTTGTTAATGCACTGCGCACTCAAACCGAAGCCATGAGCGCTTCTCTGGGAGGAGTCGATTCAATGACCGTTCTTCCTTTCGATGCTATTTATGAAGTCTCAACAGAATTCTCTGACCGTATAGCACGCAATCAGCAGTTACTCCTCAAAGAAGAAGTCAACTTTGACAAGATTGCCGATCCAGGTGCAGGTTCATACTATATCGAAGAATTAACCGCTTCTATTGCTGATCAGGCATGGAAACTGTTCCTTGAAGTTCAGGAAAAGGGTGGATTCCTTGCATCTCTTCGTGCCGGGTTTATTCAAGCTGAAATTAAGAAGATGGCCGCTAAACGGGATTTAAATATTGCTACCCGTCGCGAGAACCTTTTGGGAACCAATCAATTTCCTAATTTCAATGAAAAGATCGATCATGAAATGAACCCTGCAGTTTTTGCTCCCATTGATATCACTTCAGACGAAGCAGAAATCGAAACATTGAAACCTTATCGTGGCGCCCAGACTTTTGAAGCATTGCGCTACAAAACCGATGTCTATGCCAAAACCAATAAACGTCCGCTGGCTTTCATGCTGACCATGGGAAATCTGAATATGCGCAAGGCAAGGGCACAGTTTGCCTGCAACTTCTTTGCCGTGGCTGGTTTTGACGTACTCGACAATAATGGTTTCGAAACTGTTGAGGAAGGATGGGCTGCTGCTCAGCAAGCTGGTGCCGCTATAGTGGTCATTTGTAGTTCAGATGACGAATATACTGAACTGGCTCCTGCCGCTTTTGATGTCATCAATGGAAAAGTAATATTTGTAGTAGCTGGTGCTCCTGCGAACACAGATGAATTAAAAGCAAAAGGGATCACCAACTTTATCAGTGTAAAGAGCAATTTGTTGTCAGAGCTAAAGGCATATCAATCTACATTGGGAATCTAAAAAAAAGAACATGAAGCCAAATTTTAAAGATATTGACATTAAGAAGGCAGTTCCACAACCCAATACGGAAGAATGGAATGCCAAAAATAAGATTGAGAAGAACTGGATTACACCTGAACAGATTCCAGTGAAGCCGGTTTACACGAAAGAGGATCTGGAAGGAATGGAACACCTGCACTATGCTGCGGGTGTGGCTCCTTACCTTCGTGGTCCCTATTCAGTGATGTATGCCATGCAACCCTGGACGGTGCGTCAATATGCTGGATTCTCTACTGCCGAAGAGTCCAACGCCTTCTATCGTCGTAACCTTGCTGCAGGACAGAAAGGTCTTTCGGTAGCCTTCGATTTAGCTACTCACCGCGGATACGACTCCGACCATCCTCGTGTGGTGGGAGATGTGGGTAAAGCCGGTGTGGCCATCGACTCCATCCTTGACATGAAGATACTGTTCGACCAGATTCCTTTGGATAAGATGTCTGTTTCAATGACCATGAACGGCGCTGTACTTCCTGTACTGGCGTTCTACATTGTAACTGCCCTTGAACAGGGTGCCACTTTGGATCAGCTTGCCGGAACAATCCAGAACGATATCCTGAAAGAATTCATGGTGCGTAACACTTATATCTATCCACCCGAATTCTCGATGAAAATCATAGCCGACATTTTTGAGTTCACTTCTCAGAAGATGCCAAAATTCAACTCCATTTCTATTTCAGGCTACCACATGCAGGAAGCAGGCGCTACTGCCGACATTGAAATGGCTTACACCCTGGCTGACGGTCTGGAATATCTGCGTACAGGTATCAAGGCCGGAATCGACATCGACGCCTTTGCTCCCCGTTTGTCGTTCTTCTGGGCCATCGGTATGAACCACTTCATGGAAATCGCCAAAATGCGTGCCGCCCGTATGATCTGGGCAAAAATGGTGAAACAGTTCAATCCAAAGAACCCGAAATCGATGGCCCTGCGTACACACTGCCAGACTTCAGGATGGTCGTTGACTGAACAGGATCCATACAACAACATAGGCCGTACCGCTGTAGAAGCTATGGCTGCTGCCTTGGGTCACACCCAGTCACTGCACACCAACGCACTGGACGAAGCCATCGCTTTGCCAACTGATGCTTCTGCCCGTATTGCCCGTAACACCCAGTTATACATTCAGCAGGAAACTGAAATCTGCCGGGCTGTTGACCCATGGGCAGGTTCATACTACGTCGAAGCTTTAACTCAGGAACTGGCCGACAAAGCATGGTCCTTGATTGAAGAAGTGGAGAGACTCGGTGGTATGTCGAAAGCTGTTGAAACAGGTGTTCCGAAAATGCGCATCGAAGAAGCTGCTGCCCGTACACAGGGTCGTATCGATAGCGGAACTCAGACCATCGTTGGGGTTAACAAGTATCGACTCGAAAAAGAAGATCCTATCGACATCCTTGAAATTGATAATACTGCCGTTCGTTTGTCACAGATCGAAAGATTGAATAAATTGCGTGCCGAACGTAATGAAGCCGAATGTCAGGCTGCCCTTGAGGTCCTAAGTAAATGCGTGGAGACTGGCGAAGGTAACTTACTTGAACTCGCTATCGTAGCAGCACAGAAACGCGCTTCATTGGGCGAGATTTCATTCGCATGCGAAAAACATGTAGGACGTTATAAAGCAATTATTAGAACTATCTCAGGCGTGTACTCAGCAGAAAGTAAAAATGATTCAACCTTCAAGGAAGCTCAGGATCTGGCCACTAAATTTGCAGCACTCGAAGGCCGTCAGCCTCGTATCATGATTGCCAAAATGGGTCAGGACGGACACGACCGTGGCGCTAAAGTCGTTGCAACCGGTTATGCCGATTTGGGCTTCGATGTTGATATGGGACCATTGTTCCAGACTCCTGAAGAAGCCGCCAAACAAGCTGTCGAAAACGACGTGCACGTATTGGGCGTTTCGTCTTTGGCTGCAGGGCATAAAACCCTCATTCCTTCCGTGATAGCTGAATTGAAGAAACTGGGTCGTGAAGACATCATGGTCATTGCAGGTGGTGTTATTCCAGCCCAGGATTACCAATTCCTCTATGATGCAGGCGTGGTTGCCATCTTCGGACCTGGTACCAGCGTCGCTGCTGCCGGAAAGAAGATTCTTGAAGTTTTGCTGGCCGCACACGAAGAATAAAAGCCGTTGCCTAACTCTCCACACAAGGGTGAGAAAATAATATAGAAGCCGCTTTCCTGAAAAGGGAGGCGGCTTTTTAGTTATATATATTTTAGATTTACATCACATAAGTGCCCGTTTGAAGATCTATTCTTCTGGTTTTTCCTCCTGTTCCGGTTATGAATGGTTAAGGAATTGCCTTTATCTGTTTCATACTTCTTTCATACCTCTTTCATACCTCTTTCATACCTCTTTCAGTACAAATTCGTAACAAATTCGAATATAATTCGAAACAAATTCGAAACAAATTCGAAGCGGTACGTATTTGTTTCGAATTTGTATTGTATTTGTTACGAATTTGTACTGAAAGAGGTATGAAAGAGGTATGACAGAGAACAGAAAGATTCATATCGGGAAAGCAAGGGGAATAGGGCTATGTACCTGAGAAATACATTAAGCGGTTCGTGCAGTGCTGATAACATGTCCGTCGGCTGAAGGCAAACGGCAAAGAATATAACCGCCTTGAATAAGCAATATTGTTAATCGGAGAGATAATATCCTATGACGTCTGACTTCAGCCGACTGGCATGGCTTTTGGGTGCGGAGTTTAATAATGTTTTTAGTAGAGTTTTCTTGCATACAAGAAACCAGATTTGGTATAGACCAAATATTTCAATCTGTTGGATAGAACCATATTATAATATGTACCGGCCTCATCCAGAAGAATATATTTGGGTTTGCATGTATGCAAATCAATGCCAACAACCTTACAACCAACTCTAATTGGAAAAATCCCGTCAACTACCTTTCTGTAATCGAATAATGATATCGTATTGGGATGATGTACGGGGGAATACATGATCGTATCATTATTCAGGTTTGTTGCAAAGCATTTCGCTTTATCAATGTAGAAAAATAGCGTGTCACTTTTAGCCGACCAACATGGAGTATTAATGTATCTACCGCTTTTGGTGATAAATTTCTTTTTATTCCCATCGGTTGACACTAAACAGAGTTCTTGCCCTTGCCCATCTGTAAAGTTAATCTTAAAAGTTATTCTTCCCAAGCTATCTTTCTTCGGCTTAGGAGTATCCCATATTTCTTCACTTGTATAAGCAATCCATTTAAAATCAGGCGAAATCTGAAATTGATCATTCATTCCAGGTATAGTAGCGATTAGTTTCTCTTCATTAGTTTTAATATTTTTCTTATAGAATTGATCCTGATCCTTGAAATAGGCTATTCAGTTATTGTCAATCCATTGGGGATTTCTGCATTCATTACAAATCTGTTGAAATCCTTGCCCGTTAATAGTTACAATGCCGATTTTACTATATTCATATTGAAATGCAATTTGCTTGTTATTTGGCGAAACAACAGGGGCATCTTCACCTCGTATATCAGTGGGTATTAGTTTATATGCTTTATTGGCAGCAGCTATAACAGGTATTCCCCTTAGATTTCCGGAAATCTGAAGTTCAGTTTTATCCTGCTGTACGCCATCCGCTGATTTATATTCCCTCATTGATTTGATGTTATTCTTAATTTTTCCTGTAGAAGCATCTACTTCTATTATATTATATTCTCCAGAGTTTATATCATCATTACAGAGTATGCTTTTGATTTTCCAAATGCCATTGTTGGTTAATTTAGCTTCGGGTGCTTCGAGCCCGGTTTCCAACCCGTTTTCTAAAGCAATCTTAATTGCTTTATCTTTATCTATAAGGAATTGCCCAAAAGAAAATAGTGGGAAGACTAATAGGACGATTAAAGGAGTTACTATTCGCAGAACTAATCCTTTGATTTGGGAAACAGAATTGTTTGATAGTTGGAGTGAATTCATTTGGTTGTTTTTGATGTCAGCAATATATAACGGATTCCCAATGTGGCTTGTTGAACTTTCAATTTCCAAAATGATGGATCACCTTTTTGAATGTTATTTAGACCATAGTACCAGGTTCCTTCAATAGCCAGCTTGCTTGTTAAATTGTAAATTATACCGGATCTGGGGCCATAGTCGAATGGTTTTATATTTATGTCATTTGTTTTGATGTCACTACTGAAGTTTTCACCTTCAAATACTGCATGATCCTTTTCTCTTCCACTGCTTGAAATTGAATATGAAATCTGGAACCCGGCATTAATCATCAGCCTGCTGAATTTAAATCCATAATAGATTGGCAAACTTATATAGGAAATATGTCGGTACAAATCATCCTTTCTGTGACCGATATAATTTCTGGTGCCGGTTCCGTCTAATGTATATAAATCATCTTCAAGTATATCTTTTCCTTCAATTTGTGAGAATAATAACTCAGTACCAAAAGATGAAAATTTGCCAAACTGAAAATTATAAAAGAACCCTACCTGTCCTGAAGGAACAAATGGAGTGGTTAGTGTAGCATTTGGATTATCCATAGAATTAGTTATTCTGGATAATCCTCCGCTGGCTTTTATTCCGAATTGGTGCTGTCCTGAAACGGTTAGATTGAAGGCAAAAAGGATCGATAGAATGAATGATAATTTCAATAGATTTTTTATTTGCATAGGTTTTGGTTTTGCTGACGAAATTACTTAATTTTACTTAATAATCCTATCAATTGCTTCACCTTCTGTCCTGAGTCCTGGGGATAGCGTAAAACCTTTTTCTTTCTTATACCGGATATTCTTTAAAATTGTAATCACGGAACGTTCTAAAATCAGGCTAAATCTATATATTGGCACAGGATAATAAACCAGGCACTTCCGGGCTATATTGCGAGTTGTTGCGTGTTATCCAAAGATATTCTTTAATTTCTGATTATCTGATATTTAAGACCGTACATATTTATGCTTAAACCACTACCTAATTTTATAATCAACATGAAAAAACTAACATTGTTATTCCTTGCAGTGTTACTACTGGCGGCGTTCAAATCTGCTTCGGGCCAGGAGTTGAAAATCAATGATCTTGAGTATTTCGAGACACAAGGCGTCAATGTCCTCGTTTACAGCAACCTTTTTAACGGAGGCTTTAACGATGAGAAAAACGCCGGTATAGAATTGATTCACCATGGAGTCCGGACAGCGCAAGGTGGCGCTGTAAGACTTTCCAACACTCCGGAGCAGTGGGATCTTGTTCCTGTAATCTCAAACCGAAAGGTTGACCGTGACTCGAAAACCATTGAGGCTACGTTAAGGTATGAAGATTACGATTTTAATTCGAGGGTGGTAGTCACGGCTAAGGGTAAAGGCGTTGAGATATCTGTTTACCTTGATAAGCCTGTTCCCGCGGCACTTGAAGGGAAAGCCGGATTTAATCTTGAGTTTCTACCCTCGCAATATTGGGGAAAAGCCTATTTAATGGATGGACGTCCGAATCGATTTCCGCGATATGCGGTAAGTAAAACAACTACAAAGCCTAACAGTGAAAAAATTAAACAATTCAAGGGGTATGTGACTTCTGACGACAGGGGTACGGGCAGATTTATCGATCCGCTTCCGCTCGAAACCGGCCATACCTTTCTATTGGCACCCGATGCACCTGAACGTTTGGTAAAAATCACCTCGCCTGATGCCGATTTGATGCTCTTCGACGGTCGTATGCTGGCACAAAACGGCTGGTTTGTAGTTCGCAGTATACTTCCGGCAGGGAAAACAGGCAAAGTTTTGACCTGGACCGTTGAACCAAATGCCATTAAAGATTGGATAAGAGAGCCAAATATCGGTTTCTCTCAAGTGGGTTATCTCCCTACGCAACCCAAAGTCTCAGTGATTGAACTCGACAAGAAAGACAAACCGCTTGCAACAGCATCCCTATATAAAATAGGCGACGACGGCATTGCTACCAATGCATTCACTGGCAACATTGTATCCTGGGGCGACTATTATAAGTACCACTATGTGAAATTTGATTTTTCTTCAGTGCAAACTCCGGGTATATACTATATTCAGTATGGCAACTTTAAAACAAATAACTTTTTAATAGAGAATAGCGTTTACGATTGGATTACTGATGCTACCAGCGATGTATGGATACCCATTCACATGGATCACATGTACGTAAAGGAAGGTTACCGGGTGTGGCACGGCGAGCCTTTTAAGGACGGGTATCTCCAGGCTCCGCCAAACACCGATCACTTCGACCTTCATAGCCAGGGACCAACAACCGATACTAAGTATAAAGCGCTGGAATTGATTCCGGGATTAAACGTAGGCGGTTTCTTCGATGCCGGAGATTTTGATATTGAGACAGGATCGAACATTGGCGTTGTGCAGAACTTTGTCCAGATATGGGAATATTTTAAACCCTTACGCGATGAGACTTTTATTGATCAGAAGCATCGCTATGTTGATCTTCACCGCCCGGATGGGACACCAGACATTTTGCAGTTTATCGAACATGGAACATTGAACCTGTTAGCTCAGGCAGAGATTATTGGTCACATGTCACAAGCTCTCTCTAACTCTGTTCTCGATAATTACCATCACCTTGGTGACGCAGCTTCAATAACAGACGGCCTTCCTTATAATCCCAACCTTGGCCCTTACGAAGTAGCCCCTGATGGCAGGTCGAGCGGAGTTAAGGATGGTATGTGGGCATTTACAAGCCGCAATCCCAACCTCGATCTCAGGGCAGCAACGATGTTTGCCGCATCAAGCCGGGCGTTAAAGGGATATAACGACGATCTTTCGGCAAGAGCGTTGATACAGTCAAAAAGACTACTGAAAGAGGCAACTGAATTACTTGCCAATCAGCCGCGGGAAAGCGTTGAAAGGGGCCGTGGAGCAGCAGATGTTGCAACCAATCTTCAACTGTACATCTCAACTGAGGAGAAACAATATATCGATAAATTTCAGGAACTTTTGTGGCCTGCACTTAACCGTAACGTAAGTAGTAATCTTTTGACGGCATTGGATGCTATACCGCACATGGATGCATCCTACAAAGAAAAACTCCGTCCTTACGTTGTAAAGTACAAAGAATACATCGACGGGCTTGAAAAGGATAATCCATACGGAGTTCCAATCGGTCTGGGTAACTGGGCAGGAAGCGGAGCCATAACGAGTTTTGGCACAACCAATTGCTTTGCCAGTAAATATTTCCCTGATATTATCGACGCAAACAATGCTTACAAAACCACCAATTGGCTGTTTGGCTGCCATCCGTACCATAACTATTCCTTAGTAGCAACCGTGGGTGCAACTCGTCCCAAAGCAGTCTTTTATGGTAATAACAGGGCTGATTTCTCAGCTATTCCGGGTAATGTAGCTCCGGGTTTATTATTCAGAAAACCCGACCACTTTGAGAACTACGACGACTGGCCATTTCTGTGGGGAGAAAACGAGGGCACGATTGCAGGAAATACCGGTTATCTGATTTTTGGATCAGTTTTTAAGAATTTAGTAAAATAAGCGGTTGTTATAAACAAACTTTAACCAATCCAGGATGAAAGTATTATTTATAGGCGGTACCGGATTCATCAGCACCGCTGTCAGCCACATGGCCATTGAACAGGGAATGGAGCTTTATCTGCTCAACCGCGGCATTCGCTCAACCGAAATACCCGGAGCTCATCAATTAACCGGAGACATCCATAATTCGGAGAGCATGCTCAACGCTCTGAAAGACCTTAAATTTGATGTGGTAGTCGACTGGATTGCTTTTACTGCGGAAGACATTGAACACGACATTGCAGTTTTCAGCGCACGAACCAAACAATTCGTGTTTATCAGCTCGGCATCGGTCTACCAAAAGCCACCGCCAGACTATATTATCACAGAATCGACACCGGTGGAAAATCCATACTGGGAATACTCCCGCAATAAAATTGCCTGCGAAGATCTGCTTATGAAAGCCTATGATGAGGAAGATTTCCCGGTAACTATCGTGCGTCCATCGTATACTTACAACACCTATTTCCCTGTGGCAATTGGAGGCTTTGGCTGCTATACTCTGGCCGACCGCATGCTGAAAGGCAATCCCATTATTGTTCATGGCGATGGCACTTCACTTTGGGCAAATACCCATGCCGAAGATTTTGCCAAAGGTTTTCTGGGTTTGCTCGGAAACGAAAAGGCCATTGGTCAGACTTTTCATATTACTTCAGACGAAGTAGTGACCTGGAACCAGATTTACCAGACCATTGCTGATGCGTTAGGTGTTGAGGCAAAAATTGTACATATACCTTCTGACTTTATAATAAAGGTTATACCTGAGATGACTGGTGGTTTGTTTGGCGACAAAACCTGGAGCGCCATTTTCGACAATAGCAAAATCAAATCGTTTGTTCCGGGATTTCAGGCCACTATTCCTTTCAGCGTTGGGATTCGACGAACACTCGAATGGTTTGATGCCGATGAAAAACGAAAGCGGATCGATGACAATGTGAATCGTGAAATGGATCAGATTTTAAAAGCGTATGCCGAAAGTTTGGAAATTGATTACTCTGCTGGCGGATAGAGTTTAATAAGTTTGTTTTGCTTACGGGCTGCCCGGATAAAACTAATAATGCCTTCGGTTTTGAAGCCCCGTTTGCGGTTTTGGGCGGCAATGCGAAACATCAGGCTTTGGGTTTTAAACAATTCACGGTACAGGTTAAACAGCGTCATGTCTGGGTCCCAGGCGTGGATGGGCTCCGAGCCTGCTCCATTGACCTCGATAATCGAGAATCCTTCGGCAGCTTTTAATTCGTCAGTCGATTTAAAGCGGATGTCGAAACGTCCGTAATAGAATTCAGGAATACTGCGGGCGATCTCGTCAAAGCGTTGTGACAATTCAGTAGTGATTAAATGCCGGGCATCGCGGTAGATTCCTCCCACGCGGATGCTTCCGATAAATGCCAGACGTACCATTTCCTCATCCGCAGGAATGGTCGCCAGTCTTTCGGCTCCAAGGCCCAAATGATCGGGATTCTTTCCCAGGAAATAGTCGGATTTGAATCCTGTTCTTGGATTGTGTTGAATCAGTTCGCGTAGGGTAGAACTGCCATCGCCGATTACATAAGGGAAATAGCGTAAGGTGAGTGAAAAGACCTTGCCGTGTTCTTCATTCGGCATTCGGGCATAGAATACTCCCGCCTCACCGTCATAAGGAATCAGGTGCTGAATCAGCAAACTTTCATTCTTTGGGTAAACGGTCAGGTAATTCAGTAACGCCTCTTCGTCATCCACTTTTCGGACCCCAAATCCCTGCCAGCCGATATCAGGTTTTGCAACCAGCGGGAATTCAATGCCTGCTTCACGCATTTTAGTGAGTACTTCCTGAAGATCGATCTCTGGGGGACGTTCTGTTCGTTTATAGGGGAAGAAGTTAGCCACCCATTTCTGCTGTTCAAGGCCAATGTCCCCAAGTACTTTGCTTTTCGATTCGCCCCAGAAGCCACCAGTCTCAATCAGAGGATTTGCCAGGGTGGGTAGGGTAAAGTTGCCGTATCGGATGGAGAGTGCAATCCATCGCAGACCGACCGGTATGTAAAACAAACCGTTTGGGACCCGTTCAGCCAGGGAAACCAAACGCTTTAATCCGCTCAGTGAAGGCATTCCCCGGTGCTCTTTTTCCCGTGGATCGCCCAGTATGGCCGAACCTTTCATAAATGGGAACCTTAAGATTGAAGCGTCAACTCCGGTATCTTTTTTCCAAACTGACTTATAAACTTTCCGCAGAGGGAATACAATGACGATCAGGAGCAAGATTCCCCACGACCAGAAACCCAGCTTATACAGTACCGCCTTGCCCAGGATAGTCACCAGAAAAAAGAGAATGGGTGTATAGATGGCAGCTGTTGTTGCAGTAATTATAAAAAAGCGTTTAACCGGCATACGGAACCAACCAATAGCAACGAAAGTTGGGAATAATAAGGTTGGGGCAACGCGGCAAATGGCAACTGCCCAGATGAAGTTCTTTTCGAGAAAGAATTTTACCTGATCTACCTTTGGCCCGATCACTTTACCCCGCAGCCATTTATTGCTTTGGGCGACCCTGCCAAGTCCATAGATAAAAAGATCGCCTGTTATGATTCCAAAATAGACGCTGAAGAAGGCCAGACTAATGGGTAAATTGTACTCCACCGTTGCAAATGAAGCGGCGACAATAGCCGCATCTTCCTGAAGAAAGGTAAGGAAAAACAAGCCAACGCAATGCGGGAACCAGGTATGGTAAAATATGTCAAACATAAAATAGTAGAGGTGTTGCTGTTTTGTAATAAGCAATAAATATAAGGTTATAAATGCAATAATACTGATAGAATTTTAAGAAAAGCCGCAGGTGTCAGCTAACGACTTAGATTAAAAGACTTTCAGACTATTGGATATTACATGACAAACTCCCAAAAATTGTCTTTCGTGATACATTTGAAATTGTTTCCGTAGTTCTCGATCCAGGTATGGGGTGCATTTTTCCTGACTTTTGAATACTTGATTTCATAGGCAAACAGTTCTCCGTTTCTTTCTTCCACATAGTCAATTTCGGCACCAGTATAGGTGCGCCAGAAATATGAATGCGCAAATAACTGATTATTGGATAAATATTTTAGCCGTTCGGTGACAATTAAGTTCTCCCACATTTCACCCACATCGCTCCTTGTTGACAGTGGTGCAAAGTTCTGAATGAGGCAATTCCGGACACCTAAATCCCAGAAATAGATTTTGTCACGTTTGCCAACTTCCTTGCGCAGATTACGGCTGAAACCACTAAGACGGAACACAATAAATGATTTTTCAAGTAAATCGATGTAACTATTAACGGTCTCCTGGCTCATATTGAGACTCTGCCCTATTTCGTTGAGCGAGACCTCCATCCCAATCTGAAAGGCCAATAACTTAAGCAGGTTGCTTATTTTTGATGAGCTGCGGATATTTGATAATTCCAAAACATCTTTGTACAAGTAGGAAGAACTTAATTCAGTCAGGTATCTTTCTTTTTCGCTGGCACTGTTGTAATGAGTAATTTCGGGATAAAGCCCATAAAGCATGAATTCTTCCAGACGCTGTTGAATGTCGAAAATGCTGGTGTTCTGTCGGATTTCCTGCAATGAAAAGGGCATCAGTTTAAACGTTGAGGTGCGCCCTGTTAACGGCTCTTGTACCAGATTTCCAAGTTCGAAGGATGATGAACCGGTAATCAGCATCTTTAAGCCGGGCATGTTCTCATAAATAATTTTCAGATTGATGCCAATATCCGGGATACGTTGGGCTTCGTCGATAAACAAAACATCGTAACCTTCAAGAAGAAGCTTCATTTTTGAGAAATCACGCGATGAGAGCAATTCTGTATACCTGATTTCATCAGCATTTATCTTCAAAATACTACCAGGCAAATTCTCCAATATACTGTTGCATAAGGTGGTCTTACCTGTTTGCCTCGCGCCATAAACCAGGACTATTTTATGACCTAATACTAACGAATCGGTTAGCTTAGCCCGTATGATTCTATCTGTATTCATAATCAGGTATTTGTAAATTTACGAATACAAATATCGTGAATATTTCGAATATAATCTAAAAATTAGCGTTAATATTTCGATTATATCTTAAAAATTAGCGTTAATTTTTCGATTAGGCAATCCTATTCCTTCAGTGGGTTCCAGCCTTGTGCCTGGAGCGGAATAACTGAACCTCCGGTTGTGATGAGGTTGGCTCCTTCACTTTCGGCAGTGATGTGGCCGATGATGGTGATGTCGAATTCCTTTTTTATGACCTCGAAACACGCAATCGGAACTGTAAACAGCAATTCGTAATCTTCGCCGCCGTTGAGTGCGGCAACAAGTGGATTAATGCTCAGTTCTTCGGCGAACTCTTTGGTTTGCTTGTCGAGGGGAATTTTCTCTTCATATATGTTGCAGCCTACTTTCGAGGCCTGACACAAATGCAGCACTTCAGAAGAAAGGCCGTCCGAGATGTCGATCATAGAAGTGGGCTGGATTCCGAGTGTTTTCATTAATTCCTTAAAGTCGCTGCGTGCTTCAGGCTTAAGCTGGCGTTCCAGGATATAGTCGTATCCCTCAAACTGTGGCTGCTGGTTAGGGTTCACCTTGAACACTTCATTTTCCCGTTCCAGAAGCTGAAGCCCCATGTAAGCCCCACCCAAATCGCCAGAGACACAAACCAGGTCGCCCACCTTTGCACCGCTACGGTAAACCAGTTCTTCTTCGTTTGCCTCGCCTATTGCAGTAATGCTGATAGTCAAACCAGTTAGCGAACTGGTGGTGTCGCCGCCAATCAGGTCCACACCGTATTTTTCGCAGGCCAGGTGAATACCTGAATACAACTCATCCACTGCTTCGAGCGAGAATTTGGAGGATATAGCTATTGAAACGGTAATCTGACGAGGAGTGGCATTCATTGCATAAACATCCGAAAGGTTCACAACCACTGCCTTATAGCCAAGATGTTTCAGGGGAACATACATCAGGTTGAAATGAATTCCTTCGGTTAAAAGATCTGTTGTAACTACGATTTTTTTATCCGGATAGCTTAAAACGGCAGCATCGTCACCCACACCTTTCAGCGTGCTTGTATTTTTGATTTGTATGTTTTCGGTCAGGCGTCTGATCAACCCAAACTCTCCAAGTTCAGAAAGTGGTGTTTGTTTCATATTTCTGTTCATGTTAATTATTAAGACCTGAAGGTATTTATTGTTTTCAAACTAATGGCAAAAATAGCTTTACTTCCTTATCTTTGCAATATATTTTAAACTGTCCGTTGATAAGTTTGTTAATAAGATAGTAATCAGAAGGGACGGAAAACATAGGATCATGGAAAATCAGGATAAATTACTCAACGATATAACGACACAGGAATATCAATACGGTTTTGTTACCGATATCGATACGGATGTCATTCCTAAAGGCTTGAATGAAGATGTAATCAGGTTAATTTCGTTCAAGAAAAAAGAACCGGAGTTTATGCTTGAATTCAGGCTGAAAGCCTATCGCGGCTGGCTGAAGATGAAAGCTCCGGAATGGGCTCATTTAAAGATTCCGCCCATTGATTTTCAGGAAACAATCTACTATGCGGCTCCACGTACAAGCCCTAAATATCAAAGTCTGGATGAAGTTGATCCCGAGTTGATCGAAACATTCAAGAAATTGGGGATTCCGATCGAAGAGCAGAAACATCTTGCCGGCGTGGCTGTGGATGTGGTCATGGACAGCGTTTCGGTAACCACAACTTTCAAAAAGGTATTGGCCGAAAAGGGGATTATCTTCTGCTCATTCAGCGATGCCTTGATTGAACATCCCGAGCTGGTTCGTAAATACCTTGGAATGTCAGTACCACTAACCGATAATTTCTTTGCGGCATTGAATTCAGCCGTATTCTCGGATGGTTCGTTTTGCTATATTCCAAAGGGAGTCCGGTGTCCAATGGAGCTTTCAACCTATTTCAGGATTAATACTGCCGGAACGGGTCAGTTTGAGCGAACGCTTATTATTGCAGAAGATGATAGCTATGTTAGCTATCTTGAAGGCTGTACTGCGCCAAAGAGAGATGAAAATCAGTTGCATGCAGCCGTAGTGGAGATCATTGCGCATGATCGTGCTGAAGTGAAGTATTCAACGGTACAGAATTGGTATCCGGGAGATAAAAACGGAGTGGGCGGTATCTACAACTTCGTTACCAAACGAGGTATATGCCGTGGAGTTTCATCGAAGATAAGCTGGACACAGGTGGAAACCGGTTCTGCAATTACATGGAAATACCCAAGTTGTGTGCTTATTGGCGACAATTCGGTGGGAGAATTTAACTCGGTAGCGTTGACCAATAATCATCAGCAGGCCGACACAGGAACCAAGATGATTCACATAGGTAAAAACACCAAAAGTACGATTGTGTCGAAAGGTATTTCTGCAGGTAAAAGCGATAATTCATATCGTGGACTGGTGAAAGTAATGCCGGGGGCCACAAACTCACGCAACTATTCGCAGTGCGACTCCCTGTTGCTGGGATCAACCTGTGGCGCGCATACTTTCCCTTACATTGAGGTTGGCAATAAATCATCTATTGTCGAGCATGAAGCAACAACTTCGAAGATTGGTGAAGATCAGATCTTTTATTGCAACCAGCGCGGTATTTCTACCGAAGATGCCATCGGCATGATCGTAAACGGATATGCCCGCGAAGTGCTGAATAAGCTTCCTATGGAATTTGCCGTCGAAGCACAGAAATTGCTGTCCATCAGTCTGGAAGGCAGCGTGGGGTAGAATGAAGAACTGTTGTCATTGTTGTAAATGTTGTAAATGTTTCTGTTGTTGATTCTCATTAGCTTTATTGACTTTATCGACTTTAATGACTTTAATTGACCTTACAACCCATAACTTTAAACTTGTAACTCGTAACTATTTTTAGAATGCTTACAATAAAGAACTTGCGTGCCTCGGTTGAAGGCAAAGAAATCCTAAAGGGGATTAACCTGGAAGTTAAAGCGGGCGAAGTACATGCCATCATGGGGCCTAATGGTTCCGGGAAAAGTACCTTGGCCAACATTCTGGCCGGTAAACAAGACTATGAGATTTTGGAAGGTGAAGTAACTTACCTGGGTCAGGATTTACTCCAGCTTTCTCCTGAAGTTCGCTCACGCAGCGGGATCTTTCTTAGTTTCCAGTATCCGGTCGAGATTCCGGGAGTGCCAATGATCAATTTTCTGAAGGCATCGGTAAACGAACATCGAAAGTTTAAGAATCTGGCTCCCTTAACTGCCGGTGAGTTCCTGAAACTGATGCGTTCCAAGAAGGAAATGCTTCATCTCGATACTGAACTAACTAACCGTTCGGTGAATGAAGGTTTTTCAGGAGGAGAGAAAAAGAAAAATGAAATATTCCAGATGGCTATGCTGGAGCCTAAACTGGCCATTCTCGACGAAACCGACTCAGGACTCGATATTGATGCCCTCCGGATTGTGGCCGAAGGCGTGAATGCCTTAAAAACTCCCGAAAATGCAACCATCCTGGTAACACACTATCAGCGCCTCCTCGATTATATCATCCCTGATTTTGTGCATGTTCTGTACAGTGGACGAATTGTAAAATCGGGAGGTAAAGAACTTGCCTTCGAGTTGGAAGAAAAGGGTTATGACTGGCTTAAAAACGGTAACGAAATTTAATGCCGGAAAATGAGGAAACAATCAATCTCTAAATGGATATGCTGTTTATGGTCTTTACTTTTTACTTATTCCTTTTTACTTTTTACTTGATATTATGAGCATTATTTCTGAAAAAGCAACCGGGACTGAACAGATGGTTACGCTGTTTGAACAAAACAGGGGAATTCTTAATCAGGGTTCATCGCCAATCCTTAACCGGATGCGCGAGGTGTCGTTCAAACGATTTGCCCAGGCCGGTATCCCTGATTTTAAGAACGAAGATTATAAATATACAAATCTCAAACCTGCCTTCGAAAAGAACTACGGTCAGGAGTTGGTCAGGGATTCAGGATTAATTAACCTGAATGAAGTTTTCAAGTGCAACGTCCCGCAATTGGATACTCATCTGGTCTTCCTGGTTAACGGATGGTTTTACAAGGGAAACAACCCCGGCGCTGAGCTTCCGGATGGAGTGGTGTTGGGCAGCCTTGAGCAGATCGCCAATGAGCATCCTGAACTCTTGCAAAACCATCTGAATCGTCAGGCTGGATTGTCGGTCGATCCTTTTGTGGCGCTAAATACTGCTTTCGCGAAAGATGGATTTTTCCTCTTCGTGCCAAAAAGCGTGGCTATCGAAAAACCGGTGCAGATCATCAATTTGCTAAGTTCTGACCAGGATCTGATGGTTACCCAGCGAAACCTCATTATTGCCGAATCAGGCAGTCGGATAAAAGTTCTGGTTTGCGACCATACACTGACTTTAACCTCATTCCTGTTCAATTCTGTCACCGAAGTTTATGTTGGCGATGATGCACTGGTTGATGTTTATACCATTCAAAATCATCACAACCAATCAACGACTATAAATTCTGCCTTTTACCGGTTGCAGCACAACTCCAATCTGGTAACTGGTACTGTAAGTCTGCACGGCGGACTGATCCGTAATAACCTGAATGTTACCTTCAGCGGCGATCATGCTGAAGCGAGTGTAAACGGTATTTCGTTTACCGATAAAAAACAGCATGTCGATAATTTTACCGTGATTGAACATGCTTCGCCCAACTGCCTGAGCAACCAGATTTATAAGAATGTGCTCGACGATGAGTCAACCGGTGCCTTTGCAGGCCGCATACATGTGGCCCGCGATGCCCAGCAAACGAATGCCTTCCAGCGTAACAACAATGTATTGCTCTCCGATAAAGCCAGGATGCAAACCAAACCACAGCTAATCATCGATGCCGACGACGTGAAATGTAGCCATGGCGCCACTGTTGGACAGATTGACGAAGATGCCTTGTTTTTCCTCCGTGCACGCGGAATAGGCGAGAAGGAAGCCCGTATGATGTTGATGAATGCTTTTGCCCATGAAGTAATCCTGAAAATCACCATTGAACCCCTTCGCGAACGCATTGACGAATTGATCGAAAAACGCCTCTCTGGCGAAATCAGCCGTTTCCACGAACAACTGTTTGTATAATATTCACAAAACATATCACTCAGATAGAAAGCCTTGCAGATAACTGTGAGGCTTTTTATTTTGGCTTTTTAATATGATCCAAACTATGAGTTGACCCCAAGCAAAAAAAAACCGCCTTACGAATAAGACGGTTTCTGTATATTTTGAAGACGGTTTTACTAGATCTTATTCAGGTGGATTACCAGTGAAGATTTCAGGTTGGCAGCTTTGTTGGCATGAATAACATTCTTCTTGGCCAGTTTGTCAATCATCGAAACAACTTTTGGTAAAGCGGCTGCAACTACTTCTTTGTCAGTTTCAAGACGTAATTTTTTAACGGCATTACGCATGGTCTTGGCAACGTATTTATTCTGCACAGTCTTTACTTCGTCCTGTTTGATTCTCTTCTTTGCTGATTTATGATGTGCCATCTTTTTACTTTCTAAATTGTTAAAATTTATTTGTAGCCCGTAGCGGATTCGAACCGCTGCTACCAGGATGAAAACCTGGCGTCCTAACCCCTAGACGAACGGGCCAACTTAATTATTCCCTGATTTTGGGACTGCAAAAATAAGCCATTTTTTTTAGTCACCAAATTATTTCAGAATTATTTTACCAAAATCCTTCGTGCCTGCTCGTTTGCAGCTTTTTATTTTAGCGATGCAAAGGAAATTAAGATTTTTGATTTGGCAAGCAAAACAAGAATAAATATTATCTCCACTCAACAATTGTTCCCCGGTTCTTCTGAAGCAGCTTCTCCGGCATCGATGCAACGATCTCTTTCCAAAGCAGTTCGATCAGTTTATATTTGGCATAGTGCCTCGAATAAACCAGGCTGACCTCTCGTAACGGATTGCTGTCTGCAAATGTCCTGACATTATCAAAACGCATTTCGCTCATCCCGATAGTCGCCAATTCAGGGATAATAGTCATCCCACCTTCCTTGTCGATAATGTTCATGATGGTTTCCAGTGATCCTGCTTCGAAATAAAAGGGCAAAGTTGAATTGGCCGATCCCTGGAACTTACAAAGATTAATTACCTGATCACGGAAGCAATGTCCGTCGCTCAGAAGCCATAGTTCTGGTGTCGCGATATCTTTCAGGCTTATACTTGGTTTTGAAGCCAGCAGATGCTCTTCATGCAGGTATAGCAACATTCCTTCATAGAACAAGGGCTTTTCGTTAATGCGATCTTCATGTAGAGGAGTTACCAGTATTCCAACATCAAGCAAATCCCGGTTCAGATGATCGATAATGTTTACAGTGGTTAGTTCCTCCACCTTGATCTTAATACTAGGGTATTTTCGCTTATAGTTGCCAATAAACAGAGGGAGGAGGTAAGGGGCGAGCGTTGGGATGATTCCAATGGTAAGTTCTCCCGAAATCAGGTTTTTATGATCCTTGATGATGTTGTTGATTTTATGCGACTCCTGAAGTGCAATCCTCGCCTGATCGATAATCCGGCGACCAATGTCAGTAGGAATAAGAGGTTGCTTGCTTCTGTCAAAAATGATGACTTCAAGATCCTCCTCCAGTTTTTTAATCTGCATACTTAATGTAGGCTGGGTAATAAAGCAGTTTTCAGCTGCCCTACCGAAATGGCGGAAGGTATCTACAGCCACAATATATTCAAGTTGGGTTAAGGTAATCATGGTTATCTGTTTTGGTTGGCTAAAGCTAATAAAAAGTCAGGTATTCTGCCAGATGTCAGCCGACAAATAAAAAAGCATAAAGAAAACAGTATTCAACGATCTGTTCTGAAAGCTTTTAACCCTGTATTCCTGAAGTAAATTGTATCTGTCTTTGCCATTCGAACAGTATCACTGCCAGGGCATGCGAGACATTCATTGATTTACATTTGCCGGTCATTGGAATGTGCACTACCATCGAACATTTCTGCAAAATATCGTCAGGAAGCCCATTCTTTTCATTTCCCAGCAGAAAGATAACGTTCTCCGGCAGTTGGGTCGCAAACAGGTTGGTTGAATCTTCACTGGTCTCGATGGCCACCAATTGAGATTCAGGATTGATGCCATTAAAGAACTCTTCAGGATGGATAAAAGAAAGCCTGACGTTATTGAAACTGAGTCCTGCGGTCTTCTTAACCGACGACATACGCAACTGAAAATCTTCCCCCAGTATAAAAACATCTTCAGCGCCCACATTGTCTGCCAGACGGATCAGGTTCCCGATATTCTCCGGATTATTGATTTGCCAGGCTGCAATAATCGGCTTGCTGGTCAATACCGGATATTTCCCTTCATTGAAAAAAACTACCGAATTTGTTTCCATCGTGTGTTTTTCCTCATTCCCTTTACCCTTTTCCTGTCTCCTTTTTTCTTTTTCCTGTCTCCCGTCTCCCGTCTCCCGTCTTCTGTCTTTGCTTTATATCAACTTCTGTATTTCCTCAACCGGATTGGCAAGAACGGCGTGTGAACCTTTAAAAACCAAGGGACGTTGCAACAGCTGGGGATTTTCAACCAGGATGCTGATCCATTCTTCTTTGGTGAATTCCTTGTCTTTGTATTTCTCCTTGTAAAGTTCTTCATTGGTACGGATAATTTCGCCAACCTTCAACCCTGACTTGCTTAGGAATTCCTTGATCTCATGAGCGGTAATCCCATTCTTCATGTATTCGATTACTTCAATCTCGAAACCTCTCTCTTCGATATATTTGAGCGCTTCGCGACTTTTGGAACAACGGGGATTGTGATAGATTCTCATGAGGTTCTGGTGTCTTTTTTTGATGTAATTGTGATAATCTTCCTGTGCGCGGTGTGGCTGTCCATTAACCGGATTGTTATATTTATTACTGAGCTCACTGTCAAGAATACGTGCCTTTGTATTGTCACGAAGCTGAATGCGCAGCAATTCCTTCAATTCAGTCCTGATTTCCTGGGAATAGATAGGGCATGCCACTTCGATGCGCCGGTCGAGGTTTCTCGACATCCAATCGGCCGATGAAATGTAAATATCTTCTTTCCCGCCATTTGCAAAAAGGAAAACACGGGTATGTTCCAGAAATTTATCAACGATACTAATGGCTTCAATGTTTTTACTCAGTTCCGGATCATCGGTTTTTAATCCAAATATACCGCGAATAATGAGTTGTATTTTTACACCTGCCCGACTTGCCTCATAGAGTTTATCGATCATTTGCCGGTCTATCAGGCTATTCATTTTCAGGATCATATAAGCCGGTTTTCCCTTTTTTGCATTGGCAATTTCCTGGTCAATCTTATGGACAAAGAAATTACGCATCGAGAACGGACTGACAATGATCTGGTTGAAGTGAAAGTGAGTGTAGGTGTGTTTGAAGAATTCGAACATGTTGGCCACCTCATTTGCGATGCGTGGATCGGCAGTGAGTAAACCTTTATCGGCATATACACGGGCCGTACTTTCATGGAAATTACCGGTTCCGATGTAGGCATAATTGCGGAGTCCGTTCTTTTCCTTGCGCTGTATCCAGGCCAGTTTGCAGTGTATTTTAAGTCCTGGTATCCCGTTGATCACATGTGCTCCTTCTTCCTGAAGTTTATTGGACCAGAAAATATTGGCTTCCTCATCAAAGCGGGCCTGCAATTCAATCACCACAGTCACCTTTTTGCCATTCCGGATGGCATTCAGCAAGGCATTCACTACTTTGGAGGTCTCTGATACCCGGTATAAGGTAATCCCGATTTCGCGTACCTTAGGATCGATAGCTGCCTCTCGTAAGAAATCTATGAAATGCGAGAAACTTTGGTAGGGATAATGAAGCAGTACATCTTTCTGCCGGAGCTTCTTTAAGATGCTTTGATGGAGCTGTAAATCCTTGTGCGGAACCGCAGGCAATGTCTGATAGTAATGATGTGGTTTGCCAATATCAGGAAAATGCATGAAATCTTTGTGGTTGTGGTACCGACCTCCTGCAACAGTTTTATCCTCTCCTTCAAGTTTCATCTTTTTCGTGATAAACTGAAGCAGATCCTCCGGCATCTCACGGTCATAAATCAACCTGACCGGAATACCTATTTTGCGTTTCTTCAGGCTGAGTTCCATCTTTTCCAGATAACTTTTGGAAATATCATCATCGATATCCAGCTCTGCATCTCGGGTAACTTTTAAGGTATAGGCTTCGAAATGATCAAAGTTGAAGATAGGGAAGATATCGTTCAGACAGAAGCGAATGACATCGTCGACCATAATGATAAACTTTTTATTTCCCTGATCAGGCAGAACCAGGAACCTGGATACCGAAAGACTGGGAACCCTGATCAGCGCATAGGCAAATTTCTCGGGCGATTTAATCTTTGAAAGTTTAACCGCCAGATAGACCGATTTGTCCCTCAAATACGGGAACTTCATCGATTTCCCAAGCATGATCGGAATGATATTCGGCAGAATTTTAATGTTGAAATACTTCCTGACGTACACCCCCTGTTCATGGGTGAGCTGCTTTTCATCAATCATGAAAATGTTCTCAGCAGCCAGTTCTTCCCAAATGTTCCGGTATATTTCCTGGGATTTCTGCTGTTGTTGCCTGACCGTTTCCATTATTATATCATACAATTCAGAAGCGCTAAAATCGCCCAGAATAGGTTCCTCATCTTTGCCAAACTCCAGTATACGACGCACTGCAGCCACCCTGACCCTGAAAAACTCGTCAAGGTTGTTGGAGAAAATCCCAAGGAAACGGATTCGTTCAAACAACGGAACATTCGGGTCTTCCGCTTCCTGAAGTACCCGTGCGTTAAACGACAGCCAGCTTATCTCACGGTTATTGTATTTGCTCGTCTTATCCATATTGTACAAAGTATTGGACATACTATTTTCCTTAACGACTCTTTCCTTTTTTCCTCAAACCTTATTTTCTTCCCTCTTCCCTTCTCCCTTCTCCCTTCTCCCTTCCCCATGCTCCATGCCCCATGCCCCAATTTACTTAACCAGTTTCTCCATCCCTTTCTGAATGGCTTCCCTGAATATTGGAAGGTCAATAATTTCATCCAAAGGGATAATCCGGTCTTTGGGTGCCTCATGTTCATCCTGAAGAAACAACTCAAACCAACCCACATCCTGCCATTGATTCAATTTATATCCCACTTTCGAGAATTCACCGCATTTAAGGTATCCCACATACTCATGAAAAGAAACACTCGATTCATTGGGCAGGGTAATGATCGCCAGTAAGTCAGCTACTCCCTGGTAACGGACCATCTCATTCAAACTTGAATAAAGGGCCAGTGCCACCCTTTTCCGGTGAAAATCTGGATGCACATATACCGAAACTTCCTTAGTCCAGCGGTAGGATGCACGGCTGCGATATCCCGAAGCATAGGCATATCCGGCAATCCGTCCGTCAATTTCACACACCAGAAAAGGCAATTCAGACATTATTAACTGCATTCGTTCCCAGAATGAATCTTCTTCCGGCACCGTTTCTTCAAAAGTGACGGCTGTATCGAGAATAAACGGAGAATAGATTTCAAGGATTCCCGGTACATCTTGCTCTTCTGCAAGTCGGATGATTGGGTTCATAGTTCTATAAGTTCAAAGTTTCAAGTTCAAAGTTCAAAGTTCAAAGTTCAAATGGTCATTCAATAGTCATTTAATGGTCATTCATAGTCATTCAAAATGACGCGAAGCTAATGACAACAATCACAACAACCACAACAATGACAATAACGATAACCAATTCTTAATTCACATCATCACTGAATTCCATCAGGAAAGCCTTTATAAATCCTCCAATCTCACCATCCATTACTGCGCCTACATTGCCTGATTCAAATCCTGTGCGTACATCTTTAACCAATTTATATGGTTGCATCGTGTAAGACCTGATCTGCGAACCCCACTCAATCTTTTTCTTGGTCGAATTAATCTGCTGTTCAGCTTCCTGCCGTTTCCGAAGTTCAAGTTCGTAAAGCTGAGATTTCAGTAAACGAAGGGCATTGTCTTTGTTCCCAAACTGCGAGCGGCTTTCAGTATTTTCTATGACGATTCCTGAAGGTCCGTGCCGAAGCCGAACCCCTGTTTCGACCTTGTTTACATTCTGCCCCCCGGCTCCTCCCGAACGGAAAGTATCCCAGGTAATATCGGCAGGATTTATTTCCACTTCTATGGTATCGTCGATTGCAGGAGAAACAAACACGGAAGCAAAGGTGGTCATTCGCTTGCTCTGGGCATTGAAAGGCGAGAGGCGCACCAGGCGGTGAACTCCGTTCTCGCTTTTCAGATAGCCATAGGCATATTCACCTTCAAACTCTATGGTGCAGCTTTTTACCCCAACTTCGTCACCTGCATGATATTCGACTGTTTTAACCGTATATCCCTGTTTCTCGCCGTAGCGGATATACATACGCATCAGCATCCCGGCCCAGTCGTTACTTTCGGTTCCGCCAGCACCCGCATTGATGCGAAGGAGCGCACCAAGCTTATCCTCCTCTTTCCGGAGCATATTTTTCACTTCAAGCGCCTCAATGATTGAAAGCGTTTCATTGTATTGCTGCTCGATATCTTCTTCTGTGGCTTCATCCATCTCAAAGAAATCATACAAAACCAGCAGGTCATCCAGGTGCTGATCCACCACATGATAGCCATCCGTCCATACTTTGACCGACCGGATGACCTTCATCTGGGCTTCAGCTTCTTTTGGATTGTTCCAGAATGCCGGATCCTGCGACTTAAGTTCTTCTTCTTTTAACTGAATTAATTTCTGATCGTAGTCAAAGATGCCTCCTTAACGCGTCCCGGCGATCATTAAGATCTTTTACCTGTTCTTTAAATATCATCTTCTGATTTATAAATGTATTGTTCATTAACACTGACTGGGTTCTACACCCCATTCAGGAATCATGTAAAATCCTTTATTGATAACAAAAGTAGAAAATGAAATGTGATAATTCAATGAATTGGCAGATTTGTAAAGGGAAATCGCTTTTAAACACAGAGAATAAGTTGCTGATTGAATATTTTGGTTGTATCTTTAAAATTCTAAGAGCTAAACACCAAATTGCCCTTTCCAAATGTATATTCACCAAAGGGTCATCCTTCAAAATGTCCAACCGGAGTAATGTCCTTATAAACGGGGATATATTTGGGAGGGGATTGAGTAAGGTTTCCTTCGGTATATCTATACTATGACTGATCTGCAACTGTACTAAAATCTAGATCTTAGTATAGTTACAGATCAATCATAGATTAAATCGTGAAGCGCAAACCCCTTTCAATCCCTACCCGAATACCTTCCGTGTTAGTCGAAAGCTTGTTATTGTTCGAGATGTTTCTGTTGTTGAAAGTGTTTCTGTGCAGAAAAACAATTAGAACCATTTAGAACCATAACAAGCATTCAAACCACAAAAACATTTCTAACATTAGAAACAAGTCCTGCTAGTTCGTTCCCCAAACCACTGGTGTCTCTGACATTGAGGTGGCCTGCATATTGTAGGAATCTCCTCCGGGCTCATAAAGAAAGGCAAGCAATCTGACCGTGTAGGTTTTCCCGTTCTGGGGTGTAAAGCCATTGGCCCAATCGTTACCCGAGCCTGCTATTGTATAATAATTCTTTGTTTTAATCAGTTCGGTGCTTCCAAAGACCAGCGTAGTACCGTCCCATATATTGATGGCATAACTGTCGGCATCGGTAAGCAATGTCCAGGTGATATCAATCGATGAGGTGGTTGAATTATACTGGCACTTTTCAAAGACAGGCAGCGGTAGCGCCTTATTGGTCAATATATCCTGAAAACTGTTGCTTACCCCATTCGTAAAAGTAGCCGAAAATGTAAAAGTTGTTGCTTCAGGTACCGTAGTGGTGAAATCAGCATCCGGAATCTGGTAATAAAAATTGGTGGTATAGCCCTGATTGGCTTTCAGGGTATATGTTTTTCCCGGATTCAGGGCGGAGACAGCGGTTACGCTCTTAAAAGAACTGAACGTGTAGGCATAAAGGGCAATGCCGTATTCGGTATTCGAACCTATCTTTTTTGCAACGATCACTGCATCACCAACTCCGGTGCCCTGAGTGTCGGACTTATTACACGATCCCGCAATAGCGGCAATCAGTAAAAGAATAAAAATCCTGAAATGCTTCATAGCTGTATGTTTTTATGAAAAATTAATTGTCATGATCACTAGACGCTGTTGATACCCGAAAGGTTGTCTGTTACAAAGATATTTATTTGCCGATAGATTAAAAGGCGATTACAATTTGTTTGACCCACTTTATTTTTTTGTACCTTCGTATAAATTCTCAGGTGATGAAACGAGCTTTCCTTTTTATCGCAATTCTACTATTCGTTCTTGTACTTAAGGCACAGGAACAGACCATTCCCTATACCCAGGCAGACCGTGACCGCATGGTCAGAGTTGAAGCCAAAGTTGAAGCATTGGATAAACGGATCGATGATCTGAAATCAAATATTGATGCAAGATTCTCCGGAGTCAATAACAAGTTCGATGAAGTCAATAAAAAGATTGATCGTCTTGATGATAAGTTCGACAGTTACTTCAGGTGGGGCTTCGGGTTGGTCTTGATGTCGATATTTGGGTTGATAGGCTTTATCATTTATGACCGTCGTACCACACTTGCCCCGGTTGAGAATAAGACCGAACGAATCATAAAAAGCCTGAGAGAAGCTGCTGAAAAAGATCCTGTACTCAGGGAAGCGCTGAAGAAAACTGCACTCTGGTAATTCCTGGCGGATTAAACATTCCAATTCGTTGGTTCCTGTATGCCCCTAATTCTTTACTTTCCGATAATTGATAAACTTTCATTATCGGTTTTGATTTCAAGGATAAAGTTTTATCTTTGCGCCACAAATTTTTTAATAACTGTTTATCATTTAAACTTAAGCAAAATGCCAGCAAAAATCAGATTGCAGCGACATGGTCGCAAAAGGTTTGCTTACTATCACATTGTGATAGCTGATAGCAGGGCGCCACGGGATGGTAGTAACGTTGAACGGATTGGATCTTATAATCCAAACACAAATCCTGCTACTATCGATCTCGATTTTGACAAGGCTTTAACATGGCTTGCAAATGGTGCTCAACCAACCGATACAGTAAGAGCTATTTTATCTTACAAGGGAGTAATGTACAAAAAACATCTTTTAGGTGGTGTAGCCAAAGGCGCTTTCACTGCTGAAGAAGCTGAAACCCGCTTCGAAGCCTGGGTGGCCGAAAAAGCAAACAAGGTTCAGGCTAAAAAAGATGGTCTGGTTACAAACTCTGAAACATCAAAGAAGGCTCAGTTTGACCTGGAAGCCAAGAAGAATGCAGAACGTGCCAAAGCAATTGCAAAACGCAATGCCGACGCCGCCGCTGCTGCCCGTGCCGCTTCTGCTCCTGCTCCTGTTGTTGCTGAAGAAGTTGCCGAAGCTCCTGAAGTGGCTGAAGAAGCTGCTACTGAAGAAACTGAAGGATAAGAATCAGCACTGTGTCATCCTGAACTTGGTTCAGGATCCCCCAATAGGAGGGGGTGCCGAAACAAGTTCGGCATGACTGGAACAATTTAAAACAGACAACCCATAAAAGCGATAGAGAAATCTGTCGCTTTTTTCTATTTTTACTACCATGGAAACAATACCTAAAATTGATTGCATCAAGGTCGGCTATGTTCAGAAGCCTCATGGCATTCATGGGGAGCTGGTCATCCGGTTCGATCCTGAATATTGCGAAACCCTTGAGGAATATCCGACCCTGTTCATGGAAATCGACAATCTGCTCGTTCCCTATTTTATTTCCGAAGAAGGATTACGCTTTAAATCCGGCGAAACGGTCATCACACAGCTCGAATGGGTCGACTCCGATAAAAAAGCCAAGGATCTGTGTGGCTTGTCCGTATTTGTGAAGCAAGAGGACGTCGTTGAGTTCGAGGATGAACTGAGTCCGAATGCACTGATCGGCTATCAATTGTTCGATGAGACCCTTGGGCTGATCGGCGAGATTACCGATGTAAAGGATTTCTCCGGAAACCTCCTGCTGTCGGTTGAATATCGGGGAAAAGAAGCCCTGGTCCCGATCAATGAAGATTTTATACTGCGCTTCGATGAAGACCGTCGCGAGATCGAGCTTCGCATCCCCGATGGACTGTTCGACCTGGATGAAGAGTAGGGCAATGTTTAATGAATTGAATTGAATCGGTACCGGTAAATTTCAAAACCTGTAAAATATTTTCCCCCTCCTTTGTAACTTCCTGAATAATTTGACGTCTTAATTTACGTTTAAGTGCAAGATCCAATTAATCATTAAAGTACAGAAATATGAAAACTAGATTTGCAACATCATTTATCCTATTGGCACTGGTATTCACAGCCTTTCATGTTCAGGCCGATGACCAGACACGTAAGCTGGAGGCATTTACCGAAATTTCGTTACGCATTGCCGCGAAAGTTCACCTCGAACAGGGCGACAAACAAAGCGTCGAAGTCATTGCCAAACCTTCTACTCTCGACGAACTCATTACTGAGGTGAAAGACGGGAAATTGATTATCCGCTTTCCTACGAAAGACTTTTTCTGGAAAACCTTTCAACCCGGCGAAATAACCATCAACATCACCGTTCCCGAAATTAAGGGCTTGGGGATATCAGGCTCGGGAGATATTATTGCTGAAGATCACATCAAAACCAAGATCCTGGATATGGTCATTAGCGGTAGCGGGAATATCCGCTTTTCTGACCTGGCTGCAGAACGGGTGAAAGCTGCTATTTCCGGTTCAGGTGACATTGTATTGGCCGGGAAAACCGCCGCTCAGGATTTGAGTATCGCTATTTTGGGCAGTGGTAACCTGAAAGCATTGGACTACAGCTCCGACGATGTGACTGCTAAGGTGTCAGGTTCGGGGAATGTAAGCATCGGGGCCAATAAGAATCTGTATATCCGTCTGGCCGGCTCCGGAAATGTAACCTACAAGGGCAAACCGTTGATCGACCAGTCCATCGCCGGATCGGGTAAGGTTAAGAATGCGAATTAGAGGAGTATAATCAACAATTTAATCCTGACAGGTTTCACAAACCTGTCAGGATTTTTTAATATGTATCAGGTTACTTGACTGTGTCAGCCTTTTTTGATTCTTTGACTCCGGTCGTACCGCCACCTTTCAATGTTAGTTCAACCGGTGTATTGGTCTGCCAGGCGCCGTTGGTAAAGTCGGGCACATCCACCGAATTGGAACGGTTGGCTACTGATTTCTCGCTGAGCGGGGCAATTGAACTCCACAGGGCTGCGTCGTAAACATCCTCATCCAAAGGAAGCCCGTTGCGCAGACAGTCAATCAGGCGCCAATCCATCATGAAATCCATCCCCCCGTGACCGCCTATTTTCTTGGCCATCTCGCCAATCCGGTTCACAATTTCAGGAGTATATTTTTCTTCCAGCTGTTTCATCTCCACATCGTTCAGCCATTCATGCGCGGTGGCAATACGGGCAGGTTCAGGATATTTGCTGGCTATTCCTTTGGTTCCGCTTACCAGGTGAATACGCGAGTAAGGCCTCGGACTGGTCACATCATGCTGAATTATGATGGTACGCCCCTTTACGGTGCGGACATTGGTGGTGTTCGTATTTCCCCGGTAATGGTCCGTTTTGAATTCACTGAAGAAGCTGTCTTTTGCGGCCAGTTCGGCAGCCATCTTTCCCATCAGGAAATCATTGGACGACATCGAGTTGAGGTACTCCATCCGGTCGCCCCGATTGATGTTCATCACCTGGCAAATGGGTCCCAACCCGTGAGTAGGGTACAGGTTTCCGTTCCGGCGCTGGTTTTCCTTCAGCCGCCACATCTCGGCATAGCCTGTCTTGCTGAAATTCAGTTCTCTCAGGTCGTGCAGGTAAGCCCCTTCGCCATGAATAATTTCGCCGAAGAATCCCTGCCGGGCCATATTTAATGTTAGCAATTCAAAGAAATCGTAGCAACAGTTCTCGAGCATCATGCAATGCTTCCGGGTCCGTTCCGATGTTTCGACCAGCTGCCAGCATTCGTCGATGGTTTTAGCCGCAGGCACTTCTGTGGCTGCGTGCTTACCGTGTTCCATGGCATAAACGGCAATCGGGGTATGCAGCGACCAGGGCGTGGTAATATAGATCAGGTCAATATCCGGGTTTTCGCACATCTGCTTCCAGGCATCCTTGCTTCCCGAATAATTCTTTGCCCTTGGCAGTCCCTGCTTCTCGAGTAATTGCTGCATCTTCTCAACACGGTCTTCGTATTGATCGCACAGTCCGACAATTTCAACCCCCTCGATGTACGACATGCGTTCAACAGCCCCCGGGCCGCGTTGACCCAGTCCGACGAATCCAATGCGTACTTTATCCAGTTTGGGTGCGGCGTAACCACTCATATTGAACCGCTGTTTCGATGACCGGTCACTCTTTGCTGATCCGGTTTCGCTGCTCAGCGATGCCGCATGACCGGTAAGTCCAGTGGCCAGCATTCCGGTGCCAAGGATGGTGTTCCGTAGAAAATCCCTTCTGTTTGATGCCATGGTTTATCTGTTTTTAGTTTAGGTTTAGACCGATTGACTGCTGAAGATCACGTATTCTTATCTCCTGATTTGGATAATCAGGCGATGACCTGAAAATCCGGTACAAATTACAGATTTATTGTTAATATTTTAGTTTTGGTCCCCCTGTTTTTTATTCACTGCCGCGGCACCTTGCCTGCCTGCAAAATACCCCGTTTTAGAATCATCCCTCCCCCGAATCTTCCTGGGTTTGAAGAACCGGTTTACCCCTTGCATTACATTCCAGCTTCAGTGTCTTCATTCGAAAAATCCCGGAGTTCCTGAAGTTTATATTTTTGGTAGAACGGATACCTAATGCTCAAGGAACGCGCTTTGGTTTCTGTATGTTTTGAGTATGGTTTCTGTAAGGTTTCTGTAAGTAAACTTACAAAAGTCTTACCGAAAATTTACAACTAATAATCAAATATCAAAGAGCGTTCCCATCTCGTTCCCATCTCATTCCTTAGTGCGGTCAAAAGGTGGTGTAGTTTCTGATAACTTTTTAAAATATATATTCCTGACAGATGCTCCTACATGTCGGAAATTACCCATTGAATTGCGGTTTTATTACTCATAACTTTAAGATGAGATTGATTCTTTAAATAGTCCTGACCTCATTGATTGGATGAAATTTAAAGAGTGAAAAGGTATTCCGAAAGGAACAAAGAATGGATGTCAGAAAAAGCAGTAGTCTTCTCCGGGGTTATAAACGGATCGCACAAAAACTACTTTGAGAGGGGTGTACAGCATACAAAAGAATAAGTTCAATCCGGTGCTTGATTACCGTCAGTTCAACCCCTGTCGGGAAAACGCTAAGTCAGATTTTCTTTTTCCCTGTGTTATGCAATCAGTAGTCTGATATTCTGATGTCGACCCTACAGCGGTTTTTGATGAGGCCGGTAACAGCGAAATTAGCATTCTACTCTATCGGATTTTTGAAGCCTGAGCTTCAATTAATTAACCTAATTACACCAAACTGTACCGACAAGATTCGCCGGTGTGGAAATCAATGCGGTTGGGAAATACCTTCCGATAAGCTGGATGGAAGAGCTTTGGATGGATGTCAGATTTGAAAAATACTTTCTGTTTCCAGGCAGTTGGGTGATGTGTATTTGGCTGGATGCCTGGAATACGAACACGGATTCATTGGATTTGCAAAACATATGTCATTCGTATGCAAGAAAATAGCTGGTTTAATACGCCTTGTTATTTCTGCGGCTGCATGGGTAAAAACCCATCCTTGTCCGCGAAATAATGGACCTGTCCGATTGGCCTCTTGTAGTGCAACTTTCTTAAACTTCTTCAAAACAAGATTGCCGATCCTCGGATTACACCAGGCATCGGCATCAGGGCGCTATGCCCCCATAGACACAGAAACACCTGATTTTTTCCTGCAGGCTTCCAATCCAACTCTTTCCTACTGCAAATCCAAGAGAGGCAAACTTGAAATCCGGGGATTAAAGTCAGGTGTTCTTTCTTTATTTCAAATTCAAAAACAAAACAATACAAGTGGATCGGCGTGGCTTTCCTTATGCCTGCTCCGATTTCTAAGGAACTCCACATTCTTTGTTTGTATTATTCTGCTGCTGGCTTTTATTGGAAATGTTAAGGCTGCAACCCGAACTGCAATTCTTACAGGTAATTGGAATGACACTTCAATCTGGGGTGGTGGATCGGTACCACTATCAGTAGATGATGTTATAATCGATAGTGGAGTATTTGTTACCATAGATAATGCAGGGGCAGTCGCTGCCAGTTTAACAATGCGTACAAATACTATTTACAACAATGGATTAACGATAAAAGACGCAGGTACTCTTGTGATTACCGGCGTTATTACAATGAATGTACAAAATTCTGGAAACAGTACTATTGCGGTAAACAATTGCTCATTAAGTGCAGCGAGTATTACTATTCACGGAGGCGATACTTATACTCATTACTGTATGCTTTCAGTTCATACAGGTACAATCAATGTCTCAGGGGCAATTTCTTTTTCCGGCACACCTGCTCAGGCAAGATTGACTTTTTGGGATGCGGGAACTCTTAATATTGGTGGGTCTCTTTCATCTGGCGGAACAATTACAGCTTCAACGGGAACTGTAAACTGTAATGGGTCTTCTGCCCAAATGGTTGGTGGTTACTCTTATCATGTGCTTAAGGTGAATAATTCTGCGGGTGTTACACAATTGGGTGCATCGGCAATATCAATACTAACAATCGGAGATGTTACCGCAAACAGTGTTTTTGATGATGGTGGGTTCGAGGTAACAATTGCAGAAGATCTGTATATAAGTGACTCTTCAAAGGCAAATCTTACCGGTAATGCAAACAGCGCGAATGCTCTTTTACTGGAAGGGGTTCAGCAATCATCAGGAAGCTGGGGATCAAAAGCATCGACTGCTACAAACCAGAATGACACTTACTTTTCAGGAACAGGATATTTGACAGTACTATTGTCTGCAGCTATTTTTTCAGGGTTAACAGCCAGTCAGAGTATATGTTTTGGTACATCATCTGTGACACTGGGTGGCATTGTCAGTGCGCCGGGATCTGTATATCCTACAGATGGAGAAACCGTTGGAGTTACAATCAACGGAGTAACGCAAAATGCACCTATTTCCGGAGGTGCCGGAAGATTTACCATTAATTTCAATACAGCCTCAATTCCACCTTCAGGCACACCTTACATGATAAGCTATTCCTATGCAGGTGATGCAAATCTTGGCGCCGCTACAAATGATATCAGTACCGCATTAACCGTTAATATAGCGCCATCGATTACTTTAAATCCCTTAAACCAAACTATTTGTTCCGGCCTTGCAGTTTCATTTAATATAACCGGAACAGGAATTCCTGCTCCTACCTACCAATGGAGAAAAGGAGGGGGCAATATTTCGGGGGCTACCTCAGCGACTTATACCATACCGTCAGTTTTAGCCGCTGATGCAGGAAATTATGATGTCGCTGTAACCAATACCTGTGGGACGGTCATATCCAATACTGCTTCATTGACTGTAAACAAAGCTCCAATAATAATTTCAGAACCATTAGATCAAACCGTCTGTAATGGAGCTTCAGCTACTTTTAGTGTAAATGCATCAGGTATACCTGCTCCATCTTACCAATGGAATAAACATGGAACCATTATTCCGGGCGCAACAAGTGCAACGTTTACTATTCCTGTTGTTTCAATTTCGGATGTTGACTGGTATAATGTAAAAGTTACTAACTCTTGCGTGGCAACGTCTACTTCAAATAATGTACAACTCTCCATTTATCCTGTTTTAGTAGCTGGTGGGCACAATACCACTCCATTAAACGTATGTGTGGGATATCATCCGGCTCTTCTTACTTTTACGACACCTATTACCGGAGGTAAACCTCCATATTCCTATCAATGGAGGTTGAATGGCACTCCGATATCCGGGGAAATTGCAGATAGATATGATCCGCCGGCACTGGCTACAATTGGTGTCTATAGTTATGATTGTGTCGTAACCGATGGGTGTGGATCAGGTTTTACGACTTCACCAAAGGTCATTACTTTGGTTGACGATCCAACCGTAAGTATTTCCGGTCCTTCTTCTGTTTGTCGAAATACTCCCGTTACCATGACTTCGACCTTAAGCGACGGAACTGGTTCGATTGCTTATCTCTGGCAATCAAGTCCTGATGGGTCAACCGGATGGACTGATATTGCCGGGGCAACAAATTCAACAT
>DIZL01000019.1:0-9599 GCA_002429385.1 Prolixibacteraceae bacterium UBA6029 | reverse complement strand
TTCCGGTGCAGGATGTAATGATGCATATTCTACACCTCTCACGATTACTATTTCTCCAATACCAACAGCCTCAGCAGGAGGGAGTAAAAACATATGTTCAAATTCCAGTTATACTTTACTTTCAGTAGAGGCAAGTTCCTCCGGCGGATCAGTCCAATGGACCTATAACGGGGCAGGTTCCATTACTGCCGGAGGACCAACCTTAACTCCAACTTATACGGCAGCGCCAGGTGATGCAGGGAAAGCAGTTACATTAATCCTAACTGTAACCAGTGACAATGCATGTTTTCCTCAAACGGCCATAGCTACTTATACAATCAATGTTTATCCAACACCAACCCCAACTCCGATTTATCACAATTAAAACCATATTCTCATGAATAATGACAAAAGTACCTCCAAGCCAAACAACCGATTAACGAACATGCTCATGCAATTGCTACACTGGAGGTCTCGACTGGAACTCTCGGGGGGATATGCCGGAGAGCAGGATGTCGGGCAACAGATGCCTTTGCCTGCATACTCAATATCAATAACAGGAAATAAATTACTTAATAATCCACATAAAAACAAAAACAAAATGAAAACAAAACATCAAATGTTAAAATGGCTGGTACTGCTGTTTGTGCTGATTTTCAGTGCGATGGGAGCGATGGCACAAACGAACACTTCCACAACTCAGTCTGTTTGTATTGGCAATGAATCTTATAAAGTTGATCCTAGTCCTCTACCAAGTCCCACTTATACTTGGAGTATTTCAGGAGGTACTTCAACTGATTGGCAAATCAATGGGACAGGTACAAATATTACAGTTGATTGGAAAACTGAAGGTGTATATATACTTTCTGTATTTAGCACTTCTAATGGATGTCCTGGACCAACCCAATCTGTAACCGTAACCGTAACAGCTTTACCAACAGCCAGTATATCTTATGCAGGAGATCCATACTGTAATTCTGTTGCAGGAGCTCAGGCCGTTACGTTAACAGGTACAGGATCATACACTGGTGGTACTTATACCGCTTCAGCCGGTGGTTTGATAATTGATGCCACAACGGGATCAATTACACCAGGCACAAGCACGCCGGGTACTTATACTGTTACTTATACTATCGCTGCTGCTGGAGGATGTGCTGCTGTTACAGCAACAATTTCAGTAACGATAACTCTTGCACCAACAGCCAGTATATCTTACGCTGGAGATCCATACTGTAATTCTGTTGCAGGGGCACAGGCTGTTACGTTAACAGGCACAGGAGCATACACTGGTGGTACTTATACAGCTTCAGCAGGTGGGTTGATAATTGATGCCTCAACGGGATCAATTACTCCAGGCACAAGCACTCCAGGTACTTATACTGTTACCTACAGTGTTGTATCATCTGGAGGATGTGCTGCTGTTACAGCAACAACTTCAGTAACGATAACTCTTGCACCAACAGCCAGTATATCTTACGCTGGAGATCCATACTGTAATTCTGTTGCAGGAGCACAGGCTGTTACGTTAACAGGCACAGGAGCATACACTGGTGGTACTTATACAGCTTCAGTCGGTGGGTTGATAATTGATGCCTCAACGGGATCAATTAATCCAGGCACAAGCACTCCGGGTACTTATACTGTTACCTACAGTGTTGTATCATCTGGAGGATGTGCTGCTGTTACAGCAACAACTTCAGTAACGATAACTCTTGCCCCAACAGCCAGTATATCATACGCAGGTTTACCATACTGCGGCAATGTTTCAGGATCACAGGCTGTTACGTTAACAGGAACAGGAGCATACACGGGTGGTACTTTTATAGCTTCAGCCGGTGGGTTGACAATTGATGCCTCAACGGGAGCAATTACTCCAATAACCAGTACTGCAGGAACCTATACAGTCACCTACACAACTGTTACAGCTGACGGATGTGGTGCAGTAATAGCAACAGTGTCAGTAACAATTAATCCGATACCAGTAACTTCAGTCATCTATCACAACTGATCCAAACACTTTAGCAACATGATTTACAGAATAAATCCATTAGCCAGAATCCTAACACCCGCTGCCCTCAAGGCAGTTGGGCGGAAGGAACTGCTGCCTGGGTCCGTCAGCTGGTTGGTTGATCGCAGGAGGCGCTTGGGTGGAAGGTCAATACGGGCACCTGATCGTTCCTTACGAAATTGGCTCTTTCTGGTCGGCGATTCGAGCCTGAGGGGGCTGAATGTCCGGGTATCAAATGATCAAACCGGAGCTGTTTTATACATCTTATGTTTCTCTTCTAGTCGCTTGCAGATAATGAATTGAATCAGTTTTAATAAACTGTCAGTCTGAAAGGACTGGACAAATAATAATTAATATGCCTATGAATAAAGGCCCGGTAACGGAAGTTCAACCTTGCAAATCCATTGAACTGTCCGAAGAAAGGTCAGAGAGATTATTGGAGTATAATTTACTTCAGCATTGAATAGTTCCTTTTCTCCAACAGGGTTTAAAACACTGTTGGGGTGGGACAAGGGAGCAGATCATGGGTTAAATCTCAGGACAACTGAATTTTACGGAGCATGCTATTAATTAAAGAATATCTAAAGCACTCAGAATAGTGATTCAGGTTTTACACAATACTGCTGTTAAATTGAGAATATATGTTTAAAGGGTTTCGATATATGATCATTTTGGTACTTCTGTTTTCAAGTGTACTGCAGGCTCTGGCCCAGATGCCCCTGCCGGAAAAAGTATGTATCGGAACTATCCGCACCTATTGGGTTGATGGATTTAAGAGTTCTATCTATACGTGGAAAATCAACGGAATTATGCAAAGTTCATCTGCCGGATCAATGGGAGTAACCTGGAATACTATTGGTGTTTTTAAACTGGAACTTCAGGAACACCAAGGGCTTTGTGACGGTATTGTACAATCGGGCCTCGTTACCGTTGTGGATAAACCAAAATTGGACCTTCAACCGGATGTGCCAGCCTGTCTCAGTTATTCTTTACCTAAAATTACTGGTATCAACCTGAGCGGTATTGAAGCATATTACGATAACAGTCCATCGTCCGGAGGGGTAAAAATAAAAGGACCGATAACTAAAAGTCAGACTGTCTGGATCTATGATGAGACAGGAACAGAACCCAATTGCTCCGATCAGATAAGTTTCAAAGTAGCGATATATGATCCCCCACTTGCCTTTGCAGGTGATCCACTAAGTATTTGTTCCGGTTTATCGGTTGCATTGACTGCATCCTCGGCTGAGAATTACAGCAGTTTGCTTTGGACAAGCACAGGCGATGGCTTGTTTGGCGATCCGGCTACTCTTCATGCTGTTTATACCCCTGGAGCAAACGATCTGAAGGCCGGAAGTGTAACCCTTACACTCACTATTGAGGGACTTAGTAGCAACACGTCCTGTACCCCTTCTGTTTCGTCGGTGGAAGTTACAATTCATCCAATGCCTTTACTTTTGATTACCAATCCTAAGGCAGTATGTGCTCCGGCAACCATTGATCTGACCTTCTCTGCAATCACTGCAGGAAGTATGATTCTTTCCTCATCGGTCTTTTCATATTGGAGGGATGAAGCAGCAACCAATGCTCTGACCGGAGAGACTGTAGTCTCAGCATCAGGAACCTATTACATCAAGCTTACCTCTCCGGGTGACTGTTCCGATATCCGGCCAGTTACGGTCATCATCATCAAAGAAGTATTGCCTGAATTTAATCCGATAGGTTCACTGTGCCTGGGCAGCATCCCGCCGGTTCTGCCTTTAACATCAACCAACGGGATCACCGGGACATGGAGTCCTTCGGTCATCACAACAGATTTGCCGGGAACAGTAGTCTATACATTCACTGCGGATGGTGTTAAATGTACAGATATTGTCTCAATGGCAATTATCGTTGATCCAATCATTACACCTCTGTTTGAACCGATTGAGCCGATTTGCCTGAACAGTACGGCCCCAGTCTTACCAGCAATTTCAACCAACGGAATCACTGGTACCTGGAGCCCGGCGATTGTTGCAACAGATGAGGTCGTCCGGAGTTACACCTTTACACCGGATTTATTGTTCTGTGCTGACATCCAAACCCTTGAGATCGAAGTAAAGGATTTAATTCATGTGACGATTGTCCAGGATAAGCCCATTATCGTCAACGGTGGGAAGGCCAACCTGACCGCTAAAGTTACCGGCGGAAGCGGTAATTTCAGTTACCTGTGGAACGATCCGCTCGGGCAAACCACCGCGACAGCGACAAACCTGTCGGCAGTCTTGTATAAAGTGGTGGTAACGGATATGGATGGAGTGTGCGATCCGGTTAAGGCAAGCTATGAGCTCACTGAACCCCAGCCGTTCATCGTGAAAGCAGAGATTATTCAGCCGATCATATGTCTGGGAGGGCTGGCCATGGTCAGCGTAACCGCCACCGGCGGTATCCCACCTTATAACGGAGTCGGTATCTACCAGGTGCCAGCGGGTCAATACCAGTATAACCTGACCGATTATAACCTGGTAGTTGCAAAATCCAATTACCTCGAAGTAAACGAACCTGAAGCGTTAAAGGCTGATGTTGCTTCTGTTCCGATATCCTGTGGAGCCACCGGTAATGGAAGTATCACGGTGACCAACCCGTCAGGAGGGTCACGGATTTACCAGGTACGGATCGATGGAGAGGCCTGGATCCGGACAGCGAATAAAATATGGTCATTTACCATGCTGGGGCCGGGAAGCTATCCTGTTCAGATCCGTGATGCCAGTTATGAGGAGGATTGTATCGTCACCCTTGAAACCGTTGAGTTCAAAGTTCCCCAAGTTCCGCAAGTTCCTCAAGTGTCGGGAAACGGGGAATTAACCGAATGTCAGAATAGTCCTTACAAGGCCCTTAATGCCAATGATGGCCTGGTCCCTGTAAATGGTATACTCCTGGTTTGGTATGATGCCGTCACCGGAGGAAATGTAGTGGCTTCACCGCTGCTCAATACAGCCGGGACTATAACCTATTATGCTGAAGCAACCAACGGAACTTGTGCCAGTACAACCCGAACTGCGGTCAAGCTGACCATAAATACAATTCCCGAAGCTCCAACAGCAAGTGTAACCGTTCAGCCGACCTGCACCGATCCAAACGGGACAATTGTCGTTATAGTGCCACAGGAAGGAACCGGTTTTGAGTACAGTGTGGATGGTGGAGCATACCAGTCCACGGTAATGTTTAAGGATTTAATCTCCGGAACCCATCAGCTAAAGATCAGGGAATCGGCAACCGGCTATGAATCTGCAATAAGCACCTTAACGGTTAATCCTGTTCCCGCGCTTCCTGATGCTCCAACGGCGAGTGTAACCGTTCAGCCCACCTGCATCGATCCAACCGGTACGATCGTTGTCAGCCTTCCGAAGGAAGGATCAGGAATTGAGTATAGTATCGATGACAGAGTGTACCAGCCTGAGGTGACATTTAAGGGATTAAAACCAGGCACACATCAGCTAAAAGTCAGGGAAATAGTCAATGGTTGTGTTTCTGCCGTAACTTCCTTAACGGTTAACCCGGCACCGGTACTTCAATTTACACCAGCGGTCAACGTTATTCTACAACCTACCTGCACTGTTCCTACCGGGACGGTTGCTGTAACTGATCCTTCGGAAGGAACGGGTTATGAATACCGCCTGGACGGTAGAGTGTACCAGTCAGCGGTAATCTTTAAGGAGTTAATCCCCGGTTCACATCAGATCACCGTCAGGGAACTGGCTACCGGTTGCGAATCGGCCCCGGGTCTCATAACTGTTAACCCGATACCCGTGCTTCAGTTTATGCCAACGGCCAGTGTCATACGACAGCCTGACTGCAATGTTCCAACCGGGACCGCTGTAGTGACCGATCCAAAGGAAGATAGAGGTTTTGAATATTCGATCGATAAGGGAGCATACCAGTCGGCGAATACCTTTAAGGATCTGATCCCCGGACCGCATCAGTTTAGTGTAAGAGAAACTGCCACAGGCTGCGAATCCCAATCAGGCTCTTTGTTGATTAAACCCATACCAGAGCTTACGATTGTGCCGACTGCCGGGGTCACCGTTCAGCCGACCTGCAATGTTCCGACCGGTATTGTTGTTGTGACCGATCAGGCTGAGGGAACCGGTTTTGAATATTCGATGGATGGAGAAGTCTATCAGTCAACGGTCACCTTTAAGGGACTGGTTCCAGGGTTGCATCAGCTCAGAATCAGGGAACTGGTCACTGGTTGCGAATCTGCCACAACTGAGGTAACCATTAACCCCGTTCCCGGACTTCCGGATGTGCCAATGGCAGGCATAATCGTTCAGCCCACCTGCCTTGTACCTTCGGGAACTCTTCAGATAAGTGTTCCGCAGGAAGGAACAGGCTTTGAATATGCTATTGATGGCGGTGTGTACCAGTCAACAGCAACTTTCAATGGAATAATCCCCGGTACGCATCAGCTAAAAGTAAGGGATTTGACCACGGGCTGCGAATCGCCATCAAGCCCGGTAACCGTAAACCCTGTACCCGGACTCCCGGGCGCTCCGGCGGCAAGTGTGACCACCCGGCCTACCTGCACTGTACCAACCGGCACCATTGTTGTGACGGCACCTTCAGAAGGATCGGGCTTTGAATACCGCATTGACGGTGGAGTGTATCAGTCGGACTGCACCTTTAACGGATTAGTCCCCGGGTCTCATGAGCTGCGTGTCAGGGAACTGTCAACAGGCTGTGAATCGGCAGCAACTCTCTTTGCTGTTGATCCTATCCCAAACGTTACGGTTGTTCCAACGGCCAGTGTGACAATTCAGCCAACGTGCATCGTCCCGACAGGTACTGTTGTTGTATCGTCACCTCAAGAAGGAACAGGTTTTGAATACCTTATTGACGGTGGATCGTATCAGTCGACAGGCACCTTTAATGGTTTAATCCCTGGAAGGCATCAGCTGCGCATCAGGGATCTTTTAACAGGATGTGAGTCTGTACTTATTGCATTAACCGTTAACCCGGTTTCCGGACTTCCTTCAGCTCCAACGGCCCGGGTATCCGTTCAGCCAAGCTGTATCGTTCCGTCCGGGACTGTGGTTGTAACCGTTCCTCAGGAAGGTACAGGCTTTGAATACAGTCTCGATGGCGGCGTTTACCAACCTGGATCAGCATTTCCAGGTCTTGCCCCGGGAAGCAGTCCTGTCCTTCGGGTACGGGACCTCATGACTGGTTGCGAATCTCCGGGGACCACGCTTAAAGTTAATCGTCTGCCGCAAAATCCGGATACCCCGTTAGCAAGGGTAAGCAGTTCGCCGACTTGCAATAATCCTGATGGAACTATCGAAATAATCAGTCCTGTCGGATCAGGATATGTGTACAGCCTTGATGGTGACGAATATCGGGAATCGCCGGTCTTCTCCGGACTGAATACGAACCGCTATGCGATACGGGTAAAAAATATCCTTACCGGGTGTGAGTCTTCTTCAGGCAGTATTGAGGTGCCGGCCATTCCTCCATCCCCAGTTCTGAACATTGCAGGAGTGAACGACAGCAAATGTTTTGGAGATATGGGCACTATCAGTCTGTCGGTGAGCAGCGTACCTGACGGAGATTACAGCTTACAATACGAGAATGGACGGTTTGAAGTGAACCTTCAAAACGGACAGGCTTCGCGCGCCGTGCCTGCCGGAACATACCAGAACCTGCTCATTGAAGCCAATGGCTGCGTTTCTGCCCAAGGGGTGAATGCGATCGTCAAACAACCCGAACCGATTGTGATTAAGGAAAACGTAACTCCAATCAATCTGAAATCGCAGACCAAAGGATCCATCGATTTGAATGTTGAAGGCGGTAATCCTGATTATAAATACCTGTGGCATGCCAATGCAGCGATCGGCTTTGACGGTGCAACAGGCAGCACGATCACAGACCTTAATGACGGCTTATACCTTGTAACCGTTACGGACGCCAACGGTTGCCAAAAGGAGAAGACGATAATTATGCCTCCGCCCGACTTTCCGCCCGTTGCCATGAACGATGACTTCAATGCCCTATGCAGTGGGGTGAGCGGAAATCTGTTCAGCGATAACGGATACGGGAAAGATACTGATCCTGAAAATGATCAGATCTTTCTGGAGCTCACCTTGGCGCGTAACCCGTCACACGGGACAGTTACCTTAAATCCGGACCAGTCAGGAGCGTTTGAATACGTATCTGAACCCGGCTATTCGGGTAGTGATACCTTCCGGTATGTGATTTCCGATACCAAAAAGAATCTGAGCAACGCCGCCCTGGTTTCGATTCATATCCTAGCTGATTTTGATGGGGATGGTATCCCGGATGACATCGATCAGGATGCTGACGGCGATGGTATACTGAATGTAGATGAAGTTTTGCCAGGCCAGGATTGGAAAACTGCTGACAGCGATGGCGACGGACACCCCAATTACCTGGACATTGATTCAGATAACGACGGAATAGTGGATAACGTGGAACCACAACCTACGGATGGATATCTTCCTCCAACAGGAATAGTCAATCAATTCGGGGTTGATTATGCCTATGATCCTGCGCATGGTGGCAAGAAGCTTAAACCGGTTGATACCGATAAGGATGGAATCCCGGACTTCCTGGATGCCGATTCGGATAATGACGGTGTTCCGGATTACATAGAAGGTAATGATCCAAATCATGATGGCCACCCTGAATACGTGCTGACCGGTAAAGATACAGATGCCGATGGTCTGGATGACGGATTTGACATCTTCGATAAATGTACTTCACCGGCTACGAATATGACCGGGGCAGGGAGCCATTCTCCATTGCAGGACACGGATGGAAATGATATTCCTGACTGGCGCGATCCTGATGACGATGGTGACGGTGAGCTTACTATTTATGAAGATCTAAACGGGGATGGTATCTGGTGGGACGATGATACAAACCACAATGGGATACCTGAATACCTCGATCCTCTGAGCGATTGCGAGTTATTTATCCCTGATGCCTTCTCCCCGAACGGGGATAATATTCATGACTATTTTATGATCTACTGTATGCAAAACTATCCCAATGCCAGGATGTATGTTTTTGATCAGATAGGGAATAAACTCTATGAAAAGGATCACTACGGGAACCTGGAATTCTGGAAGACTCCTGATCAGGCCTGGTGGGACGGAAGAACAACCAACCGTTCGGCGGTTACCATCACCGGCATGGTAGAGCCTGGCACATACTTTTATTTACTCAAGCTTGGAAATGGTGAAGTGAGGAAGAACACGGTGTTTGTGTCCTACTAATTACACGGATAGGAAACGGAGAAGGGAGAAGGGAGAAGGGAGAAGGGAGAAGGGAGAAAGATTTACGGGTTGCAGGTTACAGGTAACGGGTAAAAAGGAACTGGAGGAAACGGAACGACATGCTGTCCCGATAGATATCGGGACAGCATGACGGGTAAATGGTAAATAGGTAAATGGTAAATAATAAATCAATGTCGTTTAGTTAAGAAAACAATTGAAGGAAGACCGTCATTGCGAGTGGAAAGCTATTTTTAATAGCCACAATGTGAATATGACAGGGAGTGAATTTGCTACTTTAGCCAAAATATTGAAATACCTAAATATAAACATGTTACGCA
>DIZL01000076.1:96429-121304 GCA_002429385.1 Prolixibacteraceae bacterium UBA6029 | reverse complement strand
GGGTAACAGGCACAGGTACAAGCACAATAATTTCAAACTTAGTTGCAGGCAGAACCTATAATTTTAAGGTAACAAATGCAGCAGGATGTACCTCTGCCGCATCTAATGATGTTGTAATAATTGTTCAGCCGCCGACTCTATCTGTAGCTCTGATAGGATCAATCGTTCAACCAACCTGTTCAAAGCCTACTGGCTCTGTCTTTTTAAGTGGCTTACCATCAGGAAACTGGATCATCAATCCAGGCACGATTGCGGGTACAGGCGACACTTTGACAATCTCCGGTCTGGTTGCCGGCACCTATAATTACACAATAACCAATGAGGCCGGTTGTACTTCACCGGGCACAGTAGATGTAGTGATTAATACGCAGCCCCTCACTCCCCCAAAACCTGTAGTCTCAGTCACGCAAAATCCAAAATGCAATAACCCGGATGGGACAGTGACTATCACACAACCATCTGGAGCAGAATTTGAATACAGTATTGATGGAGGTGTTCCTCAGGCCTCACCTGTATTCCCTGGTTTAAAAACCAACGTATATATTTTCAGAGTTCGGAATAAATTCACGGGATGTGAATCGGATACCACCTGGAAATCGGTTCCGGCCATTCCTCCTGCTCCAACGATGCTGATTCCGGTGGGAGAAATTCAAAATTGTCTTTGCTATGATGGAAAGGGCAGCTTTACGATCTACTTTACCGGTGTTCCGGATGGATCGTATACGATTTTTTACGATAGCGGTCAGTTTGACAATGTCAGTGTTACCAATCTAAAGGCCATGGTTAAAGCTGCAGCAGGTACCTATACAAACCTGTGGCTAAATGCCAATGACTGTCTATCAGATAAATATCCGTCAGTTACAGTCGCTCAGCCAGATCCGATTGTGATTGACTATAGTTATATCCCGATTGATTTGAAATCGCAAACTAAAGGTTCTATTGATTTGGCTGTCACCGGTGGCACCCCTGATTATCAGTATGTGTGGCTTCCTGATGCTTCCATTGGCTTTGCCGGCGCGACGGGTAGTAAGATCACCAACCTGAATAACGGGAATTACCAGGTTACTGTTACGGATGCCAATGATTGTCCAACGAAGAAGACAATTGTTCTGCCTCCTCCGGTTTATCCGCCCGTTGCAGTGAATGATACCTTTGTAGTGGTTTGTAATGTTCCCAGTGGCAATCTAATTGCTAATGACCGGAAGAACAAGGCAGGTGATCCGTTTTATATAGATGTCAATCCGGTAGAAGCGCCCAAATATGGAAGTCTGATTATCAATCCGGATGGAACTTTCCAGTATGTCATCACCGCTATAGGTTATTCAGGGATTGACCGGTTTAAGTATGCCATTTATGACGCAAATCATTACCAGGGAGACACGGCGACAGTATCGCTCTATATGGAAGCTGATTTTGATGGTGACGGCATTCCGGATGTTGCAGATCAGGATGCGGATGGAGACGGTATATTGAATGTGGATGAAGTGCTGCTTGGTCAGGATTGGAGAACCACCGACAGCGATGGCGACGGGCATCCGAATTACCTGGACATTGATTCGGACAACGATGGAATAGTGGATAACATTGAAGCTCAGGTAAGTGGTTCAGGTTACATTCATCCAACAGGAATTGTCAATCAATCCGGACCACTTATCGGGGTCGACTTTGCTTATGATCCTGCCCATGGAGGCACAAAGCTCATCCCGGTTGATACTGATAAGGATGGTATCCCGGACTTCCTGGATACCGACTCGGATAATGACGGGGTGCCTGATTACATCGAAGGCAATGATGCCAATCATGACGGTCATCCTGATTTCGTGCTGACGGGAAAAGATTCGGATGGCGATGGTCTGGATGATGCTTTTGACAGCGTTATTAGGTGCGATTCTCAGGCAACCAATATGCTCGGAAGCCGATCTCCATTGCAGGATACGGATGGGAATGGTATTCCTGACTGGCGTGATCCTGATGATGATGGTGACGGTGAGCTTACTATTTATGAAGATCATAACGGGGATGGAATCTGGTGGGACGATGATTCAAACCATAATGGCATACCGGATTACCTCGATCCGCTGAATGATTGCGAGTTATTTATCCCGGATGCCTTTTCTCCAAACGGGGATAATGTTCATGACTATTTTAATATCTTCTGTATGGAAAGTTATCCGAATGCCAGGATGTATATTTTTGATCAGCTGGGCAATAAGCTCTATGAAAAGAATTACTACGGAAACCTGGTATACTGGAAGACTTTTGATCAGGCCTGGTGGGATGGAAGAACGTCGAACAAATCAGTTCCGACTGCGCCTGATGGAAGGGTAGAACCAGGTACATATTTTTATGTGCTCCAGCTTGGAAATGGGGAAGTCAGGAAGAGTTTTGTGTTTGTGTCGTACTAATTACGCGAATTAAAACGAATTACACGAATAGGCAAGGGGACAGGAGAACAGGAGAAGGGGAGAAAGAGTTGCGGGTTACGGGTTTCGGGTTTCGAGATACCTTACATTTTGTTGGCAAACCTATTAGTAGCATTGTAGAACCCCTTATCCTACGAACTTATTAGCCTTATCAAGATAGGTAAATGGTAAATGGCAAATAGGTAAATAGTAAATGATAAATGGTAAATGATATTGATGATTAAAAACAGATTACATACTGCTGTGCTGATTTTATTTCTGCTGCTGTGTTCGGTCAGGCAGGGGATTGGGCAGAGCTATGAGTATATCTGGGGTTTGCCGCTTCAGTATATCACCAATATGCAGACTTTGAATCCAGCCTATGTGGGTCTTTGGGATAAGGCGGGTCTTTTGGCTTTAACGCGCATCAACTATGTGGGAATCAGCAGGGCGCCTGTGACGCAGCAATTCTCCTATTTTACGGCCATCAAGGACCAGAGAAGCGGTTTCGGCCTGAATATTCAGCAGTTGAATGTAGGAAGGGAGAAGGAATTAATTCTCACCGGTGATTATTCGTACCAGATACGACTCGATATGTATAATTATTTGCGTTTTGGGTTTCGGGCTGGGGTTATAAATTACAGTAACAACTTAACCGATTATCAATTGTATCCTGATTTAATAACAGATTCGCAGTTTCTACTGGATGTTCATAATTATTTCATGACAGCTTTTGGTCTGGGGGCCTTGTTTTATAACGAGAACTTATATGTGAGCCTTTCGGCCCCCCAGATTATCAGCAATACCTTTAAAGTAAACCGTGAATGGTTTTCCTCGTTGTCGGAGCTTAAAACCCTATATCTGACGGGAGGATACGTATTTAAACTGGTCGGAGACATGCGCCTTCGTCCAAACATACTGTTGGTAGGTACGGTTGGACAGCCGGTTTATGTGGATGCAGCCGCTATCCTGTATATGCCTGGTAACCTTCAGTTTGGAGGCAACATTCGCAGTAACGGATCGTTTTGTTTATCGGGCCAGTATAGCTTTGCCAATAATCTGAGGATTGGTTTTGCTGCCGACTATGCCGTATTTCAGGATATTCGTAAGTTCCAGGTGGGAACCTATGAGATTCTGATTGGATATGATTTCAACCTGTTTAGGCGAAAATATACCAAACCACACTATTTCTAGGGGGCAAGGGGCAAGGAGCAAGGGAGATATAAATAGAACACGGATGACACGGATTGGACGGATGACCACGGATAAAAAAGATCAGTGTAAATCCGTACAATCCGTGTCATCCGTGTTCCATTTATTTTATTTATTTATGTCATCCGTGTTCAAATCCCTGAACTGCGGAAATGGGGTAAATGGGGTAATCGTATAAACCGAATATTGTATTGAGTAAAAATGCGAACGTGCGAACATGCGAACATGCGGAATTGCGGAACGTGCGGAACGTGCAGAAATTTACACCTAACTAATTTCTCTGGCAATAGCAACGGCAATTTCAGCCATTTCTTCTTTTGTGAAGGACCTTTTTTTTGTGAAATTAAGCAAGTCAGCTTCGGTTTGCATGGGTACCAAATGAATATGAGCATGAGGAACTTCGAGGCCCAAAACCATAACTCCGACTTTCTGGCATGGAATAGCTTTCTGAATGCCTTTTGCCACTTTTTTGGCAAACAACTGCAATCCGGTGTAGGTGTCGTCATCCAGATCAAACAGGTAATCAACCTCTTTCTTTGGGATCACCAATGTATGACCCTTCGTTACCGGGAAGATATCCAGGAAGGCAAGAAAATTTTCATCCTCGGACACTTTAAAGGCAGGAATTTCTCCGTTTACGATTTTGGTGAAGATACTGGCCATTTCTGAATGGTATTACATTGCAATGTCAATGATTTCAAATTCTATTCTTCCCGAAGGAACCTGAATCTCAACGATATCACCAAGTTTTTTACCCATTAATCCTTTGGCAATTGGGGTCTGAATGGATATTTTACCGAGTTTCAGATCAGCTTCCGGTTCCGAGACAATGATGTACTGCATGGTGGCATTGTTCATCTTGTTGCGAATAGTAACCTTATTCAGCATCTGAACAGAGGAAGTATCAATCTTTGATTCATCAATAATGCGGGCAGAGGCAATTTTACTGCTTAATACGGCAATTTTGGCTTCGAGCATACCCTGGGCATCTTTTGCGGCATCATATTCGGCATTTTCCGAAATGTCACCTTTTTCGATGGCTTCGCCAATAGCTTTAGATATTGCAGGACGTTCAATCTTGGTCATTCGATCCAGTTCGTCTTTCATCTTCCGCAAACCTTCTTCTGTAATATATGTAACCTTAAGCATGTTTTTCTTCTTTTTATAAAAACGTTATTAAAGCAAAAAAGAATTTCGACCATTGCGAAACTCTTTTGTGTCACAAATTTAATCAATTTTTTTAATCTTTACGAACAGGTATGTTTTAAAAAACAATTAATCAACTGTATACTGAAAGTTTCAGAAGGATTAGTTCAACTTAACGAAGCATTACCGTTATTGTGCTGATTTAAAACATTCAAGATAATTAATGTTTCTAAATGCCTTATTCGTATTTCCGGGTCAGGATTTCAGAATAAACAAATGCCTTCCTCAATGAAAAATCCTCCAGGTAACCAGTTGTATCTGGAGTTTCAGATTCAGCTTCAAGCTTTCGGTCAACTGGTTTTCTCACCGTCGTCGGAATAGTTCTCTTTTGAAGGTCTGGCAAGGTACGTTTGAATCCGGGGTGATAAAGTTCACCGGAATTATTGTCTTTGCTTATTCCTGAAGAAGGAGGCGGTGGAGCGGGATTTGCATGTTTGGGCGGTGAAGCAATAACGTTTGATTCATCCCAAAAACCTTCACCCATCAATTGGTCCAGAAAATAATTCCCTGGTCTTTCAGGTTTTCCCGCGACAGGATTTATATCTTCCGACTTTTTCATATTCTGCTTAATTGCAGCAAAAATTGAAAGAGCTACAGCTATGAGGAGAAAATAATAATCTTTCATCTTTAAATTTTTATCGCTAAATAAAATAATTTGTGCTTTTCTTTGTTGTATAATGGAATAAAGATAGATAAAATGGTTCAATTTCCGCGAAGAGTATTTCAAACAGTTTTATTTTGCTTCTTTTTTATTGTCGGCACCAACAGCTGTAAAAAAGATTATACATCCGTAGTCCCTTATATTGTTGTCAACATGGATTTCAATCCTACCAATTACATAGAGCTCAACATTCCGGGGGGATCTGCCTTTTTCCCTTATGCAGGTTATGGTGGAATTATTATTTTCAAAGACCTTGTTGATAGTGATAATCCTTTTTATGCCTATGATGCTACTTGTACAAAAGAAGTCTCATCCTTAATCAGGGTCACGGCTAATGGAAGTGGAATTGCTACCTGTCCCAAATGCGGCTCTCAGTTCATTCTTTTCGGGGGGAACGGCAGTCCGATAAAGGGGCCGGCCAGCGAACCGCTGAAACAATACCGCACTTCATTTATTGGAGGCCGAATCGGGGTCAGAAATTAATATTCTGAACGGTCAGTTTCATTTATTGGTCGCCCTAATTTCAAAAGCATTACATTAGGAAATGGTGGGACTGGTACTCTGATCAGTTGTGCTATTATTGGTTCCCCATTTCTGTATTAAATCCTTTCGGAAATCTCCTGCTTCTGTTATTATAAGTTTCGGCCTTCGATCTATTCGTAATAAGGTCGTATTAAGGTCGTATCTGCGCTTCATGACTTAATCTATGATTGATCTATATCTATACAAAGATTCAGGTTTTAGTACAGATATAGATCAATCATAGTACAAATATAGAAAAGGAAACCCCTATTGATCCCCTCTCAATCCCTTTTCATACAATGGTGTAATAGGGTAATTTTGAAATCTCCTGAAGTCCGGATTGAACCCGGGTTAATAGGATAGATTCAGTTCAAACACTTTACGTGTTTTCAGTTCAAACAGAAATACCCTGTGAAACCCTGAGAAAAAATTCCAGTTTTTAAGTTTGTTGGACAAGTTAAATGAAACTGGGATTTCAATGATATCGGCAATAATCAGTAACCAAATCTGGTTCAGCATTTTCTGCTTGTAAATGGGTAGCTTAACGTCCTTTGCATTAATTGTAAATTCAATATTTTCTCTGGTAAATTCAGGTGTTTGGTATCCGCGGATCTTGCTTGTAAAAGGAGTGTTATCTTTATTGCTGACAGGCCCGTGAAGTTTGGTGAGTTCTATTCCAATGGCTGTTTTAGCAGAATCCTTCAGGATAAAATCGGGCGATTCAGTTTTAAGCAACTTTCCTTTGGGAAAATCAGGATATTCGTTTCGAAAGAGTCCAATGATATACTCTTCTTCGTTGATTTGTATGTTCTGATTCTGGCTCATCTTCAACGAATTTAATCCAAAAGAGAAACCCAAAGTTATAAAAATTAAAAAGGAGCCAATTAAGCTCCCTTTTAATTTTTATAACTTTGTTCTGTAATAATTATTCAGCGTATTACAACAGATTATTTTTCTTTTTCCCAATTCCTTTTTTCTTTATTTTAATACCTGTAATGATCAGGTTTGTATGGGCCTTCAACCGGTATCCCCAGATATTCTGATTGTTCCTGGCTAAGAACAGTCAGTTTTACCCCTAGTTGTTCCAAATGTAAGCGGGCAACTTCTTCGTCCAGGTATTTAGGTAATCGATAGACATTTACTTTATAATCCTTTTGCCATAGTTCAATTTGCGCCAAAGTCTGATTGGTAAAAGAGTTCGACATCACAAACGAAGGATGACCTGTAGCACAACCAAGGTTCACCAAACGGCCTTCAGCAAGAAGGAAGATCGAATGACCATCTGAATAAGTGTACTTATCGACCTGAGGTTTGATATTCGTTTTGCTGATTCCAGGCCAGTTCTCGAGACGGGCAACCTGAATTTCGTTGTCAAAATGGCCAATGTTGCAAATGATCGCCTGATCTTTCATAGCTGCCATGTGTTCTCCGGTAATAATATCTCTGTTTCCTGTCGTAGTAACAAAAATGTTTCCTTCTGATACGGCCTCGTCCATTGTTTTTACCTCGAATCCTTCCATTGCTGCCTGGAGGGCGCAGATCGGATCGATTTCGGTGACAATGACCCGTGCACCATAGCTACGCATGGAATGTGAACATCCTTTGCCAACATCACCGTAACCGGCAACGATTACGACTTTCCCGGCAATCATCACATCTGTGGCACGTTTAATACCATCGGCAAGCGATTCACGGCAACCGTACAGATTATCGAATTTTGATTTCGTTACCGAATCATTCACATTGAAGGCAGGAAATAAAAGCTTCCCTTCGTTCATCATCTGGTATAAACGATGGACTCCAGTGGTGGTTTCTTCTGAAACACCTTTGATCAAAGGCACCTGGCGTGTCCAGCGTTGCGGATCATAGGCCAGAACTTCTTTCAGGCAGGCATGAAGTTCGCGTTCGTCTTCGGCCTCAACCGGTTTATCGAGAATTGAATTGTTTTTTTCAGCTTCATAGCCAATATGGATCATCATGGTTGCATCGCCGCCATCGTCAACGATCAAGGTTGGTCCATCTCCGTTTCCAAAATCAAGGGCACGCTCAGTACACCACCAGTATTCGGCCAATGATTCACCTTTCCAGGCAAAAACTGGTATTGCCGCAGCAGCAATTGCCGCAGCAGCATGATCCTGGGTACTGAAAATATTGCAGCTTGCCCAACGCACTTTAGCGCCAAGTTCGACGAGTGTTTCGATCAATACCGCAGTTTGTATGGTCATATGAAGAGAACCCATAATTCGGGCATCCTTCAGCGGTTTTGAAGCTGAATATTTTTTTCGGATTGCCATTAACCCGGGCATTTCTTTTTCGGCGATTTCAATTTCTTTCCGTCCAAATGCAGCAAGCGATATATCGGCCACTTTGTAGACCAACTGTTCCAATGTTTTTGTTGTCATTTCTGAAGTTTAATATTTGTGGTCAAAGATAATCAAATCAATCGAACTAATTTGATATTATGGATCAGTAAACTGCTCATATAAATAATTTATTCGGAAGTATCATCCTTCACTGTATTGAAATAATTTATTGTATCTTCTTTATCCCGAAAGAGTTGTGTCTTTAGTGCATCTAAGGATTCAAATTTTTGTTCCTCTCTCAGTTTCCTGTAAAAGATAAGTTCAACGTATTCGCCATAAATATCCGAGTCAAAATCGAACAGATGAACTTCTATGCTTCTATGATCGGCATTGTTGTTTATAGTCGGACGGCTGCCGATATTAAGCATGCCGATGTAGATTTGATTCTGAATCTTTACCTGTACAGCATAAACCCCATATCCGGGTACAATCTTATCCGGATCGGAAGCTTCAATATTGGCCGTTGGGAACTCAATCTGCCGTCCAAGCTTTTGCCCTTCCACAACTGTGCCATGCAGAGAAAACCGATAACCCAAAAATAAGTTTGCAGTCTCTATGTCGCCCTGTTGAATTGCCTCGCGTATCAAGGTTGAACTGACATTAGATTCATTTAAGAGAAGTACATCCAGCTTTTCAATTTGAAATTTGTGCCGATCAGCGCATTGTTTCAGAAATTCAAAGCCACCCTGACGGTCTTTCCCAAATTTATGGTCGTATCCCACTACAAGCAATTTAGTGTGAATCTGCCTAACCAGGATATTTTCAACAAATTCCTCATAGGTTAACCCGGCAAATTCAGCAGTAAACGGATAGATAATCAGATGATCGATTCCGGATTGTTCAAACAAAGCAATCTTCTCGTCCATTGTGGTCAACAAACGAAGGCTTTTCTCATCGGCAGATACCACTTTTCGGGGGTGTGGATCGAAAGTGAAAATAATTGATTCTCCATTTGATTTCTTCGCCAGATCGATCATTCGGGCAATAATTTTTTGATGTCCCAAATGAACGCCATCAAAAGTACCCACGGTCAGAACCGGGTTGTTCGCATAAAAATTATTCAGATTCCTGTGTATCTTCACCTGTATGTGCTTTGAAATTCGTGTTCAAAATTAACTATTTCATGATTATCGATCCCATTAAAACACCAAAACATAAGGTATGTTTCAAAACTTGGCCGAAGAGGTTCTTTATCGTGCCGAAATTATTATTTTTATGCCCGATATGGATTAAAAATAGTTACTGTGAAAAAAATATTTTCGATAGTAATCGTAATTGCAGCATTTACTTTCGCTTGTAAAAAGCCGGATGGGTTCGTTATCACTGGAAAAATAACCAATGCAGAGGGCAAATATTTGTGTCTGGAAGAATTAAAGGTTGCTTCAAGCATTCCGGTTGATTCGGTTCAATTAGGGAAGGATGGTTCCTTTAAATTCGAAGGAAGGATTGGCTATCCTAATTTCTACTTGCTTCGGCTAACCAATAAGAATTTTGTAACCTTATTGGTCGATACCGTTGAAAAAATAAAAGTTTATGGTGATGCCGCCAATTTTTCAAGAGACTATATTGTTGAAGGTTCTCCGGGTTCGATGCTGGTTCAGGAATTAAACAACAAGCTTACAAAAACCAAACACAAACTCGATTCCATCAGTAGCCGGGTGAATGTTTTCAGATCGCATGCAGAATACCGTGACACAGTTATCAAATGGAACCAGGAATTGTACTTTATCAAACAAAGTCAAATCAAATATTCAACTGATTTCGTTCAGAAGCACCCCTTTTCAATGGCATCAGTATTAGCTTTGTATCAGAAATTTGATGATTCAAATTATGTCGTTCAGGATCTTCAGTCACTTAAAGTTGCTGCATCAGCGCTAAATTCCTTCTTTCCTAAATCAGAACATGTAAAGGCCCTTTATGCGAACACACAACGATTGATGATGGAGGAAAAAAACAATAAACTACAACAGTTTATTGCAAAAAACGGTGTGAATTCTCCTGAAATCATCCTGCCAAACAACAATGGACGCGAAATTGCCTTATCGTCATTAGCCGGGAAAATCGTGTTGATTCAATTCTGGTCTGCTTTAAACCGTGATTCACGCATACAGAATGAAGCGCTTGTTGAACTATACAATAAATACAAATCAAAAGGGCTGGAGATTTATCAGGTAAGTGTGGATACCGACCGTAGCACCTGGATAAACGCTATTGAGAAAGATGGTCTTTCCTGGATCAATGTGGGAGATATGAAAGGAAGTGTTAAAGCCACAAATTATTATAATGTTCAGTCGATTCCTTCAAATTATATTCTCGACAAAGAAAGACAGATTGTTTATAAGAATCTGATGGGACCTGCCCTTGATCGGGCTATTGGAAAACTTACCCGTTGAGGATTAATTTCGGTCAATAAAATTGGCAAGCTTGTCGATGACAAGACTTGTTAACTCTTAAATTATAAAACTTATATTTGTGCAGTAATTTTGAACCAAACCTAAGTGTTTTGAATAATCAAGACAAAAAAATATATTTTATATCCGACGTACACCTGGGAACCCCCGCTTTAAAGAATAACAAAGAGCGTGAACTTGCCTTTGTGAACTGGCTTAACGAAATAAAGACCGATGCCTCGCACCTGTTTTTAATGGGTGATATCTTCGATTTCTGGTTTGAATATAAAACTGTTGTTCCACGAGGATTTACACGTACTTTAGGGAAAATTGCAGAAATCGCCGACTCTGGTGTCGAGGTGCATTTCTTTACCGGTAATCATGATGTCTGGGTTTTTGATTACCTGCCCAACGAACTGGGAATGACATTACATCGAAATGAATTCAGGACTGAACTATATGGAAAGAAATTCTTTTTAGCTCATGGTGATGGACTTGATCAGTCCGATAAAGGGTATTTGCTGCTGAAAAAGATGTTTACAAGCAAAATCCTACAGTGGATGTTTGCCCGAATCCATCCAAACCTTTCCCTTTCGTTCGGTCACAACTGGTCCAAACGTTCCAGGATTTCAAAAGGTATCATCGGTGAAGATTTTAAAGGAACAATAAACGAAGGAATGTTTATTTTTGCAGAGTCAATTCTTAAGAACGAAAGAATTGATTATTTCATTTTCGGACACCGGCATGTAATGATCGACCGTCAGATTGGTGAAAATAGCCGCTACATCAATCTGGGCGACTGGATTCACTATTTTTCATACGGGGTTTTTGATGGAAATACATTTGAACTGAAACAATATAATTATCAAGGTCCCAAAGGCCACTGAAAATTGAATTATGACAAAACGGGTATACACTAAAATTGTTGGGACAGGAAGTTATCTTCCTACACGTACAATCGGGAATGATTTTTTCCAGGATTACACTTTTTACGACCCCAGTACTCAGCAACCCCTTGAGAAAAGCAATGACGAAATTATTCAAAAATTCAAAGAAATAACAAAGATCAGCGAACGCCGATGGATAAGTGACGAGCTGCACAATTCGGATATGGCTGCAATGGCTGTTAAAGATGCATATGAATCTGCAAACATCGATCCTGAAACGCTTGATTTTATTATAGTAGCTCACAATTTTGGGGATGTCAATCTGGCATCAACAAGAGTAGATATACTGCCAAGTCTTGCAAACAAGGTGAAAGCCAAACTAGGCATTATGAACCCTGCTTGTTTTTGCCATGACATCATTTCCGGTTGTCCGGGATGGACACAGGGAATGATTACTGCTGATGCATACATCCGGAGCGGCATGGCAAAAAGGGGTGTTGTTGTTGGATCAGATGTACTCTCACGGATTTCGGATCCTCATGATCGCGATACGCTGATTTATGCAGATGGTTCAGGTGCCACGATTGTAGAGGCAGTTGAGAGTGAAGAACCTATTGGTATCTTGTCCCATTCGAGCCGGTCTGATTCGGTAAATTACTGGAATTTGCTTACCAATGGAAACTCTTTTAATCCCGGACTAAATGGTAACGACCAGTTTATTAAAATGGCAGGGCACAAATTGTATGTTTATGCCCTGACTTATGTTCCCGGAGTAGTAAAGGACAGCATCGATAGAGCAGGATTGCATCTGACCGACATCAAGAAAGTTCTGATTCACCAGGCCAACGAAAAAATGGATGAAGCAATCCTTAAGAATGTTTTCAAATTATACAATGAAAAGAATATTCCAGAGGGAATAATGCCCATGAGTATAGATAAATTAGGGAATTCATCTACTGCTACAGTTCCGACATTGCTCGACACCATCTTGAAAGGTCGGATGGACGGACAGGAAATCAATCCGGGAGATCACATTATTTTGTGCTCGGTTGGCGCCGGAATGAACATCAACTCGATAATATACAAAGTGTAAAAGACTTCTGTCTCATAAACAGAAAAGGTATAGCGTAAACGTGTTACACCTTTTCTGTTTTCTACCACTCGCCTTCGACCTCTTAAGATCCCGTAAGCAAACACTCCAACAGACAGTAATATCAGACAACTGATTTATAAGATGTTGTTATTTTTGCAAATCATAATCTGTAATCATTCCAAATTAGCTATCTAATTAAAAATTAACACAATCTACTGGGTTACCTTTCGCATATTTGGGTAATCAATATAAGTAAATATGTTTATCCATCTCAACGGAAGTTTCTTCAATGCGGCTGGAAGAAACAGTGCGTTGAAGATTTGTATTTAAAAGGATTTAACGAAAATAATAAATGGAAAAACCCGGCCCTTTAAAAAGAAACCGGGTTTACAACAATTATTTGTATAACCGGGAAGAATAGCTAGAACTATACTTCCCACAAACTTTTCAAAAGTATGAAAAAATTAATGTTTATGGCAGTAATTGCTATGGTTTTAACAGTATTTAATGCTTGTCATAAAGATGAGCTGAAAACACTCTCGGATGGAAATGCCGCAAAAGTTGGGAATCCAGGTGTTTATCTCGAAAATGGATATTTGGTAGTTAAAAACATGAATGTTGTGGATAGTTTGAAAAAGATGCTGATCAACAAATCCGAAGTGGAACAACTTGATTGGGAAAAACAACTTGGGTTGAAATCAGCAAAATCATTCAGGATTCAATCTTCTGAAAAATTTGCTGGCATTCAAAATCAACGAGAAGGTGAAAGTCTTATCAGTGAATTAGTAAAAAAAGGATATTTTAGCCAGAAGGATTCGTCCATGTGCTATCCATTTTATAATTATTCCTGGGATTGTATTTTGAATAAGGAGGGACAGATAAAGATTGGTAAAGTTTTGTATCGTTTTCAGAAGGATGCTCAAATTGCAGTATTAGACGGTAAAGTGAATACTTTGAACCATTTTATTGAAAATAGCCAAAGTTTTGACACTTCTCTTGTCAGGGTATTCCATTTCCAAAAATTAAAATCAACGACTCCGGTCAATTATGGTGCTGTGGCAAGTAATAGTTATACGAATGATGGTGTAAGGTTCACAATTAGCTTATATTACGAACCTACTACTACGATAGGCATCGACCCTTATGGTGGCACCGGAACTTTACAAACAGGCGTTGAATATTACTTGTATTTTCATGAACAACAACATTTTATCGCATGGTGGAATGATTATAGAACTTACTTTCACCACCAACACATTAGTTATGATATAGGTGGAAATTACGATCCTATACAAGGCGGTTATAGTACTCACATTGTTAATATGACACCAGGACCTTGGTGGCAGGTAAATGGAGCTGCGCTTGCAAATGTATACCTTACTGTGGGCACATGGGGATTTCAAATTTATGCATATCCTGTATATTCTACATACACGGGTCCAATAATAAATAATTTCTCATGCAATAGCTACTCAACGGAAATATTCGATCAGAATACGCCATTAAAATTAATTATCAATTAATTTATTAATAGAAGGATGGTCATTTCACAAATGATCATCCTTTTCAAAACATCAAAATATGAATAAAGTATTGGTTATTGTTGTTTTATTAGTTTGTTTTTCAGCATTTGGTTTTTCTCAATCCAAAATTGAATTAGGCCTGACAGCCGAAGGCTCGTGGTTTATGCCTTCAGCAACAACATCATATATACAACCAAATAGAAATGGGTTCGGGGCTGGGATAGGTATTTCTGTTACCAAAGGAATTTTCAGAAGACTTTCAACTGATTTAGGTTTAATATACCGATACAAAGAAATGCAACAGAGCTATAAAATATATCCGGCGATTGGAAGTGGGTATGGCTACCCTTCATCATTAATTACCGAAGGTTGGGATAAATTTCCATTGCATTATATTGTGATACCATTGCATTTGCAACTCCTTCTTAGTAAGAGATTCTTCATCCGTGGAGGAATTGAATCGACATGGCTGACTAATTATGAAATCGTGAACGAAAAACCTGAATTTAACTGGACAATAGGATTTGGAAGCACCAAACACAAATTGAGCTGGTCTGTCAATTACATTAGAGGATTTAAAGACCAAGGATTTGGTAACAAAACTTTGGCGGCTGATAACCATTACAAAGGATCTATTTACCGAAACAACATGCTTCAGTTGAGTCTATTGTACCCACTTTGGCAAAAGAAATAACATGCGGCTCTTTATAATTCTTCTTGTTGCGTCGCTCCCTTTTTCATTGTTTGCTCAGCAACGCCATACAGTTTCGGGTTATATTACGGATTCTCTAACTGGTGAACGTTTGTATGCTGCAAACCTTTCTGAACAAAATACAGGCATTGGAACCAGCACCAATCGATTTGGTTTTTTCAGCTTGACTTTTCCCGAAGGATCGGTTACATTAAAAATATCGTTTGTGGGATACGAACCACAAACAAAAATGATCAGTATAAAATGTGACACCTTGCTTGCTATCGCCCTGAAATCAAACAATACGCTGAATGAAATAGTTGTAAAAGGCAACTCATCAAAGACATTCTTTGAGAATGATGACCTGGGTCATGTTAAAGTTTCGGCAAAAACATTGAGCAAATTGCCCTCATTGATGGGTGAAAAAGATGTGATGAAAAGCCTGATGATTCTACCGGGGGTTCAACAGGGCAATGAAGGCAGCGCCGGGATTTTTGTTCGCGGAGGCAGTCCCGATCAAAATCTGATTCTACTCGATGATGTTCCACTTTATAATGTTTCTCATCTGTTTGGTTTTGTCTCTGTTTTTACCCCGGAGGCCATCAATAGTTTAGATTTTTATAAAGGCGGATTTCCTGCTAGATATGGCGGAAGGCTTTCATCAGTGGTTGATATACGGATGAAGGACGGGAACAAATATAAACGTGAAACAAGTATTAATCTGGGATTGATTTCAAGCCAGTTTACTACAGAAGGACCGATCAAAAAAGGCGAATCATCCTATTTGTTTTCAATCCGTAGAACCTTACTTGATCTGATTTTTAAAGGAGTTGCAGGAATAGCCCAGAAAAATATGGATGAAAAAGTCACTCCTGCATATAGTTTTAACGATATTAACGCAAAAATAAATCTAAAACTGAATAAAAACAATCATCTCTTTTGGAGTTTTTACTCTGGTAATGACAAATTAGCTATTGATTACAGCAATCATGTTACAACAATTGACGGTGAGGAAAATCAAAACACCAATGGTTCAATGCATTGGGGAAATGTGATGTCGGCTTTAAAACTAAATACTCAATTTAATTCCAGACTTTTTCTAAATACCACCTTAAGCGGAAGTATTTTCAATTATGGCAATTTATTCACTGGAAGTAATGTGGTAAAAAGGGGCGAAAATGAAACAAAAAATGCTTTCAGTCTTGAATATCAATCTCAGATAAGAACCATTGGACTCAAAACAGATGTAGACATTTATGGGAATTCTAACCAGCCTTTCCAATTTGGTCTTTTCATGTCTGCAAGCAATTATTTGCCAGGTGAACAACAAGTTGGAAAGAATGGACAAACAGATGTATTTTCAAGTGGAGAAATTTCAAGTTTGGACTACGGTTTCTATCTGGATAAAAGATTTGAACTTGGGAAACACTTCAGCATTAGAACTGGTTTACGAAATTCGTTTTGTTCGATTCGCGATGAAAGAACCTATTTTGCCATCGAACCACGTTTAAGTTTTACCTTCAAAAAAAGTGAAAACGCCAGCTTTCAGGCTTCTTATGCAGTAATGACACAAGCCATCCATCTTTTATCTAATGGCAACATAGGTATGCCAACTGATATTTGGGTACCATCAACAAAAATAATCCACCCTGAAACTTCAGCAATCTTTTCTTTAGGTTATAAGCAATCCATTCGCCCGTCACTCAAACTTTCAGTTGAGGGTTATTATAAAACCCTGGATCATGTGATCTCTTTTACTGAAGGAAATGGGTTACTCGATGTTGACCAGAATTGGGAACAGAAGATTTCTACAGGTAAGGGGCGTTGCTGGGGAGCAGAAACAGATATCAAGTATAGCTCTTCGAAATTTACCTCATGGGCAGCATACACTCTTGCCTGGAATGAACGAAAATTTGAAGAAATAAATCAAGGCCGCTGGTATCCCTATCAATACGACCGAAGACACAAAATTGATCTGGGCATAATTTATAACCTGAACAAATACTGGTCAGCAACGGCAACATGGACCTATCAGTCAGGTGCACCTGCAACTTTCTCTGGTCTGGATTTTCAGGGCTTTCCTGGAAATCTGAAATACCGCATTCAGGATTTCTTTACTGGCAACGCGATCGATAACAGCCGGATTCAGTATTATCCTAAGGTAAACGGAATTCGGTTACCTGCCTATCACAGAATGGATCTTAGTCTCTCCAAAGAATGGGAGTCGTATGGGAAAAAACATACTTTGTCTATAAGCATCTACAATGTTTATTCACGACAAAATCCTTATCTGGTTTTTACTAAAACAAAACCAGATGGTTCAATCGGATTGAAACAGTTTTCACTGTTCCCGATAATCCCGTCAATCAGTTACAGAATCAGTTTTTAAGAAAAGTATAATGAAGAAATATATCATTATTGTAATGTTAATTAGTATGGTCTCCTGTATCAAAGATCTCGTGATACCTTTCGAAAAATCAGATCAGACGACTGTGGTCAATTGTTTATTCTCAGAGGACGAAGACTGGCAGATAAGTTTAACCAGAGTAAAATCATTTAGCGATCAAACTGATCCGGTTGTTGATGATGCTTCGGTTGATATTGTTGCTGAAAATAACGATACTATTCACCTGAAATACAAAGGGGAAGGGATTTACTATGCTGATAAGCGCCCAGTAAAGGAAATTCAATATCAGATCATTATTAAAGCCAATTCAAAAATAATTACAGCTAAAAGCTCAATTCCAGGTTCGGTAAATATCTCATCTGTGAAAATTACCAATCAGAGGACGACTTATTTTTCAAACCCTAATTTGAGTGACTATGATGTAGTTCCTTTTAGCCTGAATATTTCAGCAAGTAATCAACCAACTTTTGTGCGATTCAGGTTTTATTCATTTAACACTGACTGGGGATATAAAAGATATTCCGTTACGGAGCAGACTATAACAACATTAAGGGAAAAGGGAATATCGGAAGCTTTTCTTCAGGAGCTTTCATCCTTAATTGGGAAAAGTTATAACAGTTTTGAGCTTAATGGACTGTTGCTGAAAATTGCAGACAAATATCAGCTAACCTATTATGTATATGCAAACATTGTTAATCCGGAAATAAAAGTAACTATCGTAAATTACAGAAGTCCTGATGCGTTTCTGGAGGGAATGATTTTCGCCAATAGCAATTTGCTCAGCAATGTTTCCAGAGACACTTATAATGTGCTTGGAGAGTTTAATTCAAGCACAGAAGCTGATCTTTTCGTTGATTACCTTCCTGTTCTGAATAAAAATGGCGATACAAGTTACAAGGAAGAATATTGGCTGGAATTGGTTGGCATGAGCGAAGATTATTACAAATATGAAAAATCCTATATTAAACAGGTTGTGAACCTGAGCAATCCTTTTTCTTCAGTTGTAGAAGTATATTCAAACATACAGAATGGTGTTGGCATTTTTGCAGGGTACAATAGACAGATGGTTCACTTCTATGATTATTGATCAAAAATAAATAGGATAATTCAAAAAATCAGCTCACCATTTTACCTGTTCTTTCCCATTCTCAATCAAATACTTATTAGCTTTTGAGAATTGATGATTTCCAAAGAAACCCCGACTCGCAGACAATGGGGATGGATGGACTGACTTCAGAATTAAATGTTTGGTCGGATCTATGAATTCGCCTTTGCTGATCGCGTAATTTCCCCAAAGGATAAAAACGACATGTTCCAAACGATCGGCTACCAGATGAATCACCGAATCGGTAAATTGTTCCCAGCCCTTTTTCTGGTGTGACCCAGCCTCGTGTGCCCGAACAGTCAGGGTGGCGTTCAATAACAATACCCCTTGCCTGGCCCAACGCTCCAGATTGCCACTCGTGGGAATGGGCGCTCCGGTATCCGCTTGAATCTCCTTGAAGATGTTCCGTAAGCTGGGTGGAAAATCTACCCTATCGTTCACCGAAAAGCATAGTCCATGCGCCTGTCCGGGTCCATGATAAGGATCTTGCCCCAGAATGACCACTTTCACCCGGTCAAACGGACATTGTTCAAAGGCATTGAAAATCAACTTTGCCGGTGGATATATTTTCTGGCTGGCATATTCTGACCGGACAAATTCGGTAAGTTGCTTAAAATAAGGTTTTTCAAATTCTTCCTGAAGCTGTTGCTTCCAGCTTTCTTCAATCTTTACATGCATAATCCTTGATTCATTTGATTAAACAAAGTAGCCAATAATTTTTTAAACATTCAACCTTTTGACATTTTACCCAAAAGCTTTTCAACATTAATGAACCTTTTACTCATTCTTTTTCTTATATTTATTAAAAATCATACCGATGGAATATTTATTTCTAATAGCTGGCTCCTGCTTTGGGTTCATCCTTGCCTTTATTATCCTGAAATCGAAACTTCGGAAACAACAATCTGAATCTGAGCACGAAAAGTTACTAACGGAACAACAATTCAATCAGGAGAAGTTCGAACTGGAGAAGGGAAAATTAGTCTTTGAAGACCGCAACCAAACCTTACAGAAAGAACGGGAAGAATCAATCATGCAAATTGAGGCGCTTCGGACTGAAAATTCAATTCAAAGACAGCAACTGGCAAGAGCAGAAGCCGATTTCAGAAACCTTCAGGAGAAACTGGAATTACAGAAGAAGGAGATGGAAGCCCTTCAACAAAAATTTACTACTGAATTTGAGAATATTGCCACCAAAATATTGAAACAGAATACAGTGGATTTTTCAGTATCAAATCAGAAAAGCATTAGCGATTTAATCCTTCCGCTGAAAGAAAAGATACAGTTATTTGAGAAAAAAGTGGAAGATACCTATGAAAAAGGACTGAAAGACCAAACCGACTTAAAAGCTGAACTTAAGAAGCTTCACGATCTGAACATGAAGATCAGCGATGAAGCCAACAACCTGACCAAAGCGCTGAAAGGCGACGTTAAAAAACAAGGCAATTGGGGTGAGGTCATCCTGGAGCGTATTCTGGAGCGGTCAGGGCTGACCGAAGGACGTGAATTCCAGAAACAGGAAAGTGTTTTCTCAGAAAATGGCCAACGATTCCAGCCCGATATAGTGATTCACTTGCCCGATCAAAAACATATCGTTGTCGATTCTAAGGTCTCCCTTGTAGCCTACGAACGACTGGTAAATTCGGATAACGAGAGGGACCGGTCTGCTTTTGTGAAGGAGCATTTATTCAGCATGAGAAGTCACATTAAGATACTGAGTGAAAAACACTACCAGCATTCGCCCAACTTCAATAGCCCGGACTTCGTATTGCTTTTTGTTCCCATCGAATCATCTTTCAGCATTGCGGTTCAGGAAGATCAGGATTTGTTCTCGTATGCCTGGGATAATAAGGTAGTAATTGTCAGCCCGTCAACGTTATTGGCAACTATGCGCACCATCGCTTCGATCTGGCAGCAGGAAAACCAAACCAGGAATGCCATTGAAATTGCCCGTCAAAGTGGTGCCTTGTATGACAAATTCGTAACATTTATAGAGGACATGGAATCAATCGGAAAAAGTCTTGAAAGCACCCGTAAAATCTACGACCTTGCCTCAAACAAGTTGTATCTGGGGAGTGGGAATCTGGTTAGAAGGGCAGAAACCATTCGGAAACTTGGAGCCAAAACTACCAAAGAATTACCGCGTTTAAAGCTGAACGAGGAAGAAAATGAATGATTGTCGTTTGTTAGACAAGGATTCCATCTCTTTCTAGAAAGATGGAATCCCTTGCTCAATGTTAATCTTCTTCCAGATATTCAGGATCCAAACCATCTTCACATACATCAATAGGAACGACCCAAACCACGGGCCTACCGTTTCCTTCGCCACCTTCCGATTCCCGTTTGGCTATCTCAGAACCAAAAAATACTGCGATATAATCGTGTGGAATGTTTTCATCGTCTTCATTTCCAACAACCACAGCATTTATTCCGTCGATGCGCACAAAATCGCCTTTTAAGAATGGTAATTCGTCCATAATAATATCTATTATATGTAGTCGTAAAACAATGTAAAAAAAAGGATGCAACCAATATTGATTGCATCCTTTTATATTTTAAATAATCAGTTTAGCTTGCCTTTAACCTCACAGAACTCACGATGTCAATTTTTTCATGAGCATATTCAAGGCTGATCTTCATAGAGTTCACATTGGTTGATGGGGTATCAAACATGGCATCATTCATGATGTTCTCGCAAATGGCACGTAGTCCGCGCGCTCCAAGTTTAAACTCCAGGGCCTTATCAACAATGAATTCGAGGGCATCCTCATCGAAACTAAGTTCAATATTATCCAGTTTAAACAATTTGACGTATTGCTTGATCAATGAATTCTTTGGTTCGGTCAGAATGCTTCTCAAAGCTTTTCTATCCAGTGGTTCCAGATATGTCAGTACAGGGATACGTCCAATGATTTCAGGAATTAACCCAAATGACTTTAAATCCTGCGGAGAGATGTATTGCATCATGTTGTCCCTGTCCAGATGATCTGCTTTCTTCTGAGCCCCGTATCCTACGATTTTGGTGTTCAAACGCATGGCAATCTTTTTCTCTATACCGTCAAAAGCGCCACCACAGATGAATAATATATTTTTGGTATTCACGGGGATCATCTTCTGTTCAGGATGTTTCCGGCCTCCCTGAGGCGGAACATTTACGATCGAACCTTCAAGTAATTTCAGTAGCCCCTGCTGAACACCTTCACCTGAAACATCACGTGTAATGGATGGATTGTCGCCTTTACGTGCAATCTTATCCAATTCATCAATGAATACAATTCCCCGCTCTGCTGCTTCCACGTTGTAATCGGCAGCCTGAAGCAAACGGGTGAGTAAACTTTCAATATCTTCACCAACATAACCGGCTTCGGTTAAAACGGTTGCATCAACAATGGTAAAGGGTACATGCAGCATTTTAGCAATTGTACGTGCCAAAAGAGTTTTCCCTGTACCGGTTTCTCCAACCAGCAATATATTCGACTTTTCTATTTCTGTTTCATCAGCCGAAACGGGCTGATTTAAACGTTTGTAATGGTTGTAAACAGCTACCGCGAGAATTTTCTTTGCCTGATCCTGACCGATAACATACTGGTCAAGAAAATCTTTGATTTCCTGAGGCTTCAACAACTTGAGTCCATTGGTAGTAAATCCCTGGTCCTTCTTGAGCTCTTCTTCAACAATAGCATGAGCCTGTTCAACACAATTATCGCATATATGTCCTTCCATGCCTGCAATCAGCAAGTTCACTTCTTTCTTCTCACGACCACAAAAGGAACATTTATCGATTTTCATCTTCGGGTTATTTTTATTCAACGGGCAATTATTTATGTCTGATGAGTACTTCGTCAATCATTCCGTATTCCTTGGCTTCGGTTGATGTCATCCAGTAATCACGGTCAGCATCTTTTTCAACCTGTTTATATGATTTGCCACTATGGTGAGCAATGATATCGTATAATTCTTTCTTCAGCTTCATGATTTCACGGGCAGTAATTTCGATATCTGATGCCTGTCCCTGTGCTCCGCCCATGGGCTGATGAATCATCACGCGTGAATGTTGCAAGGCTGAACGTTTCCCCTTGGTTCCGGCAGTCAGCAGAACCGCGCCCATTGAGGCAGCCATTCCGGTGCATATGGTAGCAATATCTGACGAGATGTACTGCATGGTGTCGTAGATTCCCAGACCTGCATGTACCGACCCACCGGGAGTATTGAAATAGATCTGGATATCTTTACTTGGATCGGCCGATTCCAGAAAGAGTAACTGGGCCTGAACAATATCGGCAATATAATCGTCGATTGCCGTACCTACGAAGATGATACGATCCATCATCAGCCTTGAGAATACGTCCATTGACGCAACATTTAGCTGACGCTCTTCAATAATGTATGGAGTCAGGCTGTTTGTAAAAATTGAATCAAAACGGCTCAAATTCAGGCTGCTGATGCCCATATGATTCCGTGCATATTTATTAAATTCTCTTCCGTCATTCATTAGATTGGTCTCCTGTTTAAAAAAAAACTTTGTAAAAATCAGTTACACCTTAAACAATCAAGGCAATATCAGGTTTTTACAAAGTTAAAAAAATATATTATTGACTATACAGTCAATGCATTAATTTTCCAGCATTTTGTTAAACGCTTCATAACTTATTTCCTGATTATCGAGGGTAACTTTATCTTTAATAGCTGCAACAATTACGTCTTCCTGTTTCCGCGAAACCAGTTTACGACGTTCTTCTTCGTTTTTCAACATATGTTCTGCATAATTTTCGAGATGCTCTTCGCTTACATTATTCAGGCCATACTGACGAAACTGCGCCGCAGCCATTTCTTTGGCCAATGAACGAACATCTTCTTCGTTGATCTTCAGATCATTGTCTTTTACGATTCTTTCTTTGATCAACTGCCATTTCAGGTCGATCATGAAGTTATCAAAATCAGACTCAATCTGTTCGTCTGTCATCTTTTGATTGGTTGTTTTGATCCAACGTTTCAGAAATGCCTCAGGCAATTCAAACTGAATTTCTTTAAGAAGAGCGTCCCGGCTGTCGATCGCAAATTTATAATCACTCGATTGCACAAAGTTTTCTTCAATTTCAGCCTTTATTCTGGCTTTGAATTCCTCTTCAGTGGTAATCCCTGATTCTTCACCATAGATTTTGGTAAATAAATCCTGATTCACTTCAGCCTTTTCGAAATGAAGCACTTCGACAACAGTAAAGCTGAAATTACCCGATAGTTTTTCGGCTTCCTCATGCGATATGTTCAGCATGTGCCCAACTTCGTGCTTATTATCGTAAGCCTTAACAGGATCAAAGACAATCACATCACCGGCTTTTACACCAAGGAATGAAGCTTTAACCTCTTCATCTTTCATCATGTCGATGGCAATAATCACCTGTTCGGCCTTTATTCCACCCTCAAGTTCGCTTCCATCTTCGGTCAACTGAACAAAGTTTCCGCGAATGGTATCTTTTTCTTCGGCTACATCAACAACCTTATTTTCGCCCAACCGGGCAGCATAGGCATCCAATTGTTTGGTTACAATTTCCTCGCCTGCCAGAATGTTGTAGTAGGTAATCGTGGTTTGCTTATCCAGATTCACAGCAATTTCAGGAGCAAGACCCATATCAAATACAAAATTGAAATCAGTATCTGTTTCCCAATTGACAGGCAATTGTTTTTCATTGTTTGGAAGTGGCTCTCCCAATACATTCAGATTCTCAGCGTGGATGTAATCGTTCAGGCTATTCGAAAGAAGTTTGTTCACTTCTTCGGCAAGAGCAGCCTTACCATACATCTTTTTGATTAAACCGGCAGGAACCATTCCGGGACGAAATCCCGGCATATTTGCTTTTTTACGATAGTTCTTCAGAACATCATTGACAGTGGCTTCGTAATCATTCTTTTCAATCGAAACGGTGACAATGGCATTCAGTTCGTCGATGTTTTCTCTTGTAATATTCATACTATTTATTAAAAGGTATTGAGAATCAGGAAGGAAGAAGAACATTGAAAGGTTCCGGATCCAAAACCTGTTGCTTTAAATTAATAAAAACCGCTTGCTTATCCTTTCACAAGGTAAAACAAGGCGGTTATTTTTTGTTGTGCGGGCGAAGGGACTCGAACCCCCACGCCGTAAGGCACCAGATCCTAAGTCTGGCACGTCTACCAATTCCGCCACGCCCGCTAAATGCGGTGCAAATGTATGTCAAATTTTCCAACCCCGCAACAGGGGTATGAATTCTTTTTCAGATTGTTTTTCAGTAGGGGAAAAGGTGTTATCAAAAGGGAAGCAGGCTCCCGACAGTGAATCTATTCTTCTGTTTTCTCTCTTGTCCCGGGGTTGAATTGATTAGGTATTGCAAAACTATTGTATCGTACCACTGTCGTACCACTGTCATACCTCTGTC
>DIZL01000076.1:0-96214 GCA_002429385.1 Prolixibacteraceae bacterium UBA6029 | reverse complement strand
GACAGAGGTATGACAGTGGTATGAAAGAGGTACGACAATGGTACGACAGAGGTACGACAGGAAATAGAATCATTCCTGACGGGAAAGTTTGGGGATAAGGTCTGTGTATGTGCCTGGGAGGCATAAGGGTCAGGAGCAGGGAGAACAGAGGATTACAGGCGCTATGTGCCCTATGCGCCTGTGTGGTTATTAGAAAAACCCGACTATCTTAGTTCGAAATTCTGGCCTAGATAAACACGTCTAACCTCTTCATCCGAGGCAAGTTCTTCGGCTGTACCGGCTTTCATGATCGAACCTTCATATAACAGATACGACCGATCGGTAATGTTTAGGGTTTCATGAACGTTATGGTCGGTGATCAGTACCCCAATATTTTTATCGCGCAGTTTCTTCACAATATTCTGAATATCCTCTACCGCAATCGGATCGACCCCGGCAAATGGCTCATCCAAAAGAATAAATTTAGGATCAATAGCCAGGGCCCGGGCGATTTCAGTACGTCTCCGCTCTCCACCCGAGAGTTGGTATCCCTGACTCTTGCGGATATGCTGAAGTCCAAATTCGGTCAGGAGGGTTTCCACCTTTTGGTGTTGTACTTCTTTCGGAAGTTTAGTCATTTCCAGTACCGACAGGATATTGTCTTCCACACTCATCTGCCTGAAGACCGAAGCTTCCTGAGCCAGGTATCCGATGCCCTTTTGCGCTCTTTTATATACGGGCAGATTGGTAATTTCTTCGTCGTCAATAAATATTTTACCCGTAAGAGGTTTTATCAGGCCTACGATCATGTAGAACGAAGTTGTTTTACCGGCACCGTTTGGGCCCAGCAATCCGACTATTTCGCCTTGATTGACTTCGAATGAGACACCCTTAACAACGGTACGTTTGCGGTACTTCTTTACAATATTTTCAGCTCTTAGTTTCATCTTTCAGGCATTAACCATACTACATTAAATATTTTCCAATCTCCGTTTGTTCGCCTTATCAACCCGTATCGATATAAAAACACCTATCTCGTATAGAATAATCAGCGGAATGGTTACAATGGTCAGGCTCAGTACATCGGGAGGGGCAATAATCGCGGCAAAAACCAATAATAAGACATAAGCATGCCTCCTGTATTTTCGCATAAAGCGTGGGGTCAGTAGTCCTACTTTACTTAGAAAATAAACCACTACGGGCAATTCGAAGGATATGCCGCTTGCGATCACAATGGATGTAACTGAACTAATGTAGGAGAGTATACTTATTTGATTGACAACGGCTTTACTGATACTATAATTACCCAGCCAATCCAGGGTGAAAGGTGCAATAAAATAATAGCCAAACAAAACGCCGATTAAGAAAAGTCCCGACATGACGGCAACTGCACCTGAAGCATGTTTCCGTTCATTTTCGTAGAGAGCCGGTTTAATAAAGCTCCAGAACTGATAGACTACGTAAGGGAATGCAATGATAAATCCGCCAATAACCGCGGTCCATAAATCAACCATAAACTGGCCTGACAGATTGAAATTGATTAACTGGATAGGATGTACATTCAATCCGTTTGAATGTAATCCCAAAAAATTACTGAATTGTATCAACATCCGGCTGGACCAGAAATCATGCTCTTTGGGAGGAATAATGATGGAATTCCAGACAAAATCGCTGTAAATATATGCCAGAGTAGCAAAAATACAGATGGCCAGCGCTGATTTAATGATATGCCACCTCAAGGTCTCCAGATGGTCCAGAAACGACATTTCAGCTTTTGCACCTTTCTTCGTGTCTTTTTTTGTTGATTGTTCTTCTGTGCTGGTTTCTTCAGACATAACTTGGTGAATAATAAATCGGATTAGGTATAGAAAATTCAGGACAAATATAGCTGTTAATCCATATTGCCCCGAAGGGTACAATCTTAATTTTCCTTAAAAGCAAAGCAAAAGTATCTAATTTCGATAAGAACCATTGTATTTTGTATGATATTTTATATACCTTCGGGAAACTAATACAAATGACGATTAATTTTTTTGATCTTAACTGGTCTTTTATATGGGAATAGATTATAAGTTGACAGAACATCTCCAGAAATACTTTGGATTTGATCGTTTTAAAGGCCAACAGGAAGAAGTGATCAAAAGTGTGTTGAACGGCCACGATACTTTTGTATTGATGCCCACGGGAGGAGGAAAATCGCTGTGTTACCAATTGCCGGCACTTATTATGGAGGGTACTGCCATCATTATTTCTCCATTGATTGCTTTAATGAAGAATCAGGTCGATTCGATCCGTAGTTTTGGCACCGAAGATGGCATTGCACATTTTCTGAATTCGTCATTGACGAAAGCCTCTGCGCAAAAGGTTCGTGATGATGTGATAAGCGGGAAAACCAAGTTGCTTTATGTAGCGCCTGAAAGTTTGACTAAGGAAGACAATATTGATTTTCTGAAAAACGTTACCATATCTTTTTATGCCATTGATGAGGCACATTGCATCTCAGAATGGGGTCATGATTTCAGGCCTGAATACCGCCGGATTAAGCCCATTGTTTCCGAGATAGGACCTGCTCCGCTGATGGCGCTCACTGCTACTGCTACAGCAAAGGTTCAGCATGATATACAAAAAACGCTCGGGATGCTCGATGCCAATGTTTTTAAAGCATCGTTCAACCGGCCCAACCTTTACTATGAGGTAAAACCAAAATCCAAACCCGAATCCCAGATCATCAAATTTATCAAGGAAAATGAGGGAAAGTCGGGTATTATCTATTGTTTAAGCCGTAAAAGAGTCGAAGAACTGACTGAAACACTTGTTGTCAATGGCATCAAAGCTTTACCTTATCACGCCGGAATGGATTCGGCCACCCGATCGGGCAACCAGGATAAATTCCTGATGGAAGAAGCCGATGTGATTGTGGCTACCATTGCCTTCGGGATGGGAATTGACAAGCCTGACGTGCGTTTTGTGATTCATTACGATATCCCCAAAAGCCTGGAAGGCTATTACCAGGAAACAGGACGTGCCGGAAGGGACGGCGGAGAAGGGAAATGTATTACCCTTTATTCGGCCAAAGACATTCAGAAACTGGAGAAATTCATGCAGGGCAAGCCCGTTGCCGAACAGGAAATCGGACGCCAACTGTTGCTCGATACTGCTTCTTACGCCGAATCAGCCATCTGTCGTCGCATTATCCTCCTGAATTATTTCGGCGAAAAGCTGGATGAACCCTGCGGGAATTGTGACAATTGCATTAACCCCAAGGAACAGATTGAAGCCAAGGACGAGATCTGCCGGGCTTTGCAGGCCATTATCGAAGTCAAGGAGAATTATAAGGCAGAACATCTGTCCGACATTCTTACAGGGAAGAAAACTGCTGCTGTCAAATCTTTCCGCCATTACGAGCTAGAAGCATTTGGCGCCGGGAATGATCACGGCGAGAAATTCTGGAATGCCGTATTCCGGCAGAGCATGATCGCCGGGTTCATCACCAAAGACATCGAGAACTACGGCCTGCTCAAAATGACCCGCAAAGGATATGATTTTCTGGAAAACCCTTACGATTTTCTTCTGGTGCGTAACCACAACTATGATGAAATCGAGGAAGAAGCCAATGCTGCAGCAGCCCAGGCTAGTGGCGCTGCTGATCCTGAATTATTCGCCATGCTGAAGGATCTGCGCAAAACGATTTCCAAGAAGCTGAATCTGCCCCCATTCGTCATTTTCCAGGATCCCTCCCTCTCTGATATGGCGTTGCAATACCCCATTACCATTAAAGAACTGCAATATATTCAAGGCGTTGGCGAAGGCAAGGCCAAACGGTTCGGGAAGGAATTCGTCGAATTGATCAAAGCCTATGTCGAGGAAAACGAAATTGAACGCCCCCAGGATTTAGTGGTAAAAAGTGTGGCCAACAAGTCAAAAATAAAGGTTGGTATCATTCAAAGTATCGACCGAAGGCTTTCGTTGAGAGATATTGCAGGTTCGATAGGCATTGACATGAAAGACTTAATTTCTGAAATCGAGACGATTGTCAACTCCGGCACAAAAATAAATATCGATTATTATCTCAATGAAATTCTGGATGAAGAACACCAGGAAGAGGTCTTTGAATATTTCAGGGAAGCCGAAGACGACAGCATTGATGCGGCCCTCAAAGAACTGGGCGAGAATGAATATTCCGAAGATGATATCCGGCTGATGCGAATCCTTTTCCTTTCTGAAATGGGTAATTAAAATTTAAGGCGAATAATATTTGTAATCCAGGCGGAATATATAATCCTGACAGGTATCCCAATCCTGTCAGGATTTTTCAGTTAAATCAACCATACATGGCTTGGCTAATGAACCCATCATGCCGTTGCATAATTCCATCGGCAGGCTTCCTGCATTTCCTCTATCCTCTATTCCTTTTTTCCTTTTCCCCCGTTTCTCAAAGGAATGAGCAGGAATCGCCCAGCCATCGACCTTTAATTGCCCGGGTACTTGTGTGCTTCTTGTGTGCATAAGCACAGCATATGCACACAAGAAGCACACAAGTACAAACTCTGGTACAGTTTTGTCCGTATTCGAATAGCAGTCGTTTATTGACGTTTACTAAATGGATCAAAGTTTTCATGGCCCCGGACTAAATTCGACATGGACCTATGAATAAACATTCAGCTTCCTGTTTCCGGTCTCCCTTTTCCGGTCTCCTTATTCATTATTCCTTTTTCCTGTTTCTTCACCTTTTCCGGGTTCTTTCGGACAAAATCACCCCAGCTTTTTATGCCTGATTTGCTTACCGGGTTTTTCATCTGGAGATAGTGGCATACGGCAACTGCAACTGCATCGGTCGCATCAAGCTCTTTAGGGAGTTCAGTCAGTATGAACATGTTTTTCAGAAAATAGGCCACCTGTTCTTTGGCTGCACGGCCCATTCCGGTGATCGATTGCTTCACTTTCAGGGGAGCATATTCAAATACAGGAATGTTTTTGCTCAGAGCCAGACCGATCACAATGCCCTGTGCCCGACCCAGCTTCAACATAGCCTGAATATCTTTGCCGTAAAACTGTGATTCAATGGCAAGTTCATCCGGCATTAACTCGTTCAGCAGAGCATTGGATCGTTCGAAGATGTGTTTCAGTTTTTGGTAATGATCGGTGAACCCTGCGGTTTTAATTACACCGACCTGCAGGATGCGTGGTTTGTTGTTCACCACTTCAATCAGCCCGTAACCCATCACATTGGTGCCGGGGTCGATGCCAAGAATCTTTATTGGTTTATTCTCCATGAAAAAATCGTTACTTGTTGTCTACACAACAATCAAAGGTAATGTTTTTAGAAGGACCTGAGTTCTTGAATACATTCAAATTTGGGAATGTATACCAAGGATTAATCAGGCATCGGTTTAACCTGTTTCTGCTGAAACCAGATGCCTGAAATGATGAGTGCCAGTCCGATAAAAGTGGTGGCAAAAATGGTCTCCCCCAGAATAAAATGAATAAATACGAGGGAGATGAACGGTGAAAGAAAAATGAGGTTCCCCGTTTTGGCATTGTTTTCGCTCAGATGCATGGCCTTCATCCATAAAATATAGGTTATTCCCAGTTCAAACATTCCGATATATATGGCAGCGGGAATTCCCTTTGGATCGGGCCAGCTGAAGTCAGTAAACAGAAAAGCAAAAAGCAACAGGTATATTAGTCCGAAGACAAAATTCCAGAACAGTTTGAAGATTTCGTCGCGTTTATCCATGACACTGAGTATCCAGAAAAGCGACCAGATTACACTGCTTCCAATGGCCAGCAAGGCGCCGGTCAGGTTGGTATTGCGCATTCCCGACAAGCTTCCCTGCGAGGATATAAAAATCACACCGATGAAACTGATCAGGATGGCGATTATATTTCTGAACGTAATTTTTTGCTTAAGTAAAGGAACTGAAAGAAGCGCCAATGTGATGGGCCAGATCATGTTAAGCGGTTGCGCCACCTGCGCCGGCAGGAGACTGTAGGCCTGAAAGAGAATGAGATAATACCCGAATGGATTTAAGGCTCCCATTAACGCTGACTTTCCTAATCCTGACCATGAAACGGTGAATAATTCCCTGATCTTTCCCTGAATACAAATGGCCACAAAAAAGATAAGCAATGAAAAAACGGAAGCAGTCAATATCAGATAGAGCGGAGAAAGTTGCTGTAATCCAAGTTTAAATGCCGTGGCAACTGTGGACCACAGCAAAACAGAAAACAGGGCATAAAAATAGGCTTTAGGAATTCTGTTCATGACCAGCTTCTTTACTTTTTATCTAAGGGCACAGGTTGTTCGGTTTTATTTTCTGCATCCTCTAATTTACGGTATTCATTTCTCGAATCCACTACGTAAACACTTCCGGGGTAATCGGTGAGCATTTTTTTGTAAAGCTTCATCGCCTCATCCTTCTTGTTCAGTTTATTCTGATAGATTCCGGCTAACTGGAAAAGGGCATTATCAGCCAGCATTTCCCAACTGTGGTCTTTGACAATGGATTCCAACAGAACGGAAGCTTCGGCATATTTGCCTTGTTTCTGGAAAATACCGGCTTTTCGGAAATCGACATCATCAATCAGTGAATTATCGGGATACAATTGAACAATCGAATCAAGGGTTGCCATTGCTGCTGGAAAGTCATTTCTGAATAGCTGCAGGTCGGCACGGGCAAATATCTTAAGGGGAGTAGCGGTACTGTCAGATTCGAGATTTTCGCTGATAAAAAGGGCCAGATCCATGGCATCATTGGCAATCAACTTCGAGGTGCTCGCTCTCAGTGCGTCAAGTTGTGCCTTCGCCCACTTGAAATTACCCATGTAATAACCCAATTTGGCTTTTTTTAGCTTCACATCATCGCCCAGGGCATTGGCTTTATTACTCTCGATGACTTGGGAATAAGAGATTACAGCGTCCCAAAGCTCACCCGAATACACATAGACATCTGATAATTCAGCCTTCATCGCCGATACTTGCAGCAGGTTGATACCTGCCATCTTAAGGCCATCGGTTAATACCTGAATGGCTTCTGTAGGCTGATTCATATAGAATGCCAGTAAATGAGCGTATTCAACCAGAAGTTCTGAAGTTCCCGGTGAAAGACCAAGGATATTAAAGGTCTGTTTAAACTGTTCCTTGAGCTCGTTTTCCTTGACCATATCCTGATTGTCCTCATCAACGAATCGATCGTAATGCATCTGCATGCGCTGCTGGCTGGCTATGTTATAATATTCTGCTTTTTTCCCTTTGTCGATAAGGTAATCGTATGCTTTCAATGCTTCGTCATAGTTCTTATTTGAAGCGGCAACATTGGCCAGGCTGTATACATTTGATTCTTCTTCGCCGGTTCGCTTATCAAGGGCAATAGCCTGACGGATAGCTGCAACAAAGTTTTTATCCTGAATAAATAACCAGATGAGCAGCCGGGTATAAATGATCTGACCGGGTTCTTCCTGAATGCGCTTCAGAGTATAATTCTTCATCTGTTTGCTGATTTCCTGATCATTATCCATGGCCAACACCGATTGCAGGTTGCTTTTAACAATTTCCAGATTGGATTCCTTTTGTTTCACCCAATCCAGGTATTCCTTCAACATCTGATCGTAGTTGCGCATATAATAATATACACGGGCCAGTTCGTAGTTGTATAGACCTGGATTTTGAGCCGAGCGTCCTTTTAGATATACCTTTTCAGCAAACTCAAACTCACGCCGGTTAATGAATTGATTGGCAAGGTTGGGATATTCGGCAGGATTGCCCGAAAGCGATGCAATGGCCTTTTCATACATTTTAACCGATTCTTTGTCCTGACCCTCGGCCTTTTTTACGAAGCCCCACTGCACATACCAATACGAATCGGCAGAACTGCCCCGCAGTCCCTTCTTTATCTCCTTCTCAGCTTTCTCATAGTCAGGGATCCCCATCAAACAATCAAGATATATATTGAAATATCCTTCAGATTTAGTTGATGCATACAACTGCTCATACAATTCGGCTGCTTTCCCGAATTCTTTGTTCTGGTAATACTGGCTGGCCAATATAGACTTGTTCTGCAAGTCCTGATTCTGTCCCCAAACGATTGCCGGTGCCAATAGAAACAGGATCCGGAGCAAGATCTTCATAAACCGTTTTTTTATTTGCATTGAATTACAAAAATAGTAATCCAAAACGTTTCCGACAGATAATATCAAGAATTGTGGGATGAATTACAGTACTTAAATCAGCTACATCAGATTTTAAGCGTAATTTTGCTGAAATTTTAATCAGATGACGACTCCGCTGAACAAAAGGGAAAGGCTTCCCCGCTGGATGAAAATGCAATTACCCAAAGGAGAGAGTTACTCCAGGGTCAAAAACCTGGTCGCTCAGCATAACCTTCATACCATATGTACGAGCGGGAATTGTCCCAATATTGGTGAATGCTGGAACCGGGGAACGGCTACATTCATGATTTTGGGAGACATCTGTACCCGAAATTGTAAATTCTGTGGTGTTAAAACCGGGAAACCTTTGATGCCTGATCCTGAAGAGCCTCGTCGAATTGCAGAGTCTGTTCGGATCATGCAGTTAAAACATGCGGTGATTACTTCGGTTGATCGTGATGATCTTCCGGATTTGGGAGCCTCATTCTGGGCTGAGACCATTCGTGGGGTTAAAACCCTGAATCCTGATACCAGCATAGAAGTTCTAATTCCTGATTTTCAGGGGAAGATTGAACTGCTCCAAAAAGTGATTGATGCTGGCCCGGAGGTGATTTCTCATAACATGGAAACAGTGGAACGACTGACCCCTAAAATACGAAGTGCCGCCAAATACCGCACCAGCTTGAAAGTTATCGAATATATTTCGGCCTCAGGAGTTATTGCCAAATCAGGCATCATGCTAGGCCTGGGTGAAACCGAACAAGAAGTACTTCAGGTGATGGACGATCTGCGGGCTGCGGGCTGCAAAGTAATGACCATAGGTCAATACCTGGCCCCGACACTCAGCCATATACCGGTGAAAGAATACATTACTCCCGAACAGTTTGAAAAATACAGAACAATAGGGCTTGAAAAGGGTTTTACTTTTGTCGAAAGCAGTCCGTTGGTGAGATCATCCTACAGGGCTGATGCACATGTGGAAGCCTGAGAACGAATATTTGAACAAATTAAATTTAAATGGCATGAAGTACATGATCGCTGATTTAATATTTACGGCAGAAAAGGCCTGGTTCGAAAATGGTATGATTTGTATGATTCTTTCTGATAAAAAAGAGGTACGTTTCCCAATTTACTTGAACAATAAGCTAATGACTGCAACAGAAGCACAACTAAATAATATTGAAATCATTTGTGGTGGTACCGGTCTGCATTGGCCTGATTTGGATGAAGACTTGTCGGTTGTGGGTATTCTGGAGGGGCGTTTTGGTAAAGTATAATGAATTTCAATTGTTTAAATGGCAGATTTCACTTACGAAGACCTTGGTCTGAAAGACTATAAAGAATGCTGGGATTATCAGGAAATCATTCATGCAGCGGTTGTTGCCGATAAACTGACCGGTAAGAAAAGCAGCGGGATCAACCGGTTTTTGTTGGTTGAGCATCCTCACGTTTATACCTTGGGTAAAAGTGGTGACGAACATAACCTGCTTATTAATGCAGATTTTCTGAAGAAAATAGATGCCGTTTACTACAAAATCAATCGGGGAGGGGACATTACTTATCATGGACCTGGACAGTTGGTTGGTTATCCGATTATCGATTTGGAGAACTATAAAATCGGGGTAAAGGATTATATTTTCAGGATGGAGCAGGCCATCATTCAAACCATTGGTGAATTTGGACTGGAGGGTGCGTTGAAAAATGGAGCGACCGGTGTATGGTTGGATTCAACCATTCCGGCGAAATCAAGAAAGATATGTGCCATTGGTGTCCGGATCAGCAGGTACGTGTCGATGCATGGGTTTGCTTTGAATGTCAATACCGACATGCGCTACTTCAATTACATCAACCCATGCGGATTTATCACCTATGGGGTTACTTCCATCGAAAAGGAATTAGGCCGTCCGGTCGACATGCAGGAAGTCAAGGAGATTGTGAAGGCAAAGTTTAATGAGATTTATTGACTCATAAACTAGTTGTTCAGGAAACAAAAGAAAAATACGACTTCTGAATGAGGAAACATATTTTTCCTATAAAATCCTGGACAATGTAGATGGCCTCGGAGCTTTAACCACTAATTTAACGAGTCCAATCCAATAACCGATTTTCGCCCTGAATGTTTTTGATTTCGGTAATCTCTTGTGAAACTTCTATCACCCCTTTGTAATTCTCCTGCTCGTCACGAACCGCAAAGTACTGTATCAGTATGAATTCACCCTTCATCCGAATCCAGAAGCTGGCTTTATCCTTTTCTCCGTTGCGGAAAGCTTCCACGATCTGCTCCACCACATGCATACTTTCATGAGGATGACAATTCTTAACTTCACGACCGATAATTGAATTGGTTCTCCGGAAGATCCTTTTTTCAGGAGTAGAAAAATATTTCACTTTGTTATTTTCATCCACATAGGTAATATCCACCGGCAGATGATTGAATATTAACCGGATTTGTTCTGCTGAGAGAGTACCGGTTTTCAGGTCAACTTCTCGTGAAAGTATAGGTTCTGGCAGCGTTTTGTCTTCAAAAACAGCTTCCGGCTGAATGAAAGCAAACCCTATTTCGTGACTTGCACCAATTAACATTTTGAGTTCTCCTTCAGGAATTACATCAGTTACAATGGGGAACAGGATGCGCTCTTCACGAAATTTGATGGCATAGATATTGAAAAAAAGATCGCCTGCCAGTCGGTTGAACAGTTTCAGGTCAAAATGATCACTTTCAAGCATCCGGATTACTCCTTTCAGGTTTTGCCGGATATCATCGTGAAACGACCACATCACCTGCAGGCATCGATAGTCAGGCAAATGCTTTTCAATCAGTGGGAACAACACATTTTCCTTGATCTGGTAATGTAAATCTACCCGTGATAAATCAATGAATTTATCTCTCAGTTCATTTCGATTAGATTGATCTTCTGGGTCCTGATTAATCTGTTTCAGATGGACTCGAATGGCTTTCAACCGAAGGTCAATCTCCTCATTGTTTTTGTTCATCCAGTAAAAAAAGCTATTTGGCCCGGGATGTGTATAGGGAAATTCCTGCAACGATTTATGGATCAGATTGAGCGCCTTGTTAATCCCTTTCTTCAATTCCGTCATGGGTATTTGCAACTGAACCAATTGGTCGACTACAGCAATCATGTCTGCCGGACCAGCCTGATCAATCACCTGCTGAAATTCAATAACTGATCCTGACGTTAATTCCTGATTAATCACTAACCTGAATAATTCAGCTAGCCTGGTAATTCTATTTTCTTTATGATTGGTAAATTCTGACATCGTTATCTTTATTTAGAATTCTGCAAAATAAACAAAATATGTCACTTTTATCTCCGAAAAATGATTACTACCTTGCGCTGAATATCGGATAAGGCCTAAGCTTTCTGCCGTTGCCGTAACCAATTGAAAACAATACTATTAAACAAATATAATATTCCATGATTGATATTGATGAACTGGAAGACCAATTCAGCATTGAAGGCGAAGTCGGATTTGCTGAACTGGAAGAGGACCTTGTATTTATTACTGTTTCGAACATACATGCTGACGCTGATATTTGTCTGTACGGCGCACATGTGACAAGTTTCCGTCCGCAAAATAACCTGGATTTCCTGTGGGTAAGTCCTGAAAGTAATTTTGAAGTCGGTAAAGCCATTCGTGGCGGAATCCCGGTTTGTTTTCCATGGTTCGGACCTCATCAGTCTAATACCGAACTGCCGCAACATGGCTTTGGCCGCCTGATGTATTGGGATGTTGTCAGTACAGCTACGAATCCTGCAGGTGAAACAATCATTAAATTACAACTCAACTCATCGGTGGAAACAAAAGCATACTGGCCTCATGATTTTTGTGCCGAAATGACCTTTGTAGTCGGACAGAAGCTTGGAATTTCCCTGAAAGTGACCAATACTTCTTCAAAATCCTTTGAATATTCCAGTGCGTTGCATTCGTATTTCAATCTTTCACTCATCGGAAACCTTTCGATCGAAGGACTACAGGGAACCAAATATCACAACCAGCTTTTACCTGGAGACTCCATTCAGGAAGAAGAAAAACTCGAAATCAGTGAAGCGATAACCCGTCATTATTACGATACAGAAGCCCCGGTGGTTCTGGTTGACAGCATTTACAGGAGGAGAATCCGGATTGACAAGACGGGCAGCAAGGCAACTACAGTCTGGAATCCCTGGGAAGAAACGTGTACGCAGATCGCTGATTTGGAGGATGATGCCTATGAAACCTTTGTATGCGTCGAGACGGTTAATGCCTTCGAGGATGCAGTCAGTCTGTCTCCCGGCCAATCTCATGAAACATCAGTCATTATTGGTTTGGAAGAATTGGTCTTTGATAACAGTTTCTAGATTCAATAAAACAGGATCGTTTTAGCTGATGAAAAAGACCAATGCAGCACGCTTACTTGATGCCAAAGGTATTGTCTATGAATTGGCAGAATACGAGGCAGATGAGTCTGACCTCAGTGCGGTAACTCTTGCAAAAAAGATAGGGCAGGATATAGAGCAAATCTTTAAGACACTTGTACTCCGGGGTGACAAAACAGGTGTGTTTGTGACTGTGATTCCTGGCAATGCAGAAGTTGACCTGAAAAAAGTAGCCAAAGTCTCCGGGAATAAGAATTGTGCTATGGTTCTCCAGAAGGAATTGCTGGGATTGACGGGCTACATCCGTGGGGGCTGTTCTCCCCTCGGGATGAAAAAACCCTACCCGATTTACATCCACGAAACCTGTCAGTTGTTTGATAAGATCTTTATAAGTGCCGGACAACGCGGACTGCAGCTCATACTCAATCCTGAAGATTTAATCAAAGTTACTGGTGCCGTTGTTTGCGATTTGGTAGATTAATACCACTCTTTCTATTTTCTCCTTTCTTTTTTCCAGCAGTATTCTGCACTTCATCTACAAAATCCGACAGTTCAGCAACAGTTTTTTTGAGTACGGCTAACTTCGTTTCATCTTTGAATCATCAAAACTAAAGAAGTCAGAGACATGAAACCGAAAGTTATATCAATTATTCTATTTTTAATCAGCGTGAATACCTTCCCGCAAACAGTCATTACCGGAAAAGTAACTCAGGAAAAGGGAGAGGCCATGCCAGGAGCCAATGCCTTTTTGCAGGGAACTTATGATGGGACTTCTACAAACACCAATGGACAGTTCAAAATAAAAACCACCAAAACAGGGACCTATAATCTGTTGGTTGCATTTACCGGTTATGAAACTTATTCGAAAAAGCTGGAACTGAAGGGTGATACTATTCACCTGACTATTCAAATGAAAGAAGCATTTAATCAGTTGAATGCAGTTAACATTACAGCAGGAACTTTTGAAGCGGGAGACAAAAGACAGGCAGTGACAATCACACCTCTCGATATGATGACTACGGCAGGAGCAGCAGGTGATGTTTATGGTGCACTACAGTCGCTTCCGGGAACGACAACCAATGGTGAGTCAGGACGCTTATTTGTAAAAGGAGGCGACAGCGAGGAATCACAGACTTACATCGATGGCTCGCTTGTTGCTGTTCCCTATAATTCGTCGGCACCTAATGTAAATACCCGGGGAAGATTTAATCCTTTCATGTTTAAAGGAATGGTTTTCAGTACCGGGGGGTACTCAGCCGAATACGGGCAGGCGCTTTCGTCAGTGCTGTTATTGAATACCAATGATATGCCTGCCGAGGATCAGCTCGACATATCTATTTTATCGGTCAGTATGGATTTAGCCGGAACAAAAAAATGGAACACCGGTGCTGTAACCGCAACGCTGGGCTATAAGAATCTCACACCATATATGAGTCTTGCCCCTCAAAACCTGGAATGGCCTCATGCGCCTGAATCTTCTTCGGGAGAGTTGAGTGTGAGACAGAAGACCGGTAAAACAGGATTGTTTAAGTTTTACAGCAGCTTTGATAAAGGCGGATTTACCATTCGGGAAAATGATCTTGATTTGGGAGGAATTCCTGTAGATTATAAACTGGTCAACAACAATCAGTTCATGAATGGCTCGTGGAATGGCAACCTGGGTGAAAAGTGGTCCATGAATGCAGCAGGCTCGTTTACTAATAATCTGGATGACATTCGTTATGCCCAGACAAAGGTTACCAAACACATACAAGGGATCTTTTTGAAAGATGTTTTCTCCTATCCATTTGGTGATCAGTTTACGCTGAAATTTGGTGGTGAATTCTTTCAGAAGGCCTTTAACCAAAATGTACAGATGTCCTCCGAAATACACGATAACAGCTTTTCCAATCGGACGATTTCAGGATTCACTGAGGCACAGATTTATGCTTCTTCGAAGTTCGTTACCCGAATCGGAGGACGGTTGGAATATTCCGATTACCTGAAGAGTTTCAAGGTTTCCCCCCGTATGTCGGCTGCCTATAAGGTGACAGACAAAAGCCAGTTCTCGGTGGCTTACGGATGGTTCTTCCAAAACCCACTGGATGATTATCTGCTCTATACCAGAAAGTTGATGCCCGAACGTGCCGATCATTATACCTTTAGTTTTCAATCGTTTGCAAATGGCCGTACCATCAGGGTTGAACTTTATTACAAAGATTATAAGGAACTTGTCAAGCTTAATGGAGGCGAATTTTATCTGCCGACAAGTTATAATAACCTTGGATACGGCTATGCCAAAGGTCTTGATTTGTTCTGGAGAGATAAAAAGACAATCAAAAATGGTGATTACTGGATTTCGTATTCTTATTTGGATACCAAACGCGATTATCGTAATTTTCCAGAGGAAGCCATTCCGACTTTTGCCAGTAAGCATAACTTCTCAATGGTCTACAAACACTGGTTCGGGAACCTAAGGTCATTGGCCGGGATAAATTTTAAATATTCGTCCCCAAGGGTGTATAACAATCCGAATTCACCTGTTTTTAATGGCGAAAAGATGTTGCCTTACCGAAGTCTGGATGTGAGCTGGAGTTTTTTGTACCGTCAGAACGTCATCTTTTATGGGGCTGTTACCAATGTTGCAGATTTTAAGAATGAATTCGGGCGGACTTATGCAAGTTCGCCTGATGCTTCAGGAAATTATCCTGGTGCAGTAATTCCGCCAAGTTCGAACCGTTTTTATGTGTTGGGCTGCTTCATCACCCTGACCCGAAAAGGCAATGCCAATCAACTCGATAAGATTGAATAAAAAAGTATTCAGTGTTAGTGATATATATGTTACGAGTTTCGAGTTTCGTGTTAAAAGACATCCTGCAACCCGTAATCTGAAACATGAAATAATTTTGAATTAACATAAAACCTTAAATAAAAACAACATGAAAAAGATCATTTTATCAATTGTGGTAGTGTTTGTCAGTTTAGTTTCAATGGCACAGAAGCCTGAATATTTTCAGACTATGGGCGAAACTCTTGGTCAGTATGCGAACTGTAAAGATGTAGCCGATTTTCAGGCTTTGGGCAACAAATTCGAAATGATTGCCAATGTCGAAAAGGCCGAATGGCTTCCTTTGTATTATCATGCGCATTGCTACATCCTGATGAGTTTTATGGAACAGGATGCCACCAAAAAAGATGGTTATCTTGATGTAGCCGAAAAATCAATCTCTAAACTTCTTGAAATGGCTCCTGGTGAAGCTGAAGTTTTTGTATTGCAGGCTTTTTATCTTACCGGACGTTTAGTTGTGAACCCTATGGAACGTGGACAGGAATATAGTGGTTTGGTTGCTCAGGCAACCGGTAGGGCCATGGCAATCGATCCTTCCAATCCTCGTGCAAAGTTAATGAAACTCCAAATGGACATGGGATCAGCCCCTTTTATGGGTTTAGATGCCAAATCGTTTTGCCCGCAAGCTAAAGAATTACTTGCAAACTGGGATAATTTCAAGCCAAAATCGCCTATTTCTCCGAAATGGGGAAAAGATCAGCTTGAAGAAATTGTAAAAGGATGTCAATAAACATAGGCATTAGAAAAGACCTGCCCGAAGCATGCGGGGGAATAAGTTATTGAATGATTTACGAATTTTTGGTTTCAATTCCCCGAATGTAATCTCATAAAAGTCAAATCTAGTTTCAGAAAGAATCTTTTCCGAAACCAGATAAATTTTAACTTTACCATACCATATACTAAATTATTTGCCTGATGAATGTTTCCGGATCACCCGATAAAAACCTTTCCATTTTTCATTTTATTTTGCTCAATCTGGCGCTGAGCATGTTGCTCCTTCTGATAATGATGAAAGGCGCATTTCAGGATTGGCATACATTTGGGATTTCTTTTTTGTGGATTTTCGGTATCTGTGTTACTCAATGGGCTGGACTACAGTTGATTTATGATTATATTGACCGGAATATTTCGTGGATAAAGGCACCTGTAAGGAAGACTGTTATACAAATTGTGGCATTTCTGACCTATTCGATCATGGCTTTTATACTCGTCCAATTGTTTAATTATAAAGTATGGATGAATATTTCGCCAGCAATATCCTGGAGTTTGATCATCATGGCCGTTCCTTACACACTTCTGATTTCATTTATTATTTCGCTGATATTTACCGTTGTCGGATTCTTTCAGGCCTGGAAAAAGTCTTTTATTCAGGCCGAAAAGCTGAAAGTCGAAATGCTGGCCTACAAATATGAATCGCTTCGTAACCAGATCAATCCGCATTTCTTATTTAATAGTTTGAATGTACTTAGCGACCTTGTTTATGACGATCAAGTGCTGGCAATTAAATTTATCCGCCAACTGAGCGATCTCTTCCGATATATACTTGATAGCCGTGACAAAGAACTCGTACCTCTAAGCGAAGAACTTGAATTTATCCGGTCTTTTACTTTTTTACTGAAAACCCGCTTTGAACAAAAACTGACAATTGACATTGAGGTACAGCCCGGTCAAAATGATTACATCGTCCCGATGACACTTCAGCTTCTGATTGAAAATGCAGTTAAACACAATGAAGTTTCCGAAGCTTTTCCACTCCGTATTCAAATCAGAAAAACAGGCGAATGGCTCGAAGTTGAAAACAATTTACAGTTAAAAAACGTGGGGTCCAATTCGAAAAAGACCGGTCTGATAAACATCACTCAACAGTTTGCCTTTTTCTCTGAAAAGCCTATTAAAATTATCTCTTCAGATGAATTTTATAAGGTTCGTATTCCGATCTTAAAATCTTTGGAAAAATGAGGATACTGATTCTTGAAGACGAAACACGCGCTGCCAGTTATCTGGAGCGACTACTTGCAAAGGTTGCACCAAATATGGTTGTGATTGCAAGGCTCGAATCGGTGCGTGAGGGAGTAAAATACCTGCAAAACAATCCTGAACCGGAACTCATATTCTCAGACATTCAGTTGGCCGATGGGTTGAGTTTCGAAATCTACAACCAGGTTAAGGTAAGGTGTCCGATCATTTTTACCACAGCCTATGACCATTATGCCATTGAAGCTTTTAAGACTAACGGAATTGATTATTTGCTTAAACCAATTGAGGAAGAACGTCTCACTCAAGCCATTGAAAAGGCAAAACACTTTTCGCCGGGATTGTTACTCGAAAAGATTCTTGCCATCAACAACACTGACGCCGGGAAGATCTGTAAATCACGGTTTATGGTGAAAGTGGGCGACAAAATTAAAAGTGTTCCAATTGAAGATATTTTAGTATTTTACAGTCAGGGAAAAGCAAGTTATATTCGCACCAGCGACGCTCATACCTATTGCATAGACTATGCACTAGACCAGTTAGAGCCGTTGCTCGATCCTGAAAAATACTTCCGCATCAACCGTAAATACATTGTTTCGATTAATGCCTGCACCAACATCCTGGCATGGACCAACTCCCGTCTTCGCCTGAAAATTGACGGCATCGACGATTCTGACATCATTGTAGCCCGCGAACGAGTTCAGGAGTTTAAGAATTGGCTGGATAGATAGAGGTTCATTTTTTTCTGTAAAGTCAAATTCGGGTGTTTTAATAATAAACTTATCCTACCAGACACAGATAACGATGTTCAGCCTTTATCCGAATTGCCGAAGATTGGATTGATTGTAAACCATGCAATTGAAGGGAAAAACAACATCGGGACAACAAGACCAGGGAATAATTCGGGAAATTCTATATTTAAGGGAAGCGTGATTGAAACGGGAATCACGATAAGGGAAAAAGAAAGGACAGATAATGTCAAATTAAATACCAATTCTGCGTTTTTCTTCATCCATTTTACAAAAGCTGTATGTAAAAATGCGATTAGGATAGAAGCTGACAGATTCACTCCAATGATACTGAAAAGATTGACAATTTTGGAAAAATCAGCTTCATTGGCAAATAAATATACACGAGAATAAATAATGCCGGCAATTGAAGCCAATATGCCGGCAATTATTCCATGTGTAAAGTCTTTTTTGAACATTTTATTCCTATTTGGTAACAGGTACCTGAATATCAACTTTCATGATTTGGGCACCATGATTTGGCTCTGCAGTATTAATATTATAATCCATGCGGTTTACTGAAATACTTCCTGTGAAAATATCTTTATCAAATGTAAAAGGAAGTGTGATTTCTTTCTGAACGCCATGCATATTAAGTGTTCCTTTGGCTTCATATCCCGAAGAACCTTTAGTGATTTCTTTTGAAGTAAATGAAATTAAGGGGTACTTTTCAGCATCCAGCCATTTTTCACTTTTAGCATGGGTGTTCTTCATTCCGTTACCGGTATTAATTGTTGCCACTTCAATGGAAACATCAAACTTTGAAGCCTTCAGGTTATTGGGGTCAAAACTGATACTGCCTTTTAATCCCTTAAATTCACCCGATGGATCCCCGCCATCAAACTTAATGGAATAACTATCAGCAATTTTCCAATCCACAGATTTAAAAGCGGTAAAAGCAGAAGCAAAAAAGATTACGATAGCCGCGAATGCATAAAAATGTCTTTTCATAAGATTTAATTTTCTGTAATTATTAAAAGTTAAAATCCTTCATTGAATTAGTTTATAAAACAGAATATAATCCGTTTTGTTTATACAAAATGAAGTACGAACAGAATATTATTTCAGGGATGTTGTTGGGTTAAATGAATTGTTCGAAGAACAATCTGGGTGAGTTTTATGAAGAAGTGATGTATTATGACTTTTTTCTTTGATCAATTATTCTTTTCTCCGGGTCTTGCCGACAATCCCATACCATGATTACAAAAATCAATTGGTCAAGAATCTCATAAATAATCTGATAATCATCAATGGCTAAAGTTCTTATTGAATCATATTCAGTTGGAGTACCAAGAAATGGATTCTTTGAAACTAAATGGATTCCTTTATTTATTTTTGCGTTAAGCTTTCGACTATATATAGGTGTACCATTTTTCTTTAAGTAGAAGTCGAGAATATCGATCAGATCCAATCTAGCTTCAAGTGACCATGCTATCTTGTACTTAGCCATTGGTCAATTTCTTTTTGTAAATCGTTGTGCGAGATGGTCTCCCCGTTTTTAAGCTGTTGTCTGGCTACTTCTATTCGTTCCTTCTGGAAATCACTGAGTTTATATATCCCTTCAGATACTTTTGATTCCAGTATAGCATTGATCGCATTCAGAAATGAAATATCCTCAATTTGAGACAGATGCTCAGTGATAAGTCGTCTTAATTCTATTGTGCTCATAACGTTAATTGTTTACCCAAAAATACTTCTTTTTTTATAAGCAACCAATAAATGAGCTCTGGAACATTCAAGTTATACCTGTTTGACAGTTATTTCATATGTTTTGCCTCCATTAGTAACCACAAAATCTCCCTATTCGTCGATAAAATCCACCTAAACGTCTATTTCATTTTAGCAGTTCATAATCCCTTCGTAGTTTCGGTTCAAATTAGTACCCGAAGCCATGAACACAATGAAAACAAGATTAATGATTACCGCTATCTTGCTTATGTTAGCAGGATTATCGGTTAACGCACAAAGCAAAGTCTGGACCTTAGAGGATTGCATCAAATACGCTTTGGACAAAAATATCCAGATAAAGAAGACAGGCCTGACCAATGATCAGAATCAGCTCTATGCCAATCAGGCTAAGTTTAACCGCTTGCCTTCAGTCAATGCATCAGTCAGCGAAAATCTGAATTGGTACAAGGGATTCGATGCAACAACCGGTCAGTATGGAAGCAATAATGGTTCGAACAGCACAAACTATGGTCTCAATGCCAGTGTTTCGCTTTATAACGGTGAAAAGCTTAAGACCCGGATAAAACAGGCTGAGCTAAACCTTGAAAGCGGTAAGTATTATTCGGAATCAGTCAAGGAATCGGTTGGCTTGAATATTGTCAATGCCTATCTGCAATTGCTTTATGCCAACGAAAATGTTAAGAATGCAAAGAAGCAGATTGAGTCAACCACTGAACAGCTTGGTTTGGCTAAAGAACGTATGGACATTGGGCTCATTTCGTTGTCTGATTATTTACAGATCAAGTCTGAACTTTCGACTGAGAAATCAACCATGGTAACGGCACAAAGCACTTATGCCATCGACAATGTTACTTTGGAACAGTTGATGGAATTACCTGTTGATCCAAATTTTGCAGTTAGTTCACCAAACCTTGACAGCATTTTGATAGCGACTGTTCAGCCTAATTCACAGGATGTTTACAACCTTGCCCTGGGGATTAAACCTGAAATTAAGAATGCTGAACTGACCAAGGAAAGCACTGCACTGAATGTTCAAATTGCCAAAGCAGATTATCTGCCGGTTATTTCAATGAATGGTGGATTATCAAGCGGTTTTTCAAGCCTGACAACAAATTCAAACTATACCACACAGTTAAATGATAAAATAAACCCATCGCTTGGGTTAAGTCTTTCGATTCCCATTTTCCAAAAGAAACAGATAAAGACCAATGTGGGGATTGCTTCAATCAATGTAGACAATGCTGAACTTGATGTGGTCAATACAAAGAATCAACTACGGAAAGAAATTGAACAAGCCTGTGTAGATGTCGTATCTGCGCAGGAACAATATAACGCCAGTCTCGAACAAAAGCAATCAACTCAGGAATCGTATGATGTGACCAATGAAAAGTTCAACGTAGGGTTGCTCAATTCGGTCGATTTTCTGGTTCAGAAAACAAACCTGATTACCTCAGAAAGCAAGTTGCTTCAATCAAAATACAACCTGATCTTCACCTTAAAGGTGCTCGATTATTACAAAGGAATTCCATTGACTCTGTAACAGGAGTTCAGGAACAATAGACAGGTTGAATATAATTTAGAGAAGAAAAACATAAAATAAATCATCATGAAAAAAGGATTTTTATACACCGGAGCAGCAATAATCATTCTCGTTGCAGGTTATTTTGGGTTCAGGTCGTTTCGGAATGCTGAGCAAACCTTTGCATTCGAAACAGCGAAGATTGGAAAGGGGACCATCAGTAAAACAGTAACAGCTACGGGTACACTGGAAGCCGTTAAAACGGTTGCTGTTGGAACTCAGGTATCGGGAGTGATTGAGAAAATCTTCGTTGATTTCAATTCACAGGTGAAGAAAGACCAGTTGCTGGCCCAGATCGACGAAACTCCATTACTCGCACAACTGGATCAATCGAAGGCTTCAGTTGATCAGGCAGAGGCACAGGTAAAATATCAGAAGGCAACTTTTGATCGTTACAAGGTTTTAATTGGGAAGAAACTGATCGCCGAGACGGATTTTGACCTCGCTGAGTTTAATTATAACAATGCAGTTGCTTCGTTAAGTAATGCCAAATCAGTGTACGACAAAAACAAGATTAATCTTTCGTATGCAAGGATTTACTCGCCTATTGACGGTATTATCCTAAACAGGGCAGTTGATGAGGGCCAGACTGTAGCTGCCAGCTTCAATACCCCGACCCTCTTTTCTATCGCCAACGATCTTACCCAGATGCAGGTGGAAGTTAAGGTTGACGAAGCTGACATAGGCCAGATCAGAACAACCCAAAGGGTTGAATTTACGGTTGACTCGTATCCTGACCTTAAGTTTGCCGGTTCAGTCAGTGAAATCCGCCTGCAGCCTGTTGTAACTTCGAACGTGGTTACTTATACTGTTATTGTTCAGGCACCTAATCCTGAACTGAAATTGATGCCTGGAATGACAACAAATATTATCATTTTCGTGAATGAGAAAAAGGATATCCTGGTCGTTCCAGGTAAAGCACTCCGTTTTACTCCTGACGAAACGACTTATTCGTCTTACCTGAAAACATTGCCTGAAGAGGACCAGAAAAAGATGGACTCAAGCATAAAGAAGGTGAATCCAATGCAGAAGGATATGAATTTCATCTGGACAAAGAATGGTGGAGTCATTCAAAAGAGTGAAGTGAAAATCGGGACCAATGATGGAATAAACTATGAATTGATTTCAGGATTAAATGAAGGTGATGAAATAGTCCTGTCAATGGCCGTTGAGAAAGCCGCAGCGACAAAAAAGGCCTCCAAGAGCCCATTCATGCCAACACGTCCCGGACAAAAAAAGTAAAACTATGAACCACGCAATTATAGAAGTCATTAACCTGAAGAAAGATTTTTTTGTCGGCGATGTCACAGTGCGGGCATTGAAAGGCATCAATATTCAGATCAGGGAAGGCGAATTCGTTGCTATAATGGGAGCAAGCGGGTCAGGAAAATCTACCATGCTGAATATCCTGGGATGCCTCGATAAACCCAGCAGTGGTGAATACAAGCTCGATGGGATCAGCGTTTCTGAACTTAACAGGAATGAACTGGCCGAATTGCGCAACAAGAAACTGGGATTTGTGTTCCAGTCCTATAACCTATTGTCGCGAACTTCGGCACTCGAGAATGTTGAACTGCCACTTTTTTATAACAGTAAAGTGAAAGCCAGGGAACGCAAGGAGAGGGCTATTGCCGCTCTTGAATCAGTCGGACTTGCTGATCGTATGCATCACATGCCCAACCAGCTTTCCGGCGGACAACAGCAACGTGTGGCCATTGCCCGCTCGCTGGTGAACGATCCGGTGGTGATACTGGCCGATGAAGCAACCGGGAACCTCGACTCTCGAACCTCATACGAAATCATGGAACTCTTTCAACGGTTGAATACCGATAAAGGCAAGACTATCGTTTTTGTAACTCATGAACCTGATATCGCACGCCTCACCTCACGGAACATTATTTTTCGCGATGGACTGGTCGTCAAGGAACAGATGGTCGAAGACCGATTATCTGCCGCCGATATGCTTAAATCACTTCCCCTTGGGGACCACGAAATTTAAAACTTCAGAAAATGAACTATTCAAATCTGCTGAAGATTGCAAAGAATGCACTGATGCGGAATAAATTCCGTGCATTTCTTACCATGCTGGGGATCATCATCGGGGTGGCATCAGTCATCGCTACGCTTGCTATTGGGCAGGGATCGAAGAAAAGTATTCAGGACCAAATGTCAAGCATGGGCTCTAACCTGGTATTCATTATGCCTGGATCACAACAACGAGGCGGAGTCATGATGGGAAATTCGGGCAGTCAGACCCTTAAACTGGAGGATGTTACGGCTATACAACAGCAATGCCCTGACATTACAGCGGTCTCACCTGAAGTGCGCTCCAACGGACAAGCCGTTTTCGGCAACCAAAACTGGCCGACTACCATGTTTGGGGCAAATGCCTTGTATATAGGAATCAAAAAGTTAGAGATTGAAAGTGGTCGCATATTTACGGACAAGGAAATCACCTCCCTGGCCAAGGTTTGTGTGATTGGGAAAACGGTTATAACAAATATTTTTCCCAAGGGCACTGACCCTATCGGTCAAACCATCCGGTTTAAGAATATTCCGATGACCATTATCGGGGTATTGAGCGAAAAGGGCGATAACTCGTTTGGTCAGGACCAGGATGATATAATGATTGCGCCATATACTACTGTGCAACGACGCTTTCTGGCCATCGACTATATTACAGGCATATTCACTTCTGCAATCAGCGAAGACCGAACGACAGAGGCCATCGATGAACTGACTACCACAATGCGCAAACAACACAAGATCAATAAACCCACAGACGATGACTTCAGGGTGATGTCGCAGTCAGAGCTGGTAAAAACATTTACCTCAATCAGCGATATACTTACAATGCTCTTAGGAGCCATTTCTGTAATCTCCCTCTTGGTAGGCGGTATCGGGATCATGAACATCATGTATGTATCGGTAACCGAGCGCACCCGCGAAATTGGCCTGCGCATGTCGATTGGCGGAAAGGGTCAGGACATTTTAATGCAATTCCTGATCGAGTCAACCATGCTGAGCGTTTCGGGAGGCGTATTCGGGATAATGCTTGGATACCTGATCAGCGCAATGGTCGGTTCGCTGATGGGTTGGCCGGTAGTGATCACCACCCAATCGGTAGTGCTTGCATTCCTGGTTTGTTCGGCCATCGGTATCTTCTTCGGTTGGTATCCGGCCAAGAAAGCTGCAAGCTTGAACCCGATTGATGCCTTAAGGTACGAATAAGGATTAAGCTTTTAAATGATTGACGATTTAACTAGTTCCCATTGACATTTTAAACAACCGGGCAACCTTTAAATCATCAATCATCAATCATTCAATTGTAAATTATTCCTGATCTGTTATCTTTGATAAAAATGAATCATGTTCAAATCGATATCCATACCCGATAAGCGGATTGCATTAATCCTCCATGCCATTGTCTGGATGATTGTGATAATTATCCCGTTTTACCTGAACTATGCCTTTGGTGGTGGCGATCAGCACCGTTTGTATCAGTTTTATGTACATACGCTTTCGGCTGTAGCGATCTTTTATCTGGGATACTTATGGTTGGTCCCGCAGTTTTTTCTGAAGGATAAAAAGGCCCTTTACCTGATCATTCTGGTCGGGATTATACTGCTTTCATATCTGATTACCAGTTTCATTAACGAGAATCTTCTCAGCGATCCTGTTCGGGATGCCAGGTTTATGGAAGCTTTTAAGAAAGTCTCGGGGGATAACACAACTCCCCCCTTTCGGGTATTTGGATTCTTTAACCATATTCTGGCATCCAGCCTGATCTCAGGCTTCGCAATGGGTTTAGGTGTAATGGAAAAACTAAAAGAAAATGAGAAGAAGCAAAAAGAACTTGAAAAGGAGAAGCTGAATTCTGAACTTGCCTTCCTGAAGAATCAGGTTAGTCCCCACTTTTTCTTCAATACCCTGAACAACATTTACTCACTGATCGGCATTGACGGCCCGACAGCACAGGACTCGGTGCTGAAATTGTCGAAGCTGATGCGCTACCTGCTTTACGAATCGGAGAATGGGGAAATGCTGATGAGTCATGAAATTGATTTCATGACCAATTATATTGACCTGATGAAACTGCGTCTGAATTCGAAGGTAGAGTTGCAGATTGATTTTCCGAAGGTCTTTACTGATTTTACAGTGCCACCCCTTCTTTTTGTGCCATTTATCGAGAACGCGTTCAAACATGGAGTCAGTTACCGCGAACGTTCATACATAACCATTCAAATGAAAATTGAAGGTGATCAGATACATTTTTATGCTGAGAACAGTATAGGAAAAGGCGCTCCAGCGGAAGATATTCAGCACTCAGGCATTGGCCTGGAAAATGTAAAAAAACGCTTACATTTATTGTTTGCCGACAATTACAATCTGAAGATTGACCAGGGCGATACTGTTTTCAAGGTAGACCTATCGATCAAAAATGAAAAAATTAAGGTATGAAACTGAGAACCATTGCCATCGACGATGAACCGCTTGCACTCCGTTTGGTGAGCGAATACATCAGTAAAACGCCTTTCCTGGAGCTGGTTGGCGCGTTCGACAATCCGCTTGATGCCATAGATTTTTTGTCCACCAAGGCGGTCGATCTGATCTTTGTCGATATTCAGATGCCCGATCTGACCGGCATTGAGTTTGCCCGAAGTCTCGAAAACGCCCCTAAAATTGTATTCACAACCGCTTACGAGAAATATGCCGTCGAAGGATTTAAGCTGAATGCCATCGATTATTTGCTGAAGCCATTCAGCTATGAAGAATTTATGAAGGCTGCCCAGAAAGCGCGTAAACAATCGGAACTGGAAGCCAACGCGCTGCCATCGATCGAAGCAAACAGTCAGTTTCTGTTCCTGAAGTCGGAATACAAGATCAGGCGGATCAACTTCAATGACATACTTTACATTGAAGGCTTAAAGGATTATATCAAAGTCTATACTACCGGAGAGGACAAACCGGTGCTGTCGCTTAATTCAATGAAATCGCTTGAACAGAAACTACCCGAAAGCAAATTCATGCGAGTACACCGTTCCTACATTGTCAACCTCGACCGTATTGATACCATCGAGCGTAGCCGCATCATCTTTGGCAAAACCTATATTCCTGTAAGCGAACAGTATAAGGAAAAATTTCAGGAGTTCCTCGATAAGAATTTTTTATAGGCATCAGATCCCCTTTTTTTACCCCTTTTCTTCGCCCGAAGAGAGATATTACTATCGTGCGATCGACCAAATCTGTCATCTTGTACCGAAGTTTCACACATCAGTATGTCCACTTGGATTTTTTGTAGGCTAAAAGACCATCCATTAAAGAAACTGATTTGAGGACTGTCGTCGAAAGCCAGTAAGGGTTTGGATGGGGTTTGGGTAGGGTTTCCTTTGGTATATCTGACTACTATCTGCCTTCTATCTGTACTAATACCTGGAAATTAGTACAGATAGAAGGCAATTGTAAATCAAATGATCCGAAGGAAACCCTACCCGAACTCCTCCTGGATACGTTCCGTGCAGGTCGAAAGCAGGTAAAATTCTTTGTGTAAATAGTTGTGGATGGGTGGAGAATTGGAGTCCAGAGTCAGTAGGTTCATTGCTGAATCTGATCGTTTGACTTTGGAACGGATCTATTTGAAGATTAAAGGTAAGGATTATGTTGTGAAAAAACACCCTGAATGATTGTTATATTGAAGAATTAAAAATAAATTTCATAACTAACTTATAATGAAGCATTCATGAGCCGTTACGGTGATCGATTTTCTACATTTGAGACCAGATTATTATCTGTTGTACCCTTGGTTGGTGATATCAGTATGCTGATGAATGAGAGGATGGATTTTCAGAATGTGATTTGAGGAATCCCTTTGTAGTTTGAAGGTGTCAGATGTCCTGTAGGATTATATATCATGTCATCTCGGAGCATAATATATGATGCAAACCCCTGTTAAGGCTATCGTTGCTCCTATAATGTCATATTTGTCGGGAGAGAAATGGTCAAACTTCATGGCCCATAATAAGGACATGACGATGAAAAAACCTCCGTAAGTGGCATAAACACGTGCGAAATTGGAGGTTTGCAAAGTGGCTACTACACCATACAAAACGAGTATTGCTCCTCCCAGAATTCCGTACCAAATTGATTTGTCTTCTTTGAGCCAGAGCCATACCAGGTAACCTCCGCCAATCTCACAGAATCCGGCAAGGATGAATAGTAGTATTGATCTTAGAATTGCCATAGATTTTATTTTCTGTTTTACCCATTCAGCAGTTTATGCCTTTTAATCTCTTTGCCTTGTCGGATTAATATCGCATGGTAAATACTTGGCACATCATTTGTCCATTCTTTTAGAATGAATAGAATGGCAATGATCTCCAGTCGGGAAATTATTCCAACATAAAAACAAAGTTCAAATAGAACGGAAGAATTGCAACTGAGAACCACTTGTATGATAGCAGCCATTATGGTTAAGGTCCATACCTTTGACATAATTGCATGAGTTGCAACTTCTTTTCTAAATCGCAAAAAACTTACTACATAGGTTAATGCTTCAACAATAAGGATTATTAAAAGTTTCAGTGAATTAGTTTTAAAAAATTCAGGACATATCATCCAGGCGCCAATCAGGCAGCAAATCCAGAACATCTGGTCGACCGATGAGTCCATCCGTCTTAGTTTACGGGTTGAAACATTTAATTTTCTGGCTATTATTCCATCAAAAATATCAGTCAGTAATCCAATAACGATGAGTGAAGTAATTATAAATTGAAATGAAGTTGGCTGGAAATAAGAATAAACCAGAATCACAAAGCCAATAAGAAGGCGACTAAAGATTAATCCTAATGGGATTCTGGAGAGAAAATTCTTTGGTTGTGTTTCCACTCTTTATAGTTTAATGTAAAGAACTTATTGGTATAAAGCTCTAATTGTATTAATCGGATCCAGATGTGGATTGCGTGTTCCATATTTTCACAAATGTAGGAGGAAATCATCAGATGTCAAACTAACTTAATGAGAAATGCAGGCATAAAAAAAGAGCGACCCCCATTGGATCGCTCTTTTCAGTATATCATATTAATCTTGATTATTTCACAATAGCTTTGAATCTTGCTTCGTTGAAATATTTTGCAAACTCCATATCAGTAGCTGCTGTCTTTTTCAATTCAGGATGCATTTTAACTGCCTTTTCAAGACTTTCGTACATCAGGTTTTCTTTAGCAGTGCGGGCACCAACTATTGCCTTGAAGTATTCTTTCATGTAGCAGCCTTCCCATGTACAGTTTTCCAATGATTTTAATGCACCGTTATTGTCGCCTGTCAGGATTTTAGCCAAACCTGTATTTGGGGAGTCTGAATCACCAAAATATTTAACAGCTTTGGCATAGTCGCCTTTGATGATGCTTAAAATACCAAGGTTGTTGTTTACTGCATCGCCAGCACCAGAAGCGCCGCCGAAATAGGTTTCAGCAGTTGCAAGATCGCCGGCTTTCAAAGCACAAACGCCAAGGTTGTTTTTAATGATTGGCTCATTGTTATTCAGCTTTTCAGCTTTTTCGAACAAGCTCTTTGCATCAGCATATTTCTGTTGTTTTACCAGAACCATACCTGCATTATTAAAACCTCTCCAATCGCTTGGATAAATCTTCATTGCTGAATTGTAAATTGCAAGCTGTTTGTTAAGGTCTTTTGTTAATGTAGCGGCATAGAGTAATTCAGCAGGATTCAGTTTTGAAGGATCTGAATCAGCCAAAGCAGATAATTCTTCGTCAGTTTTCCCAATCAGTTCAATGCTGGTAGTAAATTTCGAACGACGTAATTCAGGTAGAATTTGAGCGGCAACAGCAACGAAAGCGTTTGAAAGATTTTTGATTTCACGGTTGCGAACTTCAGGATCGGTGTACATGGATAATACGCGCAGGATTAATTCCTTGTCCTGAATGTTTGATTTACTCATCAGTTCTTTGAAACCGTCCCAGTCTTCAGGAGTGAATTTGGTTTGGAATTGAGCTTCCACTTCATTTTTCTTCAGTTCTTTGGTCAGGAATTTTGCTGAAGCATCCTGACGTTTTTCGGCCAGTTTAGTATTGAAATCCAGTTTCCCATCCGGAGAAGCATACGAAGATACTTCCATGCTTTTTAATTTCTTCCGTGGATCTTTAGCCAAAGCCTGGTTATATTCATTCAGTTTGGCAATATCATCCTTGGTCAATTCAGTTGGACGAATATCGGCTTTGTTGATAAGATATTTAATATCTGCAGTGTAGGCATCAGGAACAATACGCTGGAAAGCATCGATGTTTGGATCATATTTACCGGTTGTATTTTTCTCCCGTTGAACGCCAATCAGAGGTGTAGGCATGTTTACAACTAATGTAGGAGTGGCAATCACGCCAAGAGCAAGTTTAATTGGAGCAAAGTCTAAACTTTTTTTACCCTGGGAAGCCGTGATACGGAGTTCAAGGGTTGATAAACGCATGGCTTCAATATAAGGAACTGCATCTTTATAAGCAAAGCTACCACCAGTAGCCTGGGTGATTACTTTGTTGTTGGCATCGACCTTTTCACCCTGAAGGGTCACAGGTTCAAATGCTTTTTCTCCGCCTTCATATTTCAAAACAGGAGTTGCAACCATAGTGGCTTTTTTGTTGAAATACTTGGCAGGGAATTTCCCATCGATAGCAACATCAACTTTCCCGGCATTTGTTTCAAGAATTTCAGGAGTAGTTTTAAAGGTTATTAAGTTTGCGTTTTTTTTCATTTTCTGCAAACTTGCGCAGCTTGATAATATCACCGCTGCCAACGCAATAAGAGCAAATGGTTTAAGGATAATTCTTTTCATATTTATTATATTAAATTTAATACTGTGTCCTCTAACTTAATAATCCCAAAATTAGTAATTTTCATTTAAATAAAAGCATAAAATTTGTTAATCTAACAGGATGCGCGTTACACCCTTACTAAACTGTTCGTTAAAGATTGTTTCTGTAATCTTTTCAAAATCCTCGGGTTTATTTACAAAGTCCAGACTATTCGAATCGACAACCAGAACACGTAAATCACGTTGCTGTCTGAAATAGCTAAAATATCCCTGTGCAATTTTTTCCAGGTAATCCTTTGTAATATATGTTTCGTAGTCCCGGCCCCTCTTTGCAATATTTCCCAGTAGCAGATCAGGATCCTTGTGAAGATATACATACAGATCCGGCTTTGGCATTTTGTCGTAAATAATGGTAAAGAACTGACGGTATAAATTATATTCGTCTGGCTGCAAGGTGTTTTGTGCAAAAATCAGGGATTTCATAAAATAATAATCCGATACGGTAAAGGGGCTGAATAAATCGAAATGGCTGAGTTCCCGGTTTAGCTGATTGTACCTTTCTGCCAGGAATGCCATTTCTAGGGGAAAGGAATATTGCTCCTGATTTTCATAGAATTTGGGAAGGAATGGATTGTCGGCAAATTGTTCCAGGACAAGTTTGGCCTGGTACTTCTTACTGATCATTTGTGCCAGTGTAGTTTTACCTGCGCCAATATTTCCTTCTATAACCAGATAGTTAATGCTCATCTTCAGGACATAAAAAAATCCCGGACATTGTTTTCCGGGATTATAAAAATACAATATTTTGTGCGAATTGAAATAAGAATCAGGAATGAATTATGAGAGGAATAGTTGTCGTTGGTTATCTTTCTGATTTAAACCCAATCCGGGTTCGTAGTTTCTGAACAGTTCCCGGTAAATGCAAGAGGTAAAGCTGTTTTAGGTCGTTTGATTGGGTATGTCATCACAATTTGTGATGACATACTTTCCCATTCGGTATTGGAAAGCTGAAACATGAAATCTTCGGGAAAGATATCAATATTCCGTTTACAGCCTGGTTCAATACTCTTGTCTCAACTTCGTAGAGCTCGGCAAGGTCAAAATCAAGCATGACCTTTTGCTCCCTTACTTCATAAATCTTTGTTTGGATTCTGTCAATTTCCATAAATGATTTTGACTAAGATTTTATAGTTTCATTCCCAAATGATAGAATACAAACGACCAAACATCAGTATATTCCTCAATGACCTTGGCAGTTGGTTTTCCTGCACCATGACCTGCCTTGGAATCGATGCGAACCAGTAGCGGCAGTTTGTTTTCTGAATTGTATTCCTGTAGCCTCGCCATATATTTAAACGTGTGAGCCGGAACTACACGGTCATCGTGATCAGCAGTTGTGGCCAGAATGGCCGGGTAGGCAACTCGTTTCCTGATGGTGTGGTAGGGAGAATAACCATAAAGGTATTTGAACATTTCAGCATTGTCTTCGCTGGTGCCATAATCGCCGGCCCAGGCCCAACCTATGGTGAATTTGTTAAACCGAAGCATATCCATAACACCAACCTGAGGCAGTGCCACTTTGAATAAATCAGGTCGTTGATTGGTAACAGCCCCTATAAGCAGACCACCATTTGATCCTCCCTGAATGGCCAGTTTTTTGCTGGAAGTGTATTTTTGGCTGATCAGGTATTCTGCTGCGGCAATGAAATCGTCGAATACATTTTGTTTTTGAAGTTTGGTGCCGGCCAGATGCCATTCTTCGCCATATTCACCACCACCACGTAGGTTGGCCATGGCATAAACACCTCCATTTTCAAGAAAGGCGATACGAGCTGATGAAAATGATGGCGTCAGGCTGATGTTGAAGCCACCGTATGCATATAACAGGGTAGGGTTATTGCCATTCAGTTCTAAACCCTTTTTGTGGACTATAAACATAGGTATTTTCGTACCATCTTTACTTGCATAAAACACCTGATTTACTTCAAAGTCATCCGGGTTGAATTTAACTTCAGGCCTGAAATGCAAGGATGATTGTTTGGTAGTGAAGTCATATTTGTATATTTCACCGGGAGTGTTGAATGAAGTGTAGCTATAATAAGCAATGTTATCCTCTTTTTTCCCTGAGAAAGCACTCACGGTTCCGATTCCCGGTAGCTGAATTTCATGATCCAAAACTCCATCGTACGAATAAACTTCTGTTTTGCTGTGGGCATCGGTCATGAAATTCACTACCAATTTGCCCGCAATCATCACAACTGACTCCATCACATCTTTATTCTCAGGAATTATAACGACCCAGTTCTTTTCCTCAGGGTGATTCGCATTGATTTTAACCAGACGATATTTTGGCGCTTTATAATTTGTACGTACATAAATTTCATCACCAATATTATCAACCGGATTAAACTCGTACTCGTATTGGTCCATCAGGGTGATAAAGCTACTATTTGTCTTATTGAGGTCTTTAAAGTCAAGTGCATTCCCGTGGGTTCCGATGCTTCTTGAAATCAACAGGAAGCGTTTATCATCGGTTAATCCGGCACCAAACATTTGTTTGGGGTTTTTCGGATCGTTTATAATCAACTGATCCGCCGACTGCTCTGTCCCTAATTTATGAAAGTAGACTTTCTGAAATTCGTTGGCCTTGGATAATTCACTCCCAGCCTCAGGTTTATCGTACGCACTATAAAAGAATCCGTCTTTATACCAGCTGATCCCGGAGAATTTCACCCAGAGCATATGGTCCGGTAGCATCTCTCCTGTTTCAATACTCTTTACGAATATCTCGTTCCAGTCAGAACCTGATTTGGCGACCTGGTACATCAGGTATTTCCCGTCATTGGAGACCTCAATGCTTGTCAATGCGGCAGTTCCATCTGTCGAAAGTGTATTCGGATCAAGCAGGACTTTAGGCTCAGCAGAAAGGTCGCTGGTCATATACAGCACACTCTGATTCTGCAGACCATTGTTCTTATAAAAGAAATATTTGCCGGCTTCCTTGAATGGAGCTCCGTATTTTGGATAGTCCCACAATTCGGTCAGGCGCTTTTTAATCTGATCACGGTAAGGTAGTTTCGAGAGATAACCGAATGTAAGCTGATTTTGTGTTTTTACCCAATCGGCAGTCTTAGGCGAATTGTCATCTTCGAGCCAGCGATAGGGATCTTCAACCACAGTTCCAAAATACGTGTCTTTAACTTCTCCTTTTTTTGTAGGCGGATACTGAATTGGCTTTTCGGAACATGACATCATAAATGATAGCGCTAAAAATGAAATAATAACTCGTTTCATTGAGTAGTATGTTTTAGTTTAAGTCGTAAGGCAAACTGGACAAAATGATTCCTATTGGTATTTGTTTGGGTAGTTCCATTACAGTATAAAGTTAATGAAAAATGCCCGACATGCGGGCATTTTTCATTTATCTCATTAAAGAATAGTTCGTAAATTTCAATCAGGATTACCGACGGTCTCCGCCACCACGATTATCGCGGCGATCTCCACCACGATTGTCACGACGGTCTCCGCCACCACGGTGGTCTCCGCCACGATTGTCATCACGACGCGGCGGACGGTCATCGTTACTGCGTTCCGGACGGTCAGGCATTCCTTCAGGTTTAGGAAGTAAAGCACGACGCGATAATTTCATTTTTCCGTCGCGGTCCATATCCAGTAATTTCACTTCAATCTCCTGTCCTTCGGTCAATTCTTCTTCAACGGTATTCAAACGATTCCAGCTTATTTCAGAAATATGGAGCAATCCTTCTTTCCCGGGCATGATTTCAACAAATGCACCAAAAGAGGTGATCGATTTCACTTTTCCCTTATAGATTTCGCCTTTTTCAGGCATGGCAACAATCATTTTGATGCGGCTTACAGCAGCTTCAAGCGATTCTTTGTTAACGCTCGAAATCTGAACGAAACCGATATCGTCACGTTCTTCAATAGAAATAACGGTTTTGGTTTCTTCCTGAAGTTTTTGGATATTTTTACCTCCAGGGCCAATGATTGGTCCGATGAATTCTTTCGGAACCTGAATAACTACCACGCGCGGAACGTTTGGTTTGTAGTCTTCGCGGGGTTCTGAAATGACTTTCAGGATTTCGCCCAGAATATGCTCGCGGCCTTGTTTGGCCTGAAGCAATGCCTGAGAAAGAATTTCATAGGAAAGTCCGCCAACTTTAATGTCCATCTGGGTAGCAGTTATCCCTTTTTCGGTACCGGTTACCTTAAAGTCCATGTCGCCCAGGTGATCTTCGTCACCCAGAATATCTGACAGAACAGCGAATTTGTTGTTTGCAGGATCGGTAATCAAACCCATAGCGATTCCTGAAACCGGACGTTTCATTTTAACACCGGCATCGAGCATACACATCGTTCCGGCACAAACTGTTGCCATCGATGATGATCCGTTTGATTCAAGGATGTCTGACACAATTCTTACCACGTAAGGAAATTCATCAGGAATCATTTTTTTAAGGGCACGCAATGCAAGGTTACCATGACCGATTTCGCGGCGACCGACTCCACGTGGCACTTTGGCTTCACCAACAGAGAATGGCGGGAAGTTGTAATGCAACAGGAATTTCTCGGTTCCCTGGTAAGTCACGCTATCAATCTTTTTCTCATCCATCTTTGTTCCCAAAGTGATAGAAGAAAGCGATTGTGTTTCACCACGGGTGAAGATAGCCGATCCGTGTGAACCCGGCAGGTAATCCACTTCGCCCCAGATAGGACGAATCTGGGTTGTTGTGCGGCCGTCCAGACGGACACCTTCGTCAAGAATCATGCGGCGCATGGCTTCTTTCTCAACGTCGTGGTAATATTTCTTGATCAAATTAACATTGACACCAAGATTGATATCAGCATTTTCAGCATTGGCAACTTTGTATGCAGCAACGTATTCTTCAACGATTGCATGGAAACCTTCGATGCGCAGCGCTTTATCGTTAAGGCGTTGAGTAGCCAGTTTGTAACAGGCAGGATAAAGATCTTCGAAAACTTTTGCTTTCAGTGTAGCATCGTTAATTTCGTGGCAATAGGTACGTTTGGTTTTTCCAACCAATGCGGCCAGTTCTTCCTGAGCCTTACACTGGATCTTGATAGCTTCGTGAGCAATTTTAATGGCCGCGAGCATGTCTTCTTCCGAAACCTCGTTCATTTCGCCTTCAACCATCATGATGTTTTCATAAGATGCACCAACCATGATGTCCAGATCAGCTTTTTTAAGCTGTGAAAAGGTTGGATTCACAATAAACTTTCCGTCGATGCGTGCAACACGTACTTCAGAAATAGGAGTTTCGAAAGGCACATCCGAAACGGCAATAGCAGCAGATGCAGCAAGTCCGGCAAGCGAATCAGCCATAACTTCAGAATCCGAAGAGATCAGCGAGATCATCATGGCAGTCTCTGCATGAAAATCGGCAGGAAATAATGGACGTAAGGCACGGTCGACCAGGCGGCCGATCAGAACTTCATCATCCGAAGGACGCGATTCGCGTTTGAGGAATCCACCTGGGAAACGTCCTGCAGCAGCGAATTTCTCGCGATAGTCAACCGAAAGCGGCATAAAGTCAACATCTTCTTTGGCGTCTACAGCAGCCACCACAGTGGCCAGCAACATTGTATCACCCATTTTAACAACCACCGCACCGTCGGCCTGTTTGGCTAAACGGCCTGTTTCAATGGTAATGGTGCGGCCATCCCCAAGGTCAATTGTTTTAATAATTGCTTGATTCATAATTTTTTCTAATAAATGAAATTTCTAAAAGGTACTACAAATGGGCGTGGTGGGGTATTTTATTCAGAAAACAAGTAATCTGAAGTTTGCAGTCAATAACATGGTACCGGCATATTTTTAACAGCGTATAAAAATAAGAAAAGGCAATAAAAATATTGCCTTTTCAGTGATAAATTATCGACGTAAGTTAAGGTCTTTGATAATTGCACGGTAACGGTTGATGTCTTTTTTCTTTAAATAATCCAGAAGACTTCTGCGTTTACCTACCAGAGTGATCAAAGCACGCTGTGTGCTGAAATCTTTTTTGTTTAATTTCAAGTGTTCGGTCAAGTGATTGATGCGGAATGAAAACAAAGCAACCTGTGCTTCTGACGATCCGGTGTTTACGGCTGTTTCGCCGTATTTTTCGAAGAATTCAATCTTCTTTTCAGGTGTTAAATACATGTAACGTTCTTTTTATTTGTTATACAATGTTTAAGCAGCAGCATCGCTTTCAATAACAACCGCTTAAAATTAATTTTTAAAAGCGTGGCAAAAATAATCAAATATCTTTGAAATTCAAGAGGGTAAGAGTATATTTTTAGCAGGGGAAATATTCTGAACTAATGCAATTCAAAATATAATGATACTTCATTGGTTTCAGAATAACTAATAACGTCTTCCCTAGAACCTTTCCATTGATGTTCAACTGAGAGTCCCAAGCCGATTTTTCCCCCTATATTCGTTTCAAAAAGGATTCCTTTTATTCCAATTGAAGGTTTGTATAAATATTTTCGGTTTATTCCGTCATCATTAATTGTGCCGCTTCCATAATTCATTAACCACCAACTGTGAGTCATTTTCGTAATATCGGTAAATAGATATTTCCCGGCAGGGCCTAAAGAAAAAAACAATCTCTTTGCAATTCGGATTTGTGCCAGAAAAGCTAATTCGCCATTAATACTCCAGATTGTTCCTTTGTAGTCGACTCCACCTCCAAGCCCACCCGAACTTATGTTGTCAACTGAGAGTCTTTCCAGATCTATTCCAACTTCAGGTCTAAACGAAAATCTATTTTCAGGCTTATTCCAACTTTGATAAAATCCTAATTTTGTTGAAACGCCAGTTATTCCATTATGGTAATAATTATTGTGATAATCCGGATAAATAACTCCGATTGTAAAGCTGGTTTCCCTTTTCCATTGGGCTTTAAGTGAAGTTGGCAACAAGAAAATAAGAATTATGGTAAAAAATTTAATGTGCTTCATGACTATTCATATAATGTGCTAAAAGTGTTGTAAAAGTCTAAAGGTAATTGATTAATATTACATAAAACTGTGATTAATCATATGCTTTCTGACTTTTATCTAATTCCAATACTCTTCACCTGATTATATCTCACTCTATCACCTTCTTATCCTCCAATTTTCTTTTACCCTGATCACAGCGACTGACCGCGTATCACTTTCCTCGTTCCTTTTTCCTTTTTTCCTAGCCTGCGTCTGGCAGGTATTGATTTTTTCTGATTATTTATTTCTAACTCTCCAGCAAATTTCTGAATTCTTTGATCTGTAATGGTGAACCCAGCACAAAAAGCTGGTCACCGCGGCTCAGTGTGAGTTCCGGATCGGGATTGAACACATATTTGGCTCCGCTGATTTTTATGCCGACAATGTTTATTCCCGATTTATCTTTTGAACGCAATACTTTCAAGGGTTTGTTTACAAAATGGCTGTCCAGATAGGTGCAGGAGACTTCCTCCAGGCTCACATCTTTACTTTGCTGTAGGAGAATGTATTCGACAAATTCAACCACATCAGGCTGTGTGACTAATTTGGCCATACGTTGTCCGCCTATGCGTTCGGGCATAATTACATTGGTCGCCCCGGCCCTGCGAAGTTTAGTGATGGACTCAATTTCCGAAGCGCGACTGATTATTTTCAGTCCCGGATTAATACTTCGGGCGGTGAGAACGACAAACACATTATCCGCATCGCTTGGTGTTGTGGCAATCAAAGCTTTGGCATGTTCAATCCGGGCCTGGAACAGCACATCTTCACGTGTGGCATCTCCCTGGATGTACAACAGGTTTTCGTCTTCACGGATGCGGCTGATCACGTTTTCACGCATGTCGATAACCACAAAGTCCACTCCGTAATCGCGGAGTTCCATGGCTGCCTGTTCTCCGTTACGGCCATATCCTACAATGATGGTATGGTCTTTCAGTTTCATGATTTTTTTGTCCACTCTGTATGTTTTTAAGTAATCGTTCAGTTCACCGTCGAAAATAAACCTTGCCAGACTGGATCCTACCCAAGCCAAACTTCCCAGACTGAACATGATTAGTCCGGAGGTGAAAAGCTTCCCGACGTCCGAAAGCGGATGAATCATCCCGAATCCGACGGTCGAAATGGTAATTATAGTCATGAAAAATGCGTCAATCAGTGGATACTGCTCGTGTGTCCAGTAAAACAAAGTGCCGGAAGAAACGAGCAGAAACAGCAATATAATTGCAGTTCGAATGGTTTTATTGGATGCTGCCTGAAACTTATTGAAGGGTTGACTCATCGTTAGTGATTGACAGAAATTATAATCTTCGCTCCCAACTGGCAATTTAAGCATTTTTTATTAGTACAGTACAAGTTTTTTAACTGGAGCAAAGCCTGGGTTTCAAACGCCGAGCGACATTCAATTCCCAGGGCATTCCATTTACGGATAATCTGATTCGATTCGGGTGCCAGTTTTTCGAGTAACTGCAAGGCCCGGTCTTTCATTGCCTGATCCATATGCTGGTCGCCATATACAAAAAGCATTGGAACTACTGTGTTGATCACCAGGTTGTTGAAGGCAGTTTCTCCTAATGTTTTGGTATGATTGTCCTTCGATGTTTTATTGAAATTATAATGGGTATTCCAATATTCTGAAGCCGAGACTTCGAACAGTTTACGAAGCTCACCAAGGGTTTCGGTTTCCAGAATCCGCGAAAACAGTGCCGACGAATGATTGATCAATGCTGCCAGTTGGGCAATTCGGATCGTTGGAAAATTAATTGGCCTTAACCGCATGAACTTCCAAATATGCGATTCAATTCCTAATAATCCGTATTTTTTATACAGGAAAGAATATTCTTTGCGGAGCGATAGAAAATAATCATCTCCCAGGAGTGATTCGTTAAGCAGGCCTGATTGGCCAAACAGCAAAGCTTCGGTCTGAAACAAGTCGTTCTTGTGTTTCGAAAGGATATTCAGCGGGAGTGATTTGGCCAGCAATTCAAATGGAAGCGCATTGGTTTTCATTCCGAAGTTCCGGGCCAGTAGTTGGTAGAAGGTATCGTTCCAATTGTTCTTGTTTTGCTCCAGGATGGCCAGAATATTTCCTGTTTTCGCCTGAAGCCGCTCGATCATCAGTGAGCTGAACCAGAACCGCAGGATAAAAGGATCAACTTCGGCAAGCCTGTCTTCACAGGCAATCCAGCGTTCCGATTTTAAAAGCTGTTCGTAGTTTTTCAGAATATCTTCCGGATAGGTGATTATAAGTGTTGGCAGTTCGTGATTTTTCACCTTTACAGGTAAGTCATACGCTTCAACGACGTGCAGAATCACATTGTCATAAGCGGCATCTACATTGTGATGATGCCTGTACCAATGTGATGATTTCTGATGAATCTCGACATTCCCGGCCCAGGTTGTTTCGCCAATACGGATACGGGCATTGAAGAAATCAGGTCCCGAATCGGTATTGAGTTGACCCACATGAATAATCTCTGCCGGTTTCCCGTCAATAGTTTTAAGATTGTTTCGGTTAAACAATCCATGTTCCCATATGAACTGTAAAAACTCTTCTTTCATTCGTATGCCAGGATTTATTGCACTCCGGATGATGTCCTCCGGAAGCGCTCAATAAATTTAACAAAACGAATCCAGATAATCGTGATTTAGCGAATGATTTTTTGGGAAATCACAGGATTATATCCCGTCTATTTTCTACTCACCCGGTTTCTTGGGATTCTTATTTGTTATCCCTGATGTATTTCATCACCTCTTTAAACGTTGCACAATAAAAATCCTTCCGGTTTTTGCTGATGTACTCCACAAGTTTCTTGTGTTGTTCAGCGCCAACATTGAGATAACCTCCACCTACGGAATGAAACATGAAGATCGCAATGGTTCCCTTATCCCTTGCCATGTTGACATAGGCAATCAATTCCTCAGCAGTTGGTTCGTTCACTCCCCAGCTTGGTGTTTTATACCGGTTATATCCATTCATGGTTTCGGGTATGGGTCCGTCATTGCGTGCAGCGATAAATATCCCTTTGATGGAATCGGTAAACGTTACTCCCCCAGCCGAAATATCACTACAGGTATATCCGTAGGTCCGTTCTTCCTGTCCATCAATGGCTTTTAATAAGGTATTTGCTGTTTTAAGCTCGTTTATCATTTGGGGCAGACTGTAATTCACCAGATCATATTCGGGTTTAACCCAGTCGGCTTTTGTTCCGTCAGGCCGTATAGACAAACAGGGATGAAATAAGGTGTGGTTTCCCAATTCATGTCCGTTCTTTTGGGCCGTTCTCCATTCGTTCATTCTCTTGTAAAGGCAGAAGGAGTTCCCGGTGCAAAAAAAGGTGCCTTTTAACCCTGCCGCATCCAATTGAGGGATTGCATAATCCAGTTGCCCGTCCAATGCATCATCGTAGGTTAAACAAATGGCAGCTTTAGCTCCGTGAGGCCATTTAAACTGGGCAAAGCTGCTATAAGAAATGGCAGTTAGAAACAGGAATATCAATTGAATTTTAAGGATCGTTTTCATGGTATTTATTTTTATAAGATTTAGAGTTGTTAGGAGCAATTTAATGTTAAAACACGACTTTATATCCTTCTCTTTCAATAACTTTCCAGGCATCAGTAAAACTATCCTCTCCGGAAACCTTTATTCTGTTCTTCCGGAGTAATTTTTTGATTGGCTTCTTTAAGGTCTTGTCAAATTTCGAAAGCAGCGCAGTCATGTTCATTCTAACCGAGATATATCCATGTTCAGGGGAATAAAAATAGAATGCATAGTTTTTTTCGTAATCCATATTCTTAACGACTTTATCCTCGTCTTTATAAAGCATAGTGGTTGTTAAGATCACATTCCGGTAGGCCAGCAGATCGGTTTCTCCATGTGAAAGGACTTCGAAATATCGGTCGCCGCTGTTGAATCCGTCATAGTATTTTTTCCTGAAGATCCGTTTTTTACCCAATTCGTCAGTGAATGTAAACCCATTCAGACTGGCCTTATCAATTACAATCTGGGCTGAAAGAGGCTTATTGTAATATACAATTTCATCTTTAAACGAACTGTAACGGAGGAACAAGCTATCGGCAATTTCGCCGCTTGTAAATTCAACTTTCCCTGGAAGCCAGACGTTACTCATAAATGCCATCCCCATATAGGAAGGGTATGGAACAAAACGTACCCCTTTAATTTTTCCTGAATCCCAGTTTCTGTTCACGATTTCCTGTGCACAAATGGTCTGTGTATAGCTTCCTATCAGAAATATAATCAGTAGTATAGTGTTGGTCCTGTTTTTCATATCATTTTACCTCAAATTGTTTTTCTGCAAATACCATTGTTCCATTTTTCAGTTTCCCCCTGATAACCAGTTTGAACGGACCCACAATGGAAGATGTAGTGCATTGGACTGTTATGACTCCTGATGGCGCCAGTGAAGGATTCCAGTAGATAACCTGCCGCAGATCTGGTATGGTTGATTCCTGTTTCCCGGGTTCATTCAGTGATGCCGGTACCTGGATGGTTTCCAGTTTTATGCGGATCAATTGGTCCGATTCGGGCAGAAGGGAGTAATCGTTTTTTGTAGTATATATAGCTACAACGCCCGGGAAACGAAGATCCCCGTAAAACCGTTCGCTCTGGCAGATATCGATACGTTTGATATCTGTGGTCCCCATGGTTTTAATCACATTCAGATCCCTTATAGGAATTCCGTCAATCAGCACCAGGGGTTGATCTTCAAAGTATAACCTCATGGCGCTGTTGATTACTTTCATAGTGGGTTCATTGTTGTAATTTCTGAATTTTACCCCAGGAAGTAGTTCTTTTGAAATCTCGTTAAAGTCAGGAAGATCGATAAACAAATGTGGATTGACCGTATTCGTTGGCTTTCCGTAATAGGGATAAGCATCGTGTTTCCTTTCCGGAGGGGATAAAAGCTTTAAATTATTTTCATTGAATATTTTCTGAAAAGTTACAGCATCAACCTTCTGTGCAATATTGTTTTTAAATGATTCGGAAACGGGCGCTGGAGTTAATTCAGTCAGTTTATCCGGTGAAGCGAAAAGATCATCCAGCTTAAGTTTCAAACGTTGTGAATCTGTATTTCCGAAACACTGTACAACTGCCTGAACAGCTCCGTAGTAATTATTCACTGTAAAATAGAATCTTCCATCCGACTTGGTCTGGTAATACTGAAAACCGGGAATAGAATCCGGAATGGTCAGGCAAACAGTAATTCCTGCCGCAGGAAGCATGGAACCTTTTTCTATTACTATTCCCGAAAGAATAATACCCTTATTCTCAGTTTGTCCTTCCTGTAGCATATCTGAATTCCATGCAAAAGAGGCAGGCATAAAGGCCGGTTCGGTTTGAGCCACAGATACCATCATATTCCCATCCATCTCTTTAAGAAGCTTATCATCGATCTTGATGTTAGCCTCAATCTTACCGGGTGTATGGTATTCTGATTCCAAATGATTGATCTCAATTTGTGTGGTAGAAAGATCCTGACATTTCTCCAGACCTCCCAACCGGTTAATTTGGAACGTTTTCTCTAAATCGTCAAAGCGGTTCGATACCCAGATTTCACGTATGATTTTAATCTTTGCAGCCGTGTTCTTGAAATAGCTTCTGAGCAAATAAGTTCCTGAATGGAGTGAATCAGGCAATTGCAAAAAACCATCTGCCTGATTGTTACTGACCTGAAGAGATACTCCGCAAATCCTTGTCCCGTAAGGATTGACTATATCAAGGTAAACAATACGGGATGGATTATCTGTAGGGGTATATACTTTTGCCAGAAGCGTTTCTCCGCTGACATATACATCGCGATCGGTGAATAATCCAAATCCCGGCTTTTCCTGTGCTTTTCCTGTCAGGAGGATCAAAATCAGGAGTATTGTTAGGCTGATTTGCTTCTTCATTATTTATAGTTTGTTTCCCAGAAATCTGGCGGGTTGGTTCTTTTATATCCCCGGTCCGGGATATCATAGAATTTGGTTAAACGACGTAACACGACCGGATTTTCATCGCTGGCTCCGATGTTTAGGTAATAACGGTATTGACTATAGGAATTCAAGTCAAAAAAGCCCATGACGATTTTTTTAGGGTCTGTTATGCATTGGATATTCCCGTAAACCTGTGAGATCACCGGTTCAAACAGTGTGCCATCGGCAGAGAATTGCCGGTTCAGCTTATCATGAAAATCGTAGGATTCCTTCGATATTCCATACTGGTCCAGGATGATGATCCAGTTATAGGGTTTTTGCTGAACAGAATCCAGGTATTGTGTCGGATTATAGGTTAGCAATACAATGGGATGATTCTCTAGTTTGACCGATGTACTGAATTCTTTCGGTCCTGCAATATTATATTGGTCGGTGTTGGTTATTGTATTCCATCCATAAAGAATGTGTGCAGTGGTATCTATCTTTGATGGAGGTGGAGCTACAGCCTGAATAATAGCATGTTTTAGGGTGTCTTCAGGTGTATAGACCAGCGTTGAGTCCCATTTAGTCCCCGATGGAGTGTATTTCCATTGAATGATGGCCCGGTAGTTGAAACGGTAATAATTCAGCTCGGGAGTGATGGGAGCATCAATATCGATCTCGCGTCCCGGCGATTCAAAAGTCTGAGGAACTCCAAATCCGTTCATCCTGACTACCTTTTCTATTTTAGGGGTCGTATAAAGCGAATCGATGCTGGGAACCGGTGGCATTGTCACATAGTCTGATTCATAAATGTCGTCTATATTTGAAATAACATTGTATAATTTTGAAATGCGGAGCTTGTATTTGATCCCTGCCTCCGGGACCGTAAGAAAAGCATAATGACCGGGAGAGTCTTCTCTTGCCGTGGCGATCTTAAAGTTTTCTCCAACAAGTTCAACTTTGGCGCCACCAACCCATTCTATGGCGTTGGTACTGTAAAAGCTTCTGGTCTTCGAGATGAGAACGTAATTCTGGTTCAAATCATTGGTTACATGCGAATCAACAACCAAAACCTGGGGCATTACGGCTATTGGAGGCTTGTATTGCTCCTCGCACCCGGCTAAGAGTAACGAAATCAGGACCAGTTCAGTGAATATAGCTATCAGTTTCTTCATAAATAAATTAATTCTATTCCCAAAATACCGGACGTATGCCGGTTGTGTCGTTTTGATCAGGTATGTCGAAATCCCTGTAGTTCAATTGCCGCAGAATGACCTGATTATCGGGGCCACCACCGGGATAAAAGTAATACCGGTACTGGTGGTAGGACTTTAAATCAAAATACCCGAGTACCAATCTTTCAGGATTTGTTGTACAATGAATATTCCCGTACACTTGTGTTTGTACCGGATCAAATAAATTTCCCACGGCAGTGAATTGATTATTTAGCCTGTTATGAAAATCATAGGATTCTTTTGTTATTCCGTATTGGTCAATAATCAGTATCCAGCCTGCCGGATTCTGAGTGGCCGAGTCAAGATAGGCATGGGCATTGTAATCCAGTGAAAGAAGCGGATGTTGCCGGACTTTTGCTGAACCATTGAAATCTTTCGGGCCTGCCAGATTAAACAGTCCATTGAAATATATTGATTTCCATCCATAAAATGCAGGCAGGGGCGTATCGTCCTTCGCCAGTGGATAACTAACCCACTGTAGAATTGCACGATCATTGAAACGGTAATACTGCAATTTTGAAGTGATGGGTGCATCAATGCAAATTTCCCTTCCACGGGTTTCAATGGTGGCCGGAACACCGTAAGCATCGGTCCGGAAAGATTTCATGAGGATATCTTTCGAATAGATAGAGTCGATGGTTGGAAGGGGAGGCATGACTACTGAATTTGATTCGTATATATCGTCTTTGTAGGTAATCCTGATCCGGTATCTTTCCCCGAATACAGGTGATTCTGCAAAAATGAAATATCCCTTAGACTTTTCATAACCTTCAATCGTAAAATTAGCTCCTTCAATAAGCTTAACATTAGCGCTAATTACTGAATCTGTCTGAGTATGGTTATAATAATCGCTTGTCATGGTTAGTTTCACAAAGCTCTGTTGAGAATCATTGGATATATGAGCATCCACTACAAGGATGGCGGAAACTACATCCATAGAAGGTTTGTAGTATTCTTCACAGGATGTGAGAAACAATACAAAAAAGATCATATGAATGAGTTTTTTCCGCATCAGAATTTAAAATTATACGTGATTGAGGGCACGGGCACACCAATAACCGAAAGTTTGTATATTGAATATGGCGTACCACTGGGATGTTGAATGGACTGATCTTTTCGGTAAAATACCGAGTAGGGATTCTTCCGTCCATACACGTTATAAACCGAGAAAGTCCAGCTCCCTTTCCACATGCGCTTTTTATATAAGTTATCATCGATGGTGATGCTCACATCCATACGGTTATAGAGCGGCATCCGGTATTTGTTGCGGTCGGAATAATAAACCACCTGATGGCCATCAAACATGTATTTCTGTTCGGGCAGGGTTATCGGCCTACCTGACATCAACACAAAATTACCTGAAAACCTCCATCTCCGGCTGATCTGGTAGTTCATAACAGTCGATAAATCATGAGGACGATCGTAAACAGAAGGATAATAATTACCGCCATTAATCACCTCATCCGCGAATCTGTTATCGGTCTTCCGCATGGTACGTGAGTAGGTATAACTGACCCATCCATTGAGTCTTCCGGCATTCTTGCGCGCATAAAGCTCCAGTCCGTAGGCATAACCATCGGCATTGATAATGTCAGTTTCAATATGGTGGTTCATCACTAATTCTGCTCCGTTCTTATATTCAAACAGATTTTGCAGGTTCTTGTAATAGACTTCAATAGAGGTCTCAAATAAGCCTTTCTGTGGATTTTTAAACAAACCTATCGAAAACTGGTCGCTGATGAGGGGCTTAATATGTGAATCAGCCGATTTCCAGAAGTCTGCCGGTGAAATGACCGATGTGTTCGAGATCTGGTTCATAAACTGGTGGATGCGCTGGTAGCTCATCCGGATTGAACCATCATCCCTTAGATTGAATTTAAACGATATGCGTGGTTCGAAGCCCTGGTAGGTTTTGGCTATTTTCCCTGCTCCGTAAACCGTGGAGTCAATAACCGATCCCGAACTGAGGGATTGTTTGGGGTCATAGTTCAATACCGTTGTCGGTCCAAGACTCATAAACCTTGCGTAACGAACACCAATATTTGCAGAAATCTTAGGCGAAAGATCGAAATCATCGTCAATGAAGGCACCCAGTTCGACCGACTGCTCATTGGCAACTTTTTCGGGAATTACATTGGTCGGAGTTCCTGTAGGTTCAATTTTGCCGGGTGTAACCTGGTACCCAATCGTCTGGAAACCTGCATTCACGCGATGTTTTTCATTGGCCAGCCACGACAGAATGTATTTCATGCTTCCGTATTGAAGGCCAGTAATCAAAGAATAGTTGTCTTCCGTAAGATTGGGGTCTTTTTGGTCAAGTTTAAAATCATATTTACTATATGATAGGTTCAGATTGGATATCAGGGTTTTTGAGATATTGAATTTCCAGTTGGCCGAACCGATGATATTCCCGTATTGATACAGCGAAGTTGTGTTCAGGTTGAAAACATCGTTGCTGGCATAACCCATCAGTTTCAGGGTGTTGTTTTCTCCAAGTACCAGGTTAAGCGTTCCGTCAACATCATAAAAGTGAGCCACGCTGTTCATGAACTGATCGTTCTTGGATTGCCTCATGATCCAGTCTGAATAGGTCGTACGGCCACCGATCATGAAAGTGCTTTTCTTTTTCTTTACGAATGGCCCTTCAAGGGTAAACCGACTGTTTATCAATCCAATGCCACCATATAATTTAATGTTTTCGGGATTTCCTTCCTTCAGCTGAACATCCATTATTGACGCTACGCGCTCACCGTAAGAAGCCGGAATGCCTCCCTTGAAAAGGGTTACATCTTTTACTGCGTCGGGATTGATCATCGAGAAGAACCCAAAGAGATGTGAGGTATTGAAGACCGGCGCTCCCTCCATCAATACAAGGTTTTGATCGGTGTTTCCGCCCCGCACATTGAATCCCGAGGACATTTCACCCACACTCTGTACCCCGGGCATCATAACTACCGTCTTGATGATATCGGCTTCACCCATCATCACCGGGAGTTCCTTCAGCATCCTTGAATTCACTTTGATCATGCTCATTTGAGCTTTAGTTGCCTTCGAATCTGCGCCTTTCACGGTGACCTCCTCCAGATTATGGCTTTGTTCAAACAACTCAAAATTGGCTGTGCCGTCTTCTATGAGTTTTATTTTCTGGCTCAGAACTTCGTAGCCCATAAACGTGACCTTCAAAGTGTGATCTCCCGTTGGCAGGTCAAGTTCGTAATTTCCCGAGGCATTGGTCGAAGTGCCTATCCCGGTTTGTGGATGAAAAACGATTGCCCCGGCCAGTGGCTGGTTATTTTTACCGTCCAGTATTTTCCCCTTTAAATGTGCCGTCGTGTAACGCCCGATATTCAGGGGATCGCCTATAACCATCACCTGAGGTTCATCAGTGCCGGTAGTAATTCGCCCATCGCTTCCTTTCGGGAAGACAACCACCGAATTGTTCTGAAAAAACCTAAAAGTAAGTGGTTGCCTGTCAAAAAGCAGGTTGAGCGCCTGTATCAAAGGCGTGTCCTTAAAATCCTGGTTGATGACATAGGTTTTAATCCATTCCGGACGGTAATAGAAGTGTATCCCGTATTCTTTTTCAAGGGTATTGAAAAACTCCTGAAGGCTCGTTTTCTGAAATTTCCCGTTAATGATCTTCTCTTGTACGTTCTGTGCCTGGATCGAATAATTCAGAACAAGGATAAGGGCGAATGCATATATTATCTTCAGGCAATTGGATAGGGTAGGATTCTTCACGGAATATCGTTCTGATGGTTTGGTATTATGGTCGTGTAAAATTAGATAATTATTGTAATTAATGTGAAAATGACAGGGAAATCGCTTTTTACATTTCAGAATTTTTTCTTTGTAACGATCATTCGGTGCAACCAGGAGTCTTTCCACCTTTTATTTATTCTTTAAACGACTGTTCCCGTTTGGATTGTATGTTTTTTACGCTAAATTTTGTATCTTTAACCTTCGAATATAAAGATACCAAAGTCTGACGAAATGATTCAGCAATGAACCCATTGACACCGGACACCAATTTTCTCACCATTCAGATTTTCATCAGGAAAGCAAAGAACCTACTTTCGAGCTACACAGAAGAGATCCGGGTAGGCATTGAGTGGGGTTTGCTTCGGATCAATTAATCTATGATTGATCTATAACTGTAATAAAATTTAGATATTAGTATAGTTATAGATCAGTCATAGTACAGATATACCGAAGGAAACCCCTCTCAATCCCCATCCAAACCCGACCCAGACTACGACGGCATTGCTCCGATCAGTAACTTTAGGGCATGGACTTTCCACTAACATGCTTTTAGAAGGAGCTTTGAATGCGAAGTATTCAATTAGCAAATAATTCACATTTTCTTTAAAAAGCAATTCCCATGGAACCCAAATAGTGTCATAGTTCAACTTATTCAGCTAATTTTGATTCCTGAAATCAGATGCTCATGATAACAACATTAACGAACGCATCCGCTCAGATCAAGGCCAAAGCTAAAGAATTGGGGTTCCTCGATTGCGGGATCTCTGAAGCCCGGTTCCTTGCTGAGGAGAAAGAACGTCTACTCGACTGGCTTCAGAAGGAGATGCATGGTGGTATGCATTACATGGCCAATAACGTGGATAAACGGCTAGATCCTAGGCTATTGGTCGACAATGCCCGCTCCGTTATTTCGGTACTGCTGAATTATTTCCCTGGCGAAAAGCAGGAGGATGAACAAGCGCCGGTACTGTCGAAATATGCTTACGGAACGGATTATCATTTTGTGATGAAGGATAAACTGGGTGAATTGCTCCGTTTTATTCAGTCTGAAATTGCTCCCTGCGAGGGCCGTTGCCTGGTTGATTCGGCTCCCGTCCTTGACCGTGCCTGGGCTGCCCGTGCCGGTTTAGGCTGGATCGGCAAGAATACAAACCTCCTCTCGCCCGAACATGGCAGCTTCTTTTTCATCGGTGAGCTGATCATTGATCTGGAATTGCCTGCAGAAGGACGTACTGTTCATGATCATTGCGGAACCTGTACACGTTGCATCGATGCCTGCCCCACAAAGGCCATTGTTGCCCCCTATGTTTTGGATGCCCGTCTCTGCATTTCGTATCAGACTATAGAGAATCACAATGAAATTGATCCTTCATTGAAAGGTAAGTTCGAAAACAGGGTGTTTGGCTGTGATATCTGTCAGGATGTATGTCCCTGGAATTTGAAAACTGAAGTTCATCAAGAACCTGCTTTTATAGCCCACCCCAGGCTGTTGAAGCTCACCAAAGAAGAATGGACTGAAATGGACAAGCCCACGTTTAACGAGTTGTTCCGTAACTCAGCTGTCAAACGAGCTCGTTTTGAAGGGCTGAAACGAAACCTGAGGTATTTGAAAGAAGAAACTTAGTTGTCCTGAATTTCCAGATAACTGTTCCTAATGGCCAAATTTTAATTATTTAGATCAGTTACCGACGTAACTCTTCTATAGTTTACATCATCAAAATTCCTGAAATGTGCTTTGCCGCATTCAATTTTCAATTTCTCGCTTCCTCTCAATTCCTGACCTGAAGATTTTGTCTCAGCAACAAAATAGATCTTCTTTTCTCCTTGAAATACTATAGCCCAATCAGGGTTATAAGTACCAATGGGAGTTGGAATTTTGAACCAGAATGGAAGTTTAAAATAAAATTCAATGTCTTCACTGCTTTCACAATCCCGTGCAAACTGATTTTCTACTCCACTGTCGAGCGGCATATAGTTTTCATAAATAGTTTTTGAACTGTCGGCACAGTGTGAGTAAACTCGTCAAGGTAAATTTCAAAGTCACTGTCATCGAATAAGGCCATTTCGTATATCTTACCTCCGATTTTTTCATACTTAATTCCATCAATCATTAACTGATGTAATTCGTATTTGATTATTGAAACAGTATTGTCCATAAACAACTGAGGATTGATTAACAACTCCTTCATTCGTTTCGAAGTCTTAAGTATTTCCAAAATGGTACTACGTGTCAATTCAGTTAGGTTTTGAATGTAAGCCAACATATCAGGTCATCCCGATATTTATCGGGACCATAATCGTTGTTTGCGCTGTCGCTCACTAATTGTCCATTCACATCTTCGTCAGTAATCAATACTCTTTTCTTCGTTGACCGGATGGTCGGTTTTTTCTTTTCATCCATTTTGCTTACCGCATTTGCCGCAAGCAAAATCAGTTTTTGGGTATTATAATCGACACTGTATTTTGTTTGAAACCGTATCTTCTCCCAAATCTGTAAGAATTTAGGATCAGCCTCAAATCCTTTTCTAAAGTTAACCTTTTCGCTTTTGCTTTTATCTTTTATTTTACCTGAGAAATTTACTCCACAGTCTTCCTGAATTTCTTTTTGCAATGCCTTTGCAAAATCCTCATAACGTTCGTTTGCAATAACTGTAAGCTTATTAATATTTCGGTCAAAAATGCGCTGTCCTTCCTGATTTACCGATAAACGCAAACCCCGCCCAATTTCCTGCCGTTTTTTAATGACTGATTTTGTTTCGTTTAAGGTGCATATCTGAAACACATTGGGATTGTCCCAACCTTCGCGCAAAGCTGAATGGCTGAATATAAACCGAAGCGGAACATTTGCATCAAGCAGCTTTTCTTTATCTTGCATAATCAGTTTGTAGGTGTCGTCGTCTAATTGCGTTTCACCTCCTGTATCTTTTACTCTGCCTTTGTTGTCTTGCGAGAAATATCCGTTATGAAGATCGTCAACTGGATAAGCATTTAACCCTTTATATATTGGTTTGGCAATTTCCATCTGATAAATCTCTTCAAACCATTTGGCAAACTTTCCTTTAACCGGGTTTCCTTCCAAATCGTACTCACGGTAATTTTTTACTTTATCGATGAAGAAAAGCGAAAGCACTTTTATCCCCTTGTCCTTGTAGCTTTTTTCCTTCTTTAGATGTTCTTCTACTGTTTTGGCAATCATAAAACGCATGACTTCATCGTTCATTCCGCCTTGCGTTTCACCTTTCATCAAAACAACTCCGTTGTTTAACTCAATTTGTTCATTGCCAAAATCTATTTCGTATATCTTCAGACCATCGTATCTTTCATTTCTATTTGATAACAAGAACAAGTCAAGATTTTTACCGCTTGCCATAACCGATTTTCTGTTGATCCCATCTGTTGCTGCAACATCTATTTTTATTTTTGCTTTAATCGCATTTCCTGTTCGGGTAATATTTTCCAATTGAAGAAAAGGACTGTTAAAATCATTTTCACTCACTACCGAATCAACTTCTATCTGTTTTACCAGTCCCAAATCATATGCTTTTACCGGATTGAGCGAGTAAACCAGGTTGTAGCGGTTTGTATGTGTTGCAGAATAGCGAAGCGTGCAAAGCGGACTAAGGTTTGTGATTGCACGCTTGCGGATTTCCGTTTCCATATTTTGTGGCTCGTCAACAATTACAAACGGGTTGCAGCTCTGTATAAATTCAATAGGCCTTTTCCCTGTTAGTTTGTCGTTTGGCTTGTTGATGATATTTTCATCTTTTGCAAACGAATCGATGTTGATGACTAATACCTGAATGGTATTTGCGGATGCAAAACCCCTTAGGTTGGAAACCTTTCTGCTATCGTAAACATTAGACGTAACCGGAACTTTGTCATAAAGATTCTGGAAGTGTTCGTCCGTAATTTCAAGATTTTTCATTACCCCTTCACGAATGGCAACCGAAGGTACCACAATTACAAACTTTTTGAATCCATAAAGCTTATTCAACTCATAAATTGTACGCAGATAGACATACGTTTTACCGGTGCCGGTCTCCATTTCAACCGAAAAGTTCCAACCATTACTGATGATTTCATCTTCAGTCGAAACTTTTAATCCGTTATTTCCCTGAACCTGTTGAATGTTTCCGGTTAACTGTTCGAGCTGTGAAAAACGGAGTTTGTTCCCAAACCCATTTTCGGTAAGTAATTCGCCTGTCTGATTGATGGCAAATTCAAAATCGCTGGTACTTAATGGTTGTCCTTCAAAAATATCGGTGATGGCTTTTACCGCCTCCAACTGAAATTCCTGCTTGCTGTCAAAGTGAAGTTTCATTTATTTCTTTTCTGGTCGTGGAATTTTTACAATAAACTGTTCTCCATCAACATCATTAATCAATTCAATATTTGGTTCTTCATTCAATGCGCGTTTAATACCGGAGCCTAAACCACTAAATGGCAATACGTGTATACTAAAAGCAACTATTTGGTTATTCCTGATAACAGGATTCCCGTATTTAATATCCTCAACGGTAAGACTATTAGGTAGCTTTCCGGGACTTATTATTTCAATCCGATTATCAAAAATCAGTAATCTGATGGGTGCGTTCTTAAAATAATCTCGATGAACTAAGGCATTTTGAATTAACTCTTCTAAAGCGATAGGAGACACTTCTAATTTCCCCTTTATATTAAAATTGTTTCCTATTTGAATTGAGTCAAGATTACTGTTTAAAAACTCAATTGATTGCTCAAATAGTTCCGGAATTGTACCAATTAAGTCTTTTTTACTGCGATAATTTATACCCGAGATATCATTACCAAAATAAGAAACAGCCTTAATGGTGAAGGCTGGTTTTATACTTTGTGGATCTTTGCCAAAGAATAATAGTCCGGCTAAAGTAAGTTGATTATTCTTTAAAATTCGTTTTGCTCGTAATGCCTGTTCAAATGTCAACCCTTTTTCTTCAATGGTTTTATCAAATTCCTTCTTAAAATATTCAACAAATCTCTTTTCATCAATATCTTCAACTGATGTTCCATATACTTCCATTTCGTCGGCCAATAAGTTGCCACTGTTTTGAAATAGTCGCATTATCTCAGCATTATCAGTCAAAAGTCTTTTATTGGAGGCTTGTTTGATATAAATTTCTCCATGGGCTGTTTTGTACGGTTTGTTAATTCCTTCATTTACATAAACGACTAAAACATTTTTAAAACTATTACTGACCTCAATTTTTATTACCTCTGTTGCCAAATATACAGGTGGTTTTAGATTATCGGCAATATGAGAAATTACCCGATCGTACTCTTCCACTTCATCGTGTGACAGACCAGTTACTATTCCAGTAACATCTTTAACGCCAAGTAATATAATCCCGCCTATAGAGTTTGACATTGCCACTATCTCTCTCGACATACTTTCAGAATGAGGCATTTTTTCTTTAAACTGCACTTTGCTGGTTTCACCTGTGCTCAATATATCAAGTAATTCTATTGCGTTCATGGGTATTTACTTTTTTATATCGTTTTAAAATCAATCTCAGCATCCTTCATCTGCAATACCGTATTGGTCTTCAATTGGTCGTTGCCTGTAAATAGCTGATCAAGGGTAATTACCTTTTTCGGTTTGGCAGCAATAATTGTTTCAATGATTTCCTGATTCATTTCTTCCAAAGCAATAATCAACTCTCCATCATTTACCGAATAATACCCGTCATTGCGAGGGTTTTTCCCCGAAGCAATCGGCTTTTCAGAATGAGATTGCTTCTCCCAAGTCTTCGGGATCACAACAACGAATTCCACTTTGTCGGTTAGTAAATACCCGGCTTTGAGGATTAACTCATAAAGCATATTCTCCTTTTCGCTGCCTTCGCGTACCGGATTGGTAAACAGTTCAAGTTCTTGTTCCAGATTTTCATCTGTTATTTCACTCCCTCTCCATATTTTAAAATTAGAAGAGGATAGTTTGAAAACCTTGAAGCCTAAATCTTGATTTACCTTATTGGGTTCATCTTCAAATTTTATTTCTCCGGCTTTCTTAACATTCAATATTTCATTTTCATTCTTCAGACTATTGATTGCCCTTCGGATTCTTTCTTTTGAGATATCGGCAATGGTTTTATAGCCAGCTTTAAAGGCTTCGCTTGCTTCATCACACACCTCCGGCAATTGTACTAAAATGAATTTCCTATTAGAATTTTCTTCTCTGTTTAATTCCATTACTGCTTGCCCATTTGTTCCTGAACCAGAAAAGAAATCTAAAAGGATGTCTTCTTCATCACTAAAGCCGATTTTCATAAGCGTTTTAGCAAGACTTAATGGTTTAGGAAAACTGAAAACTTTTTTACCATCAAAAAGGTCCTTCACCTCTTTTGATCCATCCGCAGTTGTGTCCACGTCCTTTAGCCACGTTCTGTATGGTTTTAATCTTGGATCTTGATTTCTGATTTTTTCATAAACGATATAAGTACCATCGTCCCTCATGCTAAATTCTGCGTTTCCCTCTGCAACAATTTCTGCCATTTTTGTTTTTCCCCATCTCCAACATCCTTCAGATCCGTCATTTCTTATAGGAAAAACATCTTCTCCCATCGGCCCTTTTACCGGGAAATACATTGTTGGTCGATCTTCCCTTCGCGAATTCGATCCCCATTTATTTAATTCGCGTCCTCTTCTATATTTTCCCTTTTCATCTTCGTTATCTAATTCTTCAGATTCAATTAAAATTTTTGACAAAGGGCTTTCGTCATTATTCTTACAAAAACATAAAACATATTCATGATCCTTAACAGCTCTGGAATTATCACTGCCTCCGCCTTTTTTGGATTGCCAAACAAATTCAACTACAAAATTTTCTTCTCCAAATATTTCATTCATTATCATCCTAAGATTATGCACTTCGTTATCGTCAATATGAACGAAAATTACCCCATCATCACGCAACAGGTTTTTAGCAAGGAACAGACGTGGGTACATCATGCTAAGCCAGTTGCTGTGGTAATGTCCGCTATCGCGGCTGTTCTTACGGAAGAAACCTTCCTTCATCAAATAGCCTTCTTCGTCTTTTTCGCCAATGCGTTTCTGGTATTCTTCTTTGCTCTCTTTAAAACTATCGGGGTAAATAAAACTGTCGTTTCCGGTATTGTATGGTGGGTCAATTTCTATGACTTTTATTTTTCCGTAGTAAGACTTCTGTAATACCTTCAGCACTTCAAGGTTTTCGCCTTCAATAAAGACATTCTCAGTCGTCTCAAAATTGATCGATTCTTCAGGAACAGGTTTAAGTGTTGCAGTAGTTGATTGTTGCAAAACCTTAAAAGCTTCCGATTTTCCAGCCCAATTCAAAACATAGCGTTCGTTGCTAAACTCGATGTTTTCTTTCCCGAGCGTTGCCTGAAGTTTTTCCCAATCAATTTTACCTTCTGTAAGGGTTTCAGGGAAAAGTTGTTTCAGCTTTTCCAACTGGTCTTGTTGTATGTTTAAAGATTCGCCTGTCATTATCTAAAATTGAAATATTTTGTTGTAAATATAATAGTAATCTTTGAACTAACCGGTGTAAATCTCCCGCCAAATCATAGTAATTTTATGTTCTAATGAGAGATAATCAATTAATTCGAATGCGCTATACCCAGGAATTTCAAATGAACCGTTTATGGCATTTCGCAGGTATATATACCTTATCCACTAACTTTCCCGACCGAAATGCTTCTGTACTCTGTCATACCACTGTCATACCACTGTCATATCAAATTCGAAACAAATACGAAACAAATACGAATCAAATTCGAATCAAATTCGAAACAAATTCGTAGCTGTTCGAATTTGTTTCGAATTTGTTACGTATTTGTTACGAATTTGTTACGAATTTGATATGAAAGAGGTATGAAAGAGGTATGAAAGAGGTATGAAAGAGGTACGATAGAGGTAATATAAATTCTACTGGCAATTCCAGAACAATTCAACTCCGAAACAGGAACAAAAGCTGAAGAATAGATCTGCAAACAGGGGTAATTGTATTTTCAAAGATATAAAATAAAGGTGATTCAATCAGGAGTAATTTATGCCATCAAAAACACTATAATACAACGAGTAAATGCACAAGCCTTTCTCTTAACGTCCTAAACGTCTTTGTTTTATATTAAATATACGAATTATTTAAATGGGTGTTACCAATATCGCCTTATTAAAATAACAAAGGGAAACAATTTGTTTCCCTTTGTGGTGCCACCTGGATTTGAACCAGGGACACATGGATTTTCAGTCCATTGCTCTACCAACTGAGCTATGGCACCATTTAGAGTCCGGTACGGACTTTTTCGGAAGCTTGCGAATGTTGCTTTTGGCTATTCCGTTTCGCTTTCGGGTTGCAAATATAGCCCAAATATTTAAACTACAAAAAAAAATGAATTGTTCACTGCATTTATTTTGCATAGAGTACTGAAGTCTTTCTTTTTTAGGAGTTTATATTTTCAGGAAGGGTAAAAATAATTTACGGGTGCTTATGGACACCATTTCGTGACTTAGGGTTATCAAATAGCATAAGATGAAATTATTTTGGCGCCATTGCCCTCGAAGTCATGGGTATTTCCTATTTTTGCACACCAAAAATTTATATCTATTTTCAGGAAAATGATGCAAACCTTCGTTTTAAAGAATGGGATCAGGATCATCCATCAGGAGACAAAATCACCAGTTTCCCATTTTGGAGTGCTTATCAATACCGGATCCCGCGATGAGGAAGCTGACGAACAAGGCATCGCTCATTTTATCGAACACGTGATTTTTAAGGGGACTCAGAAACGGAAAGCCTTTCATATATTAAACCGCATTGAAGATGTCGGCGGTGAACTGAATGCCTATACCACCAAGGAAGAAACGGCTGTTTACGCCACCTTCCTGAGCGAATATTACCAACGGTCGATGGAACTGATCAGCGACATCCTGATCAACAGTACCTTTCCGGCCAAAGAACTCAAACGCGAAAAGGAAGTGGTGATCGAAGAAATAAATTCCTACAAGGACAGTCCTTCGGAACTGATCTTTGATGAGTTTGATGAGATTCTCTTCGACGGACACCCCATTGCCCGCAATATCCTGGGGACTCCCGAGCTGATAAAGACCTTCAGCAAGAGCAGTATCCTAAAATTCATGGACGAAAATTACCATACAGACCAGCTTGTGCTGAGTTCGGTAGGCAATATTACGATGGCCAAGTACATTCGGCTGGCTGAAAAGCATTTCGGTCATTTCCCGGAGAAGCTCCGTACCAAAGAGCGGTCGAACACTTACAATTATAAGCCGGAGAAACGTATAGTTCAGAAAGATACCTTTCAGGCCCATTGCATTATTGGCAACCTGGCCCCCGATATTTACAGTCCAAAGCGGATGGGGATGGTTCTGCTCAGTAATATTTTGGGCGGGCAATCAATGAATTCACGACTGAATATGGCGCTGCGCGAACGAAACGGAATGGCTTACAACGTTGAGGCGGGTTATACGGGATATTTTGATACCGGCGAATTCAGCGTGTATTTTGGGACCGACAAGGAAAACCTCGACCAGGCCCTGTGGCTGGTGAACGAGGAACTGCGGAAAATGAAGGAAATCCAGATGGGGGTTGTTCAGCTGAGCCGCGCAAAGAAACAGCTGATCGGGCAACTGGCCATTTCGACAGAGAACCATGAAGACCTCATGCTTTCGATTGGCAAGAGTTACTTGTTTTTTAACCAGGTCGATCCGCTGGAGGCCATCTTTAAGAGGATTGAAGGTATCGGGAGCAGTGAAATCCGTGAAATTGCCAACGAAATATTTGATGAATCTCAGAACAGTATCTTAATTTACCAGTAGAATGCCTGATCCGGTTTTACTCGACCAATACATTACAGGACATAGTTCGCCTGAAGAGGATTATTTGTGGGAACTCGATCGCGAGACGAACCTGAAGACTATACGCTCGCGCATGTTGTCGGGGCACCTGCAGGGACAACTGCTCAGTATGATCAGTTGCATGATCAAACCCCGGTGTATCCTTGAGATCGGAACCTTTACGGGTTACTCGGCCTTGTGCCTGGCGAAGGGACTTGCAGAAGGAGGGCAGTTGCACACCATCGAAATCGACGACGAAGTAGAAATCATCGCGCAAAAATATTTCCTGAAATCGGGCATAGCTGACCGCATTACCCAACATGTTGGTGATGCACGAACAATCATCCCAACCATCCATGAGTCGTTCGACCTGGTCTTTATTGATGCCGACAAGCGTGAATACTGCGACTATTACAGGCTGGTTTTCGACCGCATTCCGATTGGGGGTTTCCTGCTGGCCGATAATGTGCTTTGGGATGGCAAAGTGATTGACCCGGATGCACGGGGTGAAGATCAAACCAGGGGCATCATGGAATTTAACGATCTGGTGCAAAACGATCCGCGCGTCAGAAACGTCATCCTGACCATAAGGGACGGGATCATGCTGATCCAAAAGATTGGGGAGTAGATTGAATTCTGTTCGGGCAATAAAATGCCGGTGTAACTGATTTGTTTGATCAGACATTTGGTTTAGAATTTCAGGATTAAGATCATTCCTGAAAATCATTTGAATCCATACTGATAATATAGCCTACCGGAAGAATTAAGAGACTTTTTATAAATTTCCCGTAGGGAAAATCTGTGGGTAGAAACGTTATTTCGCAAACTTTATATTGTCCCATACGGGACAATATACCTGATCTTCTATATTATTTCTACCCACATTTTGTCCCTTACGGAACAGGAAAGCAAGATAGAAACAGTTTACTCATTCACTCATTGACAGACTTCAAAGCGTGTTGAATTTCTGATCAGGAATCTTTGTGTTGCTTAGAGTCCTGGTGTCTTTGTGGCTAAAACACCAACATCAGGATTTGAATCTCAGAAAGTGATTTCTTTCATTAGAGATGATCATGTCATCGGTTTGTTCCGTGCAGGATTGTTATTTGTTATTTAAAGTTGTTTTGTAGTATAAAAAAACCCATTGAATCCTTAGCATAATTGCTTTTTTTTCAGAACTTTATCATTTAAACTTAAAACCTTTCTTTTATGAATAAAGTTGTATTTCTTTTAGGCACATTACTGATTTCAGCTGTGCTAACGGTACAGGCTATTGATTTCTCCGGAAACTGGAAACTGAATCATGAAAAAAGCAAGTTGAACGCCCAGTTCAGCATGGCTCCCAAAGACATGATTGCCGTACAAAGTGGTAATGATTTTAATCTTGAAAAACATTCTACCTTTCAGGACAATGATTTCACAATCAAGGACAAATTAACCCTGGATGGTAAGGAATGCATCAATCCGGGCTGGCAGGATAAACAGAAGAAATCGGTTGCCGAATGGTCGGAAGATAAATCGTCTCTGAAAATTACGACTAAGTTCCCCATGGGCGATAATAGCGAGATGACCATCATAGAGACTTACAAATTGGACGGCGGGAACCTGGTTATTGAATCAAGTTCCTCCTCTTCGTTTGGTGATATGGCCGAAACTATGGTTTTCGATAAACAGTAGTTTCCGTCTGAATTTGTACTACTGACGACTAATCTATACAAACTATACCTATGAAAAATCGTGTACGTATCTTACTTGTTTTGCTGTGTACGACATTTGCCTTTCAAAACCTGGAGGCACAAGGTGCAAAGCCCTGGTTCCAGGACGGATCACGGCAAAGACCTGTGCAAAATCCCAAGGCTAAAGTACTTCCGCTCATAAGCGTGAAGGGTAACAAATTTGTAAATCCTCAAGGCGAGACCGTTCTTTTCAAGGGACTGGCCATCTCTGATCCTGATAAACTGGAAAAGCAGGGTCACTGGAGCAAAAGCCATTTCGAGAAGATAAAGGAAATGGGCACAATGATTGTGCGCATCCCGGTTCATCCGGCAGCCTGGAGAGAACGCACCCCGGATAAATACCTGGTATTGCTCGACCAGGCCGTCGAATGGTGTACCGATCTGGGGATGTATGTCCTGATTGACTGGCATTCGATCGGTAACCTTGGAATGGAACTGTTCCAAAACCCCATGTACAATACCTCGAAGCAGGAGACTTACCAGTTCTGGAGGACCATTGCCCAGCATTTTAAAGGGAACAATACGGTGGCATTTTATGAACTGTTTAATGAACCCACCGTGTATAGGGGGCAGCTGGGTACCATCAGCTGGGGAGAATGGAAAACCATCAACGAAAACATCATCAACCTGATCCGGGCGTACGATACGGAGACAATACCCCTGGTGGCTGGTTTCGATTGGGCCTATGACCTGACCCCCATCATCAATGAGCCGATTAATGCGGAAGGTATAGGGTACGTTTCACACCCTTATGATAACAAGCGTAAGCAACCCTGGGAACCCAAGTGGGAAGAGAACTTTGGTTTTGCAGCCGACAAGTATCCTGTTGTTGTGACCGAGTTTGGATTTGGTCTTCGCCCGGGACAAACGATCGATGCCGATCATTACGGCAACAGGATCATCAGTTACCTCGAAGGGAGGGGCATAAGCTGGATCTGTTGGGTTTATGATCCCGAATGGGGACCAAGCCTTCTGAAATCATGGGATACCTATGAACTTACCGGCAGCGGCGAATTCTTCAGGAAAGCCTTGCACGGAGAGCTTGAATCTCAGAAGAAAAAGTAAAACACAATTATTCAGAATTACATAAACCTATCTATGAAGATTAAATTATCAGTCCAAGGGTTCCTGATTTTGGCAATCCTGTTCATCACTCTTTCAGGAGTAAAGGCCGTTGAGCCTGTCAACCCAAAAGCAACCCCTGAAGCCAGGGCGCTGCTCGACCTGTATTACAGGATATCAGGAAAATATACCCTGACGGGTCAGCACAATTATCCGGATTCGAAAGATCAGAATACCCGGTTTGCTTCTCAGTACATCGGTAAAACTCCCGTGATCTGGAGCTCGGACATGGGTTTTGCCAAAGTTGGCGATAAAGATTGCTACCTGGCAAGGCCAGATATAGTGAAGGAAGCGATCCGGCAACATCAGAAGGGATCGCTCATTACAATTTGCTGGCATGCCGTGCCACCCACAGCCGATGAGCCTGTTACCTTCCAGACTCAGGGACCGCCGGTTCCGGGTGCACTGGCAAGTGTTCAGGGTAAATTACTGGAAGAGCAATATAAAGAAGTATTAACTCCGGGAACAAAGCTTTACAAGAAGTGGGCTGCTCAGGTGGATTCGATAGCGGTGTACCTGAAAAAACTTCAGGATGCAAAAGTGCCTGTCCTTTGGCGTCCATATCACGAAATGAATGGTGATTGGTTCTGGTGGGGTGGGCGAGTAGGAGCAAACAGTACGGATGACTTATACCGCGCAATATTTGACCGCCTGGTCAATTACCATCATCTGAATAACCTGATCTGGATATGGAACATTGATCGTCCGGGTACGCCTATACGGAAGTTTAGAAACTTTTATCCGGGTGATAAATACCTCGATATCGCTTCGCTGGATGTGTACGGGAGTGACTTCAATCAAGCTTATTACGACAGTTTAAAGGTATTGGCAAAGGGAAAGCCTATTCTGTTCGGCGAGGTTGGAAATCCGCCATCACTGGATGTATTCGAACATCAACCAGACTGGTGCTCCTGGGTGATATGGTCGGGCATGGTTAGGAATACCACGAAAAAACAATATCAGGAATTGATTAACAGTCCGAGGATATTAAGCCTTGAAGATCCTGCATGGTGGGCAGTTGCGAATCCTTACCGCAAAGCCTGCGGATTAGCTGCGCTTCCATTGAAAAGGATATGTCCGGTAAGCTTTTCCGGCAACTGGATATTCAAGGAAGAAAAGAGTGATGTAGGTAAAAACGGCACTGGAAATATTCCTTCTGAACTTCTCGTTGATCAGGATGGAGATTTGCTGCATGTAAAAAAGGTGGTGAATCAGGAATGGGGAGAAGACCAGACCACTTCAGAGGATATCGCACTGGACGGCACGGAGATGAAATCGGTAGTTTTCAATTCACCACGCGTATCCACAGCTTCCTGGAATGAGGATTCCAAATCAGTAAAGATCAGTTCATCGATGAAGTTTACGAGGGGCGGACAAACTACTGAACGGAAAAGCAGCGAGGAATGGACGCTGCAGGAAGGAAATAAGGTCTTAAAGATTGTGCAGACTTCAAACAGCTTCAGGGGAGGAGAGACCACTGTTTCGCTGATTTATGAGAAACAGTAACCCTGGCAGAGAGTACAGTTACTGGATTTGAAACCCGGTAGTTCTGAAATAAAGATCAGGACTATCGGTTTTTATTTGAGCTAATTGTTACTTTTAGCATCGGATCAACAGGAGAGTCTGCGGGGTTAAGCCAGATAAGGGCCTTTTTTCGTTTTTTTAACTTTAGTTAAAATGTCAGCTACAACAATGCCGCACACAAATCGTTGTTGTTTAGTACATCCAATTCGTAATATATGATTATTAAAAGTCCGTCTTGCATATTCTTATTTATATTAATATTTTCTTTGGCAGTATACGCAGGATCAGGATATGCAAATACCGGAAAACCTAGAACCATGATTTTTAGTGGTTTTGTGCGTGATGCGACTACAGGGGAGACCTTAACCGGTGCAGTTGTTTATCAGAAAGGAAAACCTGAAGTGTCAGTTTCGACCAATTCCTATGGCTATTTCTCACTTTCTTTGCCTCCAGGTCAGTATGAGGTTGCCGTTCAGTTTCTGGGGTATAAAAACAAAGTCATTACAGTTGATCTTGAAAGAGATGTAAATGTCAATGTTGACCTGGACGAACAGTCCATTGCCTTGACAGAGGTGACCGTTAACGGTGAGAAGAACAATCGCAATGTGGTGTCTTCAGAAGTGGTAACCAAGCTGAATGTGAAAGAAATACAGAATATTCCGGTGTTGTTTGGAGAGAAAGATGTTCTGAAGACCATACAGTTATTGCCTGGCATATCACCTGTGGGAGAGGGTAATTCAGGCTTCTATGTTCGTGGCGGGGGATCGGATCAGAATCTTATTTTGCTTGACGAGGCTCCGGTATACAATCCATCCCATTTGCTGGGCTTCTTTTCGACTTTTACCTCAGAGGCTATCAAGGACGTAACCGTATATAAAGGCGGTTTTCCTGCTGAATTTGGAGGCCGTTTGTCTTCGGTGGTTGACATTAAAATGAACGAAGGCAACAACAAGGAATTTCATGTCTCAGGGGGTATCGGGCTGATCTCTTCACGTCTGGCTGTGGAAGGACCCTTATTCAGGAAAAAAGGATCATTCATGATTACAGGCCGAAGAACTTATGCCGACCTGTTTCTTAAACTTCTTCCGGGTAAGGGAGCCGACTCTACAGCCAGTAAATCGACGCTTTATTTTTACGATTTAAACCTGAAAGCGAATTATGAATTTTCAGAAAAAGATCATGTGTATTTCTCCTGTTACCTGGGAAGGGATAATTTCAACCTGGGAAGTTCACTGGGCTTGAATTGGGGAAATGTTACCGCCACGGCGAGATGGAACCATATTATCAGTAATAAGATATTTTCAAACACATCACTGATCTTTAGCCGGTATAGCTATAATTTCAATGTGGCTGTGGGCACCAAATCGATGAATGTGCTCTCTGAAATTAAAGACTTTAATCTGAAAGAGGATTTTCATTATTACCTGAATTCGAAGAATCTTATCAAATTTGGGTTTAATTCCATATATCACACCTTCATCCCAAGCAAGGTGGATAGTACTTCCTTGTTTAGGGTAAGGCCCATGGATAACCGGTATGCGCTGGAGAATGCCCTGTATATCTCGAATGAACAGGCGATTTCAAAACATCTGAAAGCAAGCTACGGGCTGCGCTATTCGATGTTCAGTTCCATCGGGCCCGGAACGATATTCACATACAATCCGGTTTTGGATGTGGTGGATTCGGTCAGTTATCCAAAGGGTAAAATCTATAATACCTTTGCCGGTATCGAGCCTAGGCTTCTTCTCAATTATATCATCAATGATTCAAGTTCGGTCAAAGCCAGCTATGCCCGCACACGGCAATATGTACACCTGCTGTCGAATACAACCTCATCGACTCCTTTTGATTTATGGGTACCAAGTAACATCAACATCCGTCCTGAAATTGCAGATCAGTATACCTTAGGTTATTTCCGGAATTTTAAAAACAACATGTTTGAGACTTCAGTAGAGTTCTATTATAAAACACTTCAGAACCAGATTGATTACCGAAACGGAGCCAACCTTATTCTAAATAACAAGGTGGAGGCTGAGCTGGTCTTTGGGAAAGGGTTGAGCTACGGGGCCGAATTTTATGTAAGGAAAAAATACGGGAAGCTGACCGGTTGGGTGAGTTACACCCTATCGAAAACCACGCGCCAATTTGATGCGATCAATGGGGGTAAAACCTTCCTGGCCAAGCAAGACCGGCCGAATAATATTGCCATTGTTGGTATGTATGAAATCAATCCGCGACTGAATGTTTCAGCTACCTGGGTTTATTACACCGGTAATGCGGTGACTTTCCCAAGTGGACGTTATATGGTAGACGGGATTGTTGTCCCACTATATTCAGCCCGTAACAGCTATCGTATGCCTGATTACCACAGGCTTGATATTGGACTTACCTGGATTAATAAAAAAACCGCCAGGTTTGAAGGAAGTTGGAATTTCTCCGTGTATAATGCTTATGCACGGGAGAATGCTTATGCGATCAATTTTCAGGTAGATCCGAATAACCCGACAAAGATGCAGGCAGTACAATTGTCGCTCTTTCGGATAGTGCCATCGATTACTTATAATTTCAAATTTTAAGGGAAAAAGGAATGCTACGAGAAACGAAAATAAGACTAAACCTTACACTACCGGTGATTTTATCGCTGATCACAGCATTTGTTTTCTTAGGCTGCCAGAAAATAATTAATGTTGATCTTGTGGAAGCAACACCAAGTATGGTCATCCAGGGGCTTATTAACGATAGCATTGGTCCGTACAAGATCAAACTGAGTAAGTCTGGAAGCTATTTTAATCAACCGGTTTTGCCACCTGTATCCAATGCGCTTGTGATCATTTCAGACAATGTTGGAATAGTGGATACCCTGAGGGAAAAAATACCCGGAATTTATATTACTTCGAGGATTAGGGGGATACCCGGAAGGACTTATACCCTTGTGGTTGTATCTGAAAACAAAAGCTATACTGCTACTTCAACCATGCATAGTCATGTTGCCATTGATTCACTGAAATTAGAGAAGATTCAGTCGCAAGGATTTGGATTCGGGGGAAGGGGCGGAAAAGAAAACCGTGTCGATATTCATTGCTATTTTAATGATCCTCTTGAGAAGAATTTTTACAGAATCAAGATAACTACTAATGATACGATCAATCTGGCGAATTTCAGATTATATGATGATCAATATACAAATGGTGAGTATACAGATCTTCAGGTAGGCCGGGTAAAAGTTGGAGATATTAGTCGTGTTGAACTCATTTCGCTTGATACCAGCACCTATGATTATTATCGGACCCTGAGGGATATTATACGATCCAATCCTATTTTTGGATCAACACCTGCGAATCCGAATACGAATCTAAGCAATGGGGCCCTGGGGTATTTTGGAGCCTGTGCTATTTCATCAAAAACGATCACTGTCACTGAATCATTATTCAAAAGTGCTAAATAGGTTATGAATAGATGAGTGGATGGAATTTCATCCTCAGAATAGCAGCTATTCTAACCAGGACTTTCCTTTGATCTTTCGGTATATGAATGGTATAGTACATTTATTCGTTTTTTATCCATAGAATAAGCTGATTTAATGTAAACTTTAAACAGGATGGTAATCGGAAAGGGGCATTCTTATCCGGTATTAATGCAATTGGTGGCCGGTTATGAATAAAAAATAAAATCTGATCAGCTGTAAATAATTCTACACCAGACCACTAAAATTATCAAAATAATTTGTTTTATCGAATAATTTCTTTTGCCAAATGTAATTTTGAATCAAAATATAACTACTTTTGAAGAATATATTTATCCATTAATTAAACAGTTATTATGAACATTTTTGTTGGCAGCCTTCCCTTTAAAATTGAGGAAAGCGAATTACAGGAAATTTTTGAAGAATACGGAGAAGTAACATCCGTAAAAATCATCACAGACAGAGCTACTGGAAGATCTAAAGGCTTTGGTTTTGTTGAAATGACGAACGAAGAAGAAGCTAAAAAAGCAATTGAAGAACTGAATAACGCTGAGATTGAAGGCCGGACAATTGTTGTAAATAAAGCTGAAGAGAAAAAAGAAGGTAGTCGTCCAAGTGGCGGTTTCCGTGGTGGCAACTCTGGCGGTGGCGGTGGCTTCCGTGGAGGCAATTCAGGTGGCGGCGGTGGTTTCCGTGGCGGTAGCACTGGTGGTAGCGGCGGTGGCGGCTATCGTGGTGGTGGCACTGGCGGCGCTGGTGGTGGTGGTGGCTTCAACAAAGGTGGCTTCAATAAAGGTGGAAGTACTGGCGGTGGTGGCAACAGAAGATCTGAATACTAGGATATTACCTGTTATTAATGTGCTATAAATATAAAAATTAACTGGTTTAGTTTTTATAACTACATAAAGGCTAATAAACAATGAGAGCAAAATCTCCCGGTTTATTAGCCTTCGTTTTTTATAGCGGTATATATCTATCGGTCGATCAAAGAGAGGTTGAGAGTTAAATCTTGCCATTATAAGATTTCCTTATGACCGGACGTAGAACTTTTCTCTATTCTGATCCTTGCATCTACTGCAATCAGGTTTTCTCTGTCGCCCAGTAGAGGATTGATATCCAATTCTTTAATTTCCACGGCAAAGCGCAGCAGTATGGACAGGCGAACCATAATTTCTGCAAACTTTCGTTCGCTTACCCCATTTTTACCCCTGTAGCCTTTGATAATCGGGTAGGCACGGAGATTCTTTATCATGGAAGTAGCTTCGCACATGGTCAATGGTGCAAGGCCTGAAGTAACATCTTTAAATACTTCCACGAAGATGCCACCGATGCCACACAAAATAATATGTCCAAACTTATCTTCATATTTAGCACCAAGGAAAAGTTCAATTCCTGAAGCCATATCTGCAATCAAAACGGCTGTTGTGTCCTTTATCTGAATTAGCCTCCTGAATTGACGCTGAACGGTTTCCATGTCCTGAACGTTCAATACCACTCCGTTGACTTCGGTTTTGTGAATAGGACCCACCACTTTCATCACCAGTGGAAACCCCAGCTTTTGTGCTGTCTCTATCGCGAGTTCTTCTATAGTAACCGTGACTTCTCGGACCATTGGGATACCGGCAGCGGCAAACAATTGATGTATGATTTCGGGAGACTGGTATCCATCTTCGGCCTGATCGATGATGCGTCGGATTTCAGGAATATCCACCTGATCAAATGTAATCTTTTCAGCCGAAGGCTTCGGAGTTTTCAGGACACTTGTAAGTGCCTTTCCAAGTAATACTTCATCGGGAAAGTACACATTGCCTTGCGAGATGAAGTAGGCAACATCATCCTTTACATTGATTACAGAAGGCAGAATCGGGAAAATGGGTTTCCTGCAGGTCTGCATCTTTTCGTTTAGCAGCTGATAGACATCTCTAACCGGTGACAAACCAGGACTGCCGAATATAACAGCCATCCCGTCAATTTCATCAAACTCATTTTCACAGGCATCAATAATGACCACTAATTGTTCCGCATTTCCTGTGGCCAGGAAATCTATCGGGTTTTCGACTGACGATCCGGGGAAAAGCTTGCTCTTCAGCGTCTTCTTTGCTTCAGAATCCTTGATGACAGGAATATGCAGACCCCCGTTTTCAAGGGCATCAGTCAGCATGACAGCAGGGCCTCCGGCATGGGTAATGATGGCCAGCCGTTTACCTTTCATTGGATTACAATGGAAAACATTGGCAACAGTAGTCAGTTCTTCGCGACCATAGCAGCGTACAATACCTGCTTTACGAAAGAGTGCCTCTACTGCCAGGTCGGAACTGGCAAGTGCCCCGGTATGCGAGGAGGCAGCACGGCTTCCAGCCTGACTGCTTCCTGCTTTTATAGCTGCAATCTTACAGCCCTTTCGGATGAGCGAAGTGGCATGTTTTAATAATTTATCCGGATTCTTTATACTTTCGATATAGAGCAGTTTTACCCGTGTACTGGTTTCCGGATTAAATACATCATCCATAAACTCCAGAATTTCTTCCACCCCATTTTGTGCTGAATTACCCACTGAGAAGACACTTGCAAAATGAAGTCCTTTGGGTATTCCCGATTCCATAATGAATACCGCCGTAGCCCCTGAACTCGAAATCAGATCGCAGCTCATCTGTACAAGCTTGGGGATGGGAGTGGTGAATACACTGGTATGCGCATAGGTAATGATTCCAATGCAATTCGGACCAATGAGGCTGCCATTATTGGCTTCAATAACCTTTACAATCTTTTGTTCCAGTACCCTACCTTCTTCGCTTTCTTCGCTAAATCCTGCAGAGATGATGATAAATCCCTTGGTCCCTTTTTTAGTGGCCAGTATTTCTACCGCCTCCAGACATGCCCGTGCAGGAATTGCCAATACAGCCAGATCAACCTGGGGTAAGTCCTCCGAACTCGGAAAAGAAGTGATACCCTGTACTACAGACTCATTCGGATTGACGACCCATAAGTCACCTTTAAAGTTGTTGTCGATCAGATTTTTAAGGAGTTTACCCCCCGGCTTTGAGATGTTGTTCGAAGCTCCAATCACAACTATACTTCGCGGGGAAATCAATTCTTTGGTTATCATCGGCAGAATTTTATATTCGTACACAAAGTTAGTAAAAGCATTTTCAGGAGTTCCTGACTTTTTACCGTGTTTCTGCTATGTTCATCATTCACAAAAATCAGCTAAGTTTGTGTCCGGTTAAACAATACAAAAGCAAGGCTGATGCCAAACAATTCCGAACAGAAAGTCGTGGTACTTTGTGATTTCTCTGAGAAGATGAAAGATGTAATCGTTCATGGTGCACGAATGGCTGATATGCTTAGAAAAGAGCTTTGTTTGCTGGCTTTCTGGAAGGATAAGGCTCATCGGCTTCAGATCGTGGAACAGATTGACCGGACCACCCGGAATTTAAAATCGAACCTTCCTGACTTTCCTATTTCCAACCTGATATTGCATGACTCGTTGAGAGATAACATCGACAAACTGGTTAATGAATATGAGGCCGTCCTGATGGTATTGCATCAGGCGAATATAAAAACCTTCATGAGGGCTTTCAGAGAAAGCAGCATCCCGTTTTTATTTGTAAATGGCACTGAACCTGGATATTTAAGGTATAAAAATGTTCTGGTTCCTGTCGACTACCGTAAGGCCTCAAAGGATACATCGCTTTGGGCCTCTTACCTTGGACGCTTCAACAAATCCCATATTCATGTGGTTTATGCACATGAAAAGAATACCTATGAGGCCGATCGGGTAACCATCAATGCTAATTTCTTCAAAAAGTTCCTGTCCAGCCTGTATGTCCGTAATCAACTTATCGCCGGAAGATCCTCCAGCTGGGGCATTGTTCATGAAACACTCATACGGGCCAAAGAATGGGAGGGCGACGTAATGATTTTTTCAGGAAGCAGCTCCATTACGCTTATTGATCTGATGATCGGGCTTCCCGAGAAAAAGATTGTCAGTCAGGCCGGCAGTGTACCCGTCATGCTGATCAATCCGCGAAAGGACATCTGCATGATGTGCGATTGAGCTCCCCCTTAATTCACCACTACCATCTCGTCGATTAAATCTTTTGCACCTGCCAGTTTGTCGATGATAAAGAGGGCATATCGGATGTCGAGTGAAATATTGCGGCAGCGGTCCGGGTCGAACATCAGGTCGCTCATGGTCCCTTCCCAGGAGCGGTCGAAGTTTACCCCGATTAGATTTCCATTGGCATCAATAACCGGACTGCCCGAATTTCCACCCGTAGTATGGTTCGAAGCGGTGAAGCACACATTCATTTTTCCGTTTTCCCCATATCGGCCATAGTCTTTCTTGTGGTACAGGTCGCGCAGCGCCTGCGGTACGTTGTAATCGTAAATGGCCGGATTGTCTTTTTGCATGATGCCGTCCACGGTAGTGTAGTAATCGTATATAACGCCATCCATGGGCTCGAAACCTTCTACTTTTCCGTAGGCCACCCGGAGCGATTTGTTGGCATCAGCCCATAATGGCCTGCCTTCGTGCATTTTCATGATCCCTGCAACGTAGGTCTTCAGGTTCCCGTCAATCTGTTTTTGAATGGAAGTATAGTTCGATTCAACATTCTTTTCATAAAAGTTCTTCAAACTCCTGAATAATATAAATGCCGGATCCTCACTGATGGTCTTTAACTTTTTAAGATCCAGGTCAGTCATCAATGCCGTAAGTTTTATGGAGTCGGAGAATATCGATTTACGGTATAGTGTATTAATCAGTTTCTCAGTACTTGTCTTGCTCATCAATGCTTTGAAATCCTCCGGAAGAAAACGGGGATCCAGATCATTGTAATACATTGGAATCAAGGCTGCAAAAACCTTCTCATCAGTTGCCCGGTTGTACTCTTTGAAGTGATCCGCAAGCCTTTGCTGAACAGATTTCAGCGCCAGGGCCTGGTCTTCAGGCTTTAATTTAGCCCAGCGTGATTCAAGTGATTCAAGAATGGCAACGGCAGTAAACAGATCGGTTCCCCGCTGAACGATCTCACCATAATAGTCATAGGCCTTTGCGTAGGGAGCCAGCTGTGCGTATAGTTTGTCAAAATTCGGCAGCACTTCGCTGTATCTGTTCTTCCGGTCCCGTTCGGCAGCCACCCATGCTTTAAATTCGTTTTCGAAGTTTTGCTTAGTGTTAACGGCATTCAACCGTTTGAGTCCTTTCACCTCACCCTGCCATTTTTTCCAGGCATTACTTGTGGTTGCGTATTTTGACGCATACTGAATCCGCACTTTCGGGTCTTTATCCATGTCGGCAGCAAGCAGGCTGAGCTTCATATCCCTGATTTTGATCTTATCCGGATCGCCCTGTTCCATAATCTGACTGATGGCCTGCGAAGGCAGGAACTCCTGGGTCCTTCCCGGATACCCGTAGACCATTGTAAAATCTTCGGGATGTACACCCTTTAGGGATATCTTGAAAAACTTCTTTGGTTTGTATGGGACATTGCCGGCTGAGTATTTGGCCGGTTGATTGTCTTTGTTGGCATAGATCCTGAACAGCGAAAAGTCACCTGTATGGCGCGGCCACATCCAGTTATCGGTATCTCCGCCAAACTTACCGATCGAGGTTGGTGGCGCTCCTACCAGGCGAACATCTTCGAAGACCTGGTACACATACAGGAAGTATTGATTGCCGTAGAAAAGTGGCTGAACCACGGCCTCAAACCTGCCTTTTTGCGATGCTTCAGTTGTGATACGTTTGCTGTTACGCAGGATAATGGCAGGTATCGAATCCTGAGGTTTGCCCTCGCTGCCTGCAAGCACCTTTTCCGAAACATCATCCATCCGATCCAGAAAACGCACACTTAATTGCGGATTGGGAAGTTCTTCCTGATGGTTTTTGGCCCAAAACCCATTGGTCAGGTAATCATGCTCAACCGTACTGTGGTTTTGTATGGCATCAAACCCGCAATGATGATTGGTAATCAGCAGGCCCTGATCCGATATCAGCTCTCCGGTACAGCCGCCTCCGAAGATCACAACGGCATCTTTCATGCTCACCTGATTCACACTATAGATATCTTCCGCGGTAAGTTTGAAGCCCATTTGCTTCATCTCTTCGATGTTGTATTTATTAAGCAAAGTGGGAATCCACATGCCTTCCTTGGCAAACAACGAAGTAAACACAAGCAGGATTAATCCGGTAAGGAGCAAACGATTTCTGATCATCAGGTAGGTTTTTAGTATGCGTTGCAAATGTAATAAACTGTTGGAACAGGGAATCAGAAAGTCTTCAGATGTTCATATAAACTTTGAACGGGCAGCCCCATGACATTAAAAAACGAACCTTCGATGTGATGAATGCCGATGTATCCGATCCATTCCTGTATTCCGTAACCGCCTGCTTTATCATAAGGACGATAATTCTGAAGGTAATAATCTATCTCTTCGTCGCTCAGCTCCTTGAACCATACATCGGTGGAAGCATAAAACGAAACTTTCTTTTCGGTTGACAACAGACAGATGCCTGTCAGTACCTGGTGCTTTTCTCCTGATAAAGCTCTCAGCATCCGGAAGCCATCAGCATAGTCGGTTGGTTTGTTTAGCACTTGTCCGTTTAGCCAGACAATGGTATCTGCCGTAATTACCAGTTGATTCTCCTTTAAATGCGGGATAAAGGCATTGGCTTTCAGCTCAGCCAGGTAGATTGGAATTTCCGTCATTCCCATCCCTTCAGGAATATCCTCGGGAATATCCATCGATTTTACCCTGAATTTTATCCCTAGTTCACTGAGCAATTGCTTCCTTCGCGGCGACTTGGAAGCCAGTATTATTTCGTATTTCTCAAGATTCTGAAGGAGCATAAGCGGGGTTGATGTGAGACTTAATGTATATTGGGTGTGAATGGTTGTTAGTAGTTGTCGTTGTTGTCAATGGTTGTAATTGTTTTGATTGTTGTAATAGTTGTGATTATTGTCAGAGTTGGTCAATTGTTGTCAGTGTTGTAATAGTTGTAGTTGTTATAATTGTTATCGTGGTTGTCATTCATGGTCAGTTATCGTAAAAGCTACCTGAAACATTAACTACGACAACAATCACAACAATCATAACCCTTATAACTCTTACAACAGTACCAACCATCACAACCATGACAACCAATGCCCCTCACAATTAATCAGCCTTGATATCCCTGATCTCCTGACCCAACCATTTCTGCTGCGAGCGCATCACCTGTTCAATCACATCGCGTACACAACCTTGTCCTCCTTTTTTGTCCGAGATATACTGTGATACCGCCTTGATTTCAGGAACTGCATCCAGCGGACAGGTAGAAATACCCACTTCCTTCATGATCTGATAATCGACCAGATCATCGCCCATGTAGAGGATTTCATCTTTGGTAAGTCCCGTCTTGATACAGAAGTCTTCCAGGCATTCAGTCTTATTAAATGAATCCATATAAAGATGTTCAATCCCTAATTTTTGGTAACGAAGTTTTACCCCTTTTGTATTTCCACCAGTAATGATGCCCATCTGGAAGCCGTTTTGTATGGCGTATCGAATGGCGAATCCGTCTTTGATGTTGGCAGTCCGCACAGGATCTCCATTTTCGTCGAGCGGTGAAGTGTCCATCGACAATACCCCATCCACGTCAAAAATGAGTCCCTTAATCGTTAATAGTCTTTCTTTAAAGAAGGTCATGGTTATGTTTCTTGTGAGCCTGAAAAATGCTTTCGGTCACAAAGCTATAGATTTTCTGAAACTCAGGTCTATCATGCAGCATTTTTAATTGGGCATTAATGGTGGGTTGATCGTTTCGTTTGGCAGGTCCGGTCTGTGCTTCAACCGGATCCATCTTCCCTATCTTGGCTGCCGTTTCGTTGATCAGAGGCTTTAGGAGATCGAAGTTCAGCTTTTTATCCTGAAGTATCTCCGCTCCGATGGTGTAAAAGTGATTCACGAAGTTATTGGTAAACACCGCTGCAAGGTGAAGGGTTTTCCGTTCATCTGAACTAATCTGATGCACCGAATCCGAAAGCCTGCCTGCAAATTCCTGAAGGGCGATCAGGTTTGATGGATGATTGGCTTCAATACATATGGGGATGGACGAGAAACTGATTTTACGGTTTTTCGAGAAAGTCTGCAAAGGATAGAAAACACCATAATTGAGGGTGAATCCATCGAGTACATTCATCGGAACGCCTCCTGCGGTATGCACAATCAGCTTGTCACAATCCAGATAAAGGTTTTCCAGTATCTCCTGAATGGCAGAATCTTTCACTGCAATCAGGTAAATGTCGGCTTCAGTGATCAGTTTGGAGAGGTCATTCGTGTACTCACATTTTAATTTCCCGGCAAGCTCCCTGGCAGACTGTATCGTCCTGCTGTAAACCTGTTTTACCCGTGTGCCATTTTCGTGCATAGCCAAAGCCAATTGTGTGGCCAGATTTCCGGCTCCAATGAGGACTACATTTTCAATCATGATGGTTATTTTATTTTTACTATTCTTCTGATTCTGTTGGAGTGACGGCTACCATGAATAATATCCAAAATCACTACTTCGTCAGTATTGATTCTGTAAATAATCATCCAACTCAAACAAACAGCTTTTCGGTAGATTTTATTTGGAGTAGGTATCTCTTCACATTCACGAAATGCAAAAGGATTCTTTCCAATTCGATCAATGGTCCTGTAAATCTGTTCTCCTACGTGAATGGCATTTAGAGGCTCCTGCATAAAGTATGCAATGTACCCAATGATTTGATCAAAGCTCCTGAGAGCCTGTCGGGTAATCCTTATCGAATGAGATTTTCCAGCTTCTTCTTTTGCTCGGCCCATTGCTGTTTGGCTTCAGTTAAACTTATAGAAGGAGAATTCTCTGCCTGATCAATCCATTTCCTGAAATCTTCATCAGTAACCGGATTGCCTGGAAGTGCATATGAATTCGCGTCAGGCTCATTTACAATCCGTATGACTTGCTGACTTTCCAATTCCTCCAAAGCTTTTAATGAATCCGTATTTATGAGTTCTACCCGTAGAGTTTGCATGATCTGTAATTTAATTTTTTAAACGGCTTTCATTGGTTATCAGCGAAAATAACAGAACCTATATTTCCTGTTTTTACAAAAATAAAGATTGCAAGTTATAAATCCAATTAAATTATAATATTAATGAGCGGGTGAACCGAAGTTGCCCGCTCATTAGGTTTACCGGTTTTCGTACCGTTTATTTACAGTATCCCAGTTAACCACCTTCCAGAAATTATCTACATATTCGGGTCTCCTATTCTGGTACTGAAGGTAATAGGCATGTTCCCAAACGTCGAGGCATAGCAGCGGCGTTCCCCGCTTTTCCATCACATCCATTAGCGGATTGTCCTGGTTTGGGCTGCCGGTAACAAATAATTTCCCGTCTGGGCCGGCAACCAGCCATGACCAGCCACTGCCAAACTGTTTCTTGCCTGCATCAGAAAACGCCACCTTGAACTTATCCATCGATCCAAAGCTCTTATCGATAAGCCCGCTTAATACTGCTGACGGGGCGGTTTTATTTGGAGTCATATTCTCCCAGAACAACATATGGTTGTAATAACCTCCGCCATTATTCCTTACAGCGGCAGGGAACTTGCTGATTCCTGCAAACAGAGTCTTTAGATCCAATTCTGCTGCCGGGGTATCCTTTATGGCCGCCAGGAAGTTGGTGTGATAAGCTTTGTGGTGTTTCGAATAATGAATCTCCATGGTTTTGGCATCAATGGTGGGCTCCAGCGCATTGTATGCATAAGGAAGTTCGGGGAAAACACTGTCTATGGCTTTTGGTGCCGGCATTTTACTATTGTATACACTGGACCAAACCGGGGCAGCCACTAGAGAAGTTCCGACAAGGGCAATAAAATTTCTTCGTTCCATGATTTCTGAATTTTAGGTGTTTAACTATTTTCCGGATCACTAAATGTGAATATATGAAACAGTTGGACGTTTCCTTTTGTTTAAAAATCAGCAGTTAAAACACTCCTGTAACCTTTTTCGAACAACATAACATTTGCCCCCTAATACAATTCCAGCCTACACCATCTCAATATTCCACACCTCCTGCCTCTTGCCCAATGCTCCATGCCCCATAAATTCTTTCTTCTTACCTATCTTTGTCTAACATCCGTGTTTTTTTATTTCAAAGTTTATATCTTTTCCCTACGAGTGAATTCACGCCAACGTCTGAGGTAAAGGTTCAGAAATGAATTCATTGACCTCCGGCGTCAATCTTTCTTCCATTCAATTATTTTTCATAAAATCAACAGACCTGTTTTAAACCTGTTCGGAATATATCAGGGAAGGGATTGAGAGGGGTTTGGGCTTTATAATCTCAATGCTGATTGACTTTTATCTGTAATAAAAGCAGGGTTTAAACACAGATAGAAGACAGATAGAAGACAGATCATCCGGAGAGAACCCCTCCCGTTCCTTTCCCGTGCCCATTCCCTGATACAACGGCAATCCTTCAATCAGTCACTTTTACGGATGGACTTTCTGCAAACAGGCATTTGGCAGGAGCATAGAGGGGAGTGGTTATTCGGGTAAAAAATGAAAGATATAAACAGTTAATCTGTAAAGATATGATGGGGTAAAACGAAATTCTGATAGTAGAAAACCATGTTGATAAAATTCGTTTTTCAGGTGCCGACCAGTTGGCAGATCACTAAATGGGCACTAAAATATCTTGACCCAAAGTCACAAAAACGCCGGGAAACATTAAATATAGGAATTTGTCATATATCCCAGGTACGAAAGAGATACCTGTAATTTATTAGTAATTCATCATCCGAACAGGAAGGGAAAGCCATGGAATGAGACCGTAGTCGGGTTTACATGAATTATCAATTATTCCGGAGTGAATTAAATATTCAGATCCGTACGCGGATTAAATTACAACCGTCAAATGGGAAAAGGGCATTAATTTCCCAGTTCGAACATACCGGCAACATCACTTTTTGAAAGAGTTTTGAAAGCCACCATCGATTCGGTTTTGGTGATGCCATCCACTTTAGTCACTTTTTCGGTAATGAGTTCTGCCAGATCATCATTGTGAGGCAGGCGGATAACGGCCACGAGGTCAAACCTTCCGCTAACCGAATACACTTCGGTGATACCGGTCAGACCAACCAGTTGTTCGGCTACTGCATTGATTTTTGTACGTTCAGCATTAATGAGTATGATGGCATTGATCATGATTTTTCCTCCTGAATTATTTTAAATAATGGTCATAAAGTTACAAGGAATGAATTGTCAAAGCAAGAGATTTGTAATAGGTTTTACTTATTTTAAAAATTTAATCACATAGGCACATAGTTCACATAGGGTTCTTCTATGTGTCCTATGTGTCTATGTGTTTATTGGTTTTTGTTTTTATTCGACCTGTACTTTTATTCCTTCAGAGTGTGCAGCGAATTCAGGGGCATACATGCATTGGACAGTGGTAATCCCATTCGAGAAGGTCCCTTTTTGAGTGGCTACCAGTTTGTATTCGAAAACATAGGTTCCTTTGGGTAACCAGGATATAAAGAAATTGGTTGAAGCATCGAGTGTAGATTCGTAATAGCCCAGGCCATCCTGATAGCGATATCCTGATAGCACGCTGACTGGTTCGAATGCCGATGCCCGCATATCTTTCAGATGGATGTATTCCATGTCACGGTCCGTACGAAGTTCAACACGGACTACAATCTTATCACCCACTTTAAGGTGTGAATTCTCTGTAATGGGCTCAATAACCGGTCCCGTTGGGGAATTCACCTCACGGAAGAGCTTTTTCGACAGGCTGAGTGGTGTTTGGGCAGGTGTAATATGATCGAGTTGTTCGAAATACTGCCAGTAGAATGCACCCCAGGCCACGGTAGGGTTTGGATTATTTACCGTTACTTTTCCCATTTCGGGTTTGATGGCTGAAGCATCCCAGGTAGTTTTAAAATAACCTGTTCCTGCTTCGGGTTTTGAACCTTCCTGACGGTAAGGATCAACCTTGTCGTTGCCCAATGTGATTTCGACCATTTTGTCGGAGGCGAGCAGGGAAGTGCCGCGAAGCAACAAGGCATAAACCGCTTCGGTGGTGGCTTTGGTTGTTTTCCAGTCCTGGGTTTGCTTCTGTTTCAGCAGCCAGATTTTCATTTCTTCCACAGATTTCTGATCATGAATAACTTCATCAAAGGCCTCGATCAGCAAGGCCTGTGTTTCGATCGGAGCCTGATACCAATACCAACAGTGCAGTTCATTCCTCCAGTACATGCCCATATCTTCACTGTGCAGGGAGGTTTCCTTCAATGAACGCATGATTAATAAGGCCGTTTTCTTATCGCCGAAACGGTTTAGATAGATCGCCATCATGCCTTTCAGATAGTTGTTTTCTGAATTCCAGTATTTGACCGATTGGGTCTTATAATAGCCAAGCATCTCGTTGTAAGTTGTGTCAACTGGGTATTCAGCAGTGAAATAGGAGCGTGCATAAAGATATTGTATGTCCTCGTAACCCAAGTGGTTGTGCTTCAGGTAGTCTGTATCCTTTGCCTTTATCTTTTCATATTCGATTTTCACCGTTTCATCCAGGTAGCTGACGGCTTTCTTCAGCAGCATGTTGAACTCATTGTTTTCAAGGAGATTCAACACTTTCAGGGCCTTTAAATGTCCAAGACCTGTGACGATGTGTTGGGTAATGTAGCGGCTTTCTTCCATTCCGGCGAACCAGGGCCAGCCGCCATTGGGATTCTGCAGTTCCTGCAGCTTTTTCAATGCGGACGATTGTTCCGAAGCCATCTTGTTCATATCTAATAATAAACCAATACGTTGTTTCCGTTCACTTTCGCTTGTAGCCTCACGTACCCACGGACTTTCCTGCAGAAGCACGGTTTTCAACTCCTGATTCTTTTCCAGATTTGATTTCAAGGCATCAGGAGAAATGCTCTTCCAGCTTTCGAAAACCCGTTTGATCTTCGGATCGCTGTTGGCGATATGGGTTGCAAGACTGTTGGCATAATACCGACTGAAAAGCTGCTCGGCACAATCGTACGGGAATTCCATCAGGTAAGGCAAGGCCTGCACAGCATACCATGCAGGGTTAGAGGTATATTCGAGCGAGAGCTTGTAATTGCGTAAGGTAGAGTTCGTAGTTCCGGAATGAAGCAGTTTGTCGAATGTAAAGGTCTTCTGCTGCATTCCATTAATGGGCATGGATAGCGATTCGGTGACCAACATACGGTTGGTTAAGACCGGAACAGCAGCTTCTTCGCCATCGCTAAACATACCTGCACTAGCAGTTATTCGGTAGGTAATTGCCTGCAACCCTTCAGGAACCCTTATTTTCCAGCTTACAGGTGAACTGTTCCCTTTTTTTGCAGTGAACGGAATATATGCAACAGTCAGGCCTAATTGATCATCGATGGGTTTCATGGTCAGCGCATCGAAGAAATGCAGTTCGGCAGTGCCTGAAAGATCATGATCGCTGATGTTCGATACTTTGGCCGCAAAGTCCATCCGATCCCCTTCACGCATGAACCGCGGGGCATTGGTAAAGAGCATCAGGTCTTTCTGTGTGATGAGTGTTTTCTCGATCTGCCCGTATTTCAGATCTTTGGTATAAGCCAGTCCCATCATCTTCCAGCAGGTAAGAGTTTCCGGAGCTTTGAATTTAATGACCACATCCCCATTTTCGTTGATAGCCAGCTGTGGGTAGAAAAATGCAGTTTCGTTAAAGTCTTTGCGGATCTGGATAACCGGAGGTGAAGTTGGTTTGTTGACTAAAATATTGGCCGGAACAAGTTCTGCGACATTCACACTATTGATTTCATAAGTGTCATTCACTTCAGCAACAGATGTACTCATGGAGGAGACAGACATCAATTCAACGTCTGCACTCTTCATCATCACATTATCTGTGGCCATAGTCCCCCTCATTCCTCTATGATACCCACCACCGAATCCAAACCAGTTCAGCCGGTCGTATAAATGTGCAAAAGGAGAAAAGCTTGATTCAGGATAATTATACTGAACGCCGGATCTGACATTGAAGCATTGATTATCGGTCCATGGGTGTGAACCGTACCAGGCGTTAAAAAGGCTGAAAGACCAGTTGTGGGGAACAAAGGCATCGAGTGAGGCATCGTACATCCCTGCAAGCATTTCGGCAACGGCTTTTTCACCTTTACTGTCACGCAGGGTAATCTGCCATTCTTCTTCCTGTCCCGGCAACAGTTTGTTACGGAAAGTAGCGAATTGAATATCCAGTTTTTTATTGGTGAACGGTACGGTGACCAGCTTGCTTGCCATAAAAGAGCGATTGTTTCTCACCAGTGCCAGATTGATGGAGAAGTTGCCCCGGTATTCTTCTTTGACCGGAATGCGGATAAGCTTCTGTCCATTGTTTAAAGGAAGGATTACGCGTTCATGGATCTTATCATTCTGGCTGATTTCGTACATTACGGTTGCATTTTTTATTGGTGTCCCTATTAAAAGCAGGGCATCCTGTCCCGGCTCCGAAACTGGTGTCAAAAGGGTAACGAAAAGAGGTGAAATAGTTTCTGTCCCGGACCCTTGTGGCTGAAAGGCATTAAACTGTTTGCGGAACAAAACATCCTCGCCATAGGCATCTTTCGTCTTGATTTCAATCAGATACAGGCCTGCCTGTATCGCGTTCCCGGGTTTAAAGAGTGAATCGGCAGGAGTCTTGAATCCAGCGTTATAAACGAGCTCTTTGGGCCAGGTTGACACGTCATCTTCATCATTGTACACTTCACCGGGGAATTGCTTTTCGAACTCCTTTTTTGTCATCGTGTACCGGTCAGGATGTTGCCATTTACGGGTATACAACACCTGATCCGGTTTTCGGAGTTTGTACAGGCTGATGTTTCCGGAGGCATTTTCTTTTTCTCCGTTCAGATTGGTGGTGGAAAGCGAAAATTGGAAGCCTTTTTGGAGATTGAGTTCGTCGGGCAGATCCGTTTTTACCAAAAGAGCCTGGTATCCAACAGGAACACCCGATTCAGCGCTATGGCTTTCACCGTTGATATCGGTCACATCGGCATTAATGGTATAGGTAAACACCGGATTGGTTTTGCGGTCAAGTGAAAGGTCCGGTATGGCTTTGAAGGTTACTGCAAATGTGCCATCACTGCCCGTTATTGTATCACCAGCAGCGATTTCCATTGCTGCAGAAAGGGTCATATTACGCCAGTTCCAGTCGGAATAAGGGTAACGGGCCCGACGAACCACCCGGTAATGTACTTTGGCACCGGCAACCGTACTTCCGGCATAGGCTGTGCCCTTTCCTTTGACAGTAACGATTTCACCCAGTTTGTATGATCCTTTTACGGGGTCGAAGGTGACTTCAAACTGGGGGCGTTTATATTCTTCCACGCGCACTGAAACGTTTCCTGATTCGTTCCGGATAGTCATTTCTCCCGTTAATGCACCCTGCGGGGCAGTGAAACTTCCTTCAACAGAACCAAAATCATTGGTCACACGGATCAGGGTTGAAACAAGTTGACCGTTGGCATCATGAAAAGTGACAGAAGTATTGAAGTGAGTCTTTAGCTTAACATCTTCACCTTTACGTTCGAGAACAATTCCCTTGAAGTAGATGGTTTGCCCGGGACGGTATATGGCCCTATCGGTAAAAAACTGTGTCTGAGTATACGTTTGCGGTTCGTTCTCCGGATTGGCGTATGATGAAAAATTGCTTTCAGTAATCAGCTGATCCATTTTTGAACTCAATTTGAGGTAATACTGATTGTTATGATGAGGATCATTTTTTGGGGGAATGCTTACCATTCCTGATTGATTGCTGATAAAAACGGCACCGGCTAAAGTATCAAACTTACGGGAAGTAGAGTTGTAATTGCGGTAAAACACCTGGGCTTTTACCCCGGCAAGCGGTTGTCCGGTTTCGCGGTGAAGGATAGCAATCTCATTGTTTCCTTTGTTATCGTTCCGGCTGAGGTAACTGATATTGCTTACCCATAAATCGTTTGTTGTAACACAATCTGATTTAAACGGAAATGCAGCATCGTTGCTTGCCAGCAAAACGTAATAACCACTGGGCATGGCGGGTATTTTAATTTCTGCGGAATGATTCCGGTAATCGCCATCATCGGGAAGTGCTAGTTCCCAACTTACTACTGGTTTCATATTCCGATATTTATCCAGCCTAATTCCCGGGGCCATGTCCTGGATTTCACGGTTAGTTTCAGGATCTGTTTTAATGAGGCGTAAATAGATTTTAGAAACGTTTCTGTAATTCACCAGAGCCAGGGAGGGCTTGCCTATAATTACGGCATATCCGGTAGTGACGGATAGGGTAGCCTGCCTTATGCTTTCCATCAGCATAAGGCAATTCTTAGCACCAAAACTATCCGGGAAAGGGTTAATGGCTTTCTGACAGATTTCCAGCGCTTGCTTCTTGTTCCACTTTTGAGAAGCAGGAATTGCCGGATTGGAGGATGATTTATCGGAGTAGGAGATCACCTGTTCGTTGTCGTTGTTTAATTGCACCGCAATCTGATAGGCGACTTCGGATGAGGAAGCGTGATTTTTGTACTGATTCTCCAGCTGATGCAATGCAGCAAGGTAAAGGCTGTCCTTTTCAGGAAGTGTACTTTTTTGATGAACATACGAAAGCCGTTCCAGATCGGCATCAATCAATGGGGTCGGATCGGTATCTTTCAGATGGAGATTGATCGCTTCCTGATATAGTTTCGAGGCTTTAAATTCAAAGGAGAAGGAATCCGGAGATACTATATCGAGTGCTGTAAATTTGTCAGTGGAGCCAAAGTAATTGGCATCATTCATCAAAAAAGTATTTGCAGGTTTTGTAAGTCCGGCATCTGAAGAGGAATAGAAGTCAATGGCACGATGGGCCAGAAAGTCGAATAGGGTAGGTCTATATTTCTGCGAATCATCCTGTTTGATCAGTATAGCAGAGTATGACGACAATGGTGTGCTTCGTAGTAAATCCTTATCCTTCAGTGATGCCTCATAGTTTTCCATGCAAGCAGACACCATCTTCTCCAGATCCCAGGTTTTGATATCCTTTAGTTCAACATTGACGGTTTTGCTCCTTGCCATAATCCGCCAGCGGTTGTTCTGATAATAGCGCCAGTATAGTTCGGCCACCATGGATTGCAGGATCTGCTTCACGGGTGACTTTGCCGGTTGAATTTCGAGAAGCGTCCGCACAATAGTTTTCTCGTAATAATCCTCCTGGAAATCAGCTTCCAGCTTCATCCGGTATAAGGATGCTTTTACAAACTGGTCGGCCTGATTGGCAGCTTTGGTTTGATCATAGATATGTACGACCATTTCGAGTGCCGTTTGCGACTGTCCGATATTTGTAAGCGAGTCAATTTGTTGCCAATCTCTTGTATAGGAATTCTGTGACAATACATTTAGACTCAACGATAGAAGGAAAATGATGCTGGAGATTGATTTCATAAGGTGTAAGTATGTTGAATCAATTGTGAAATATACAATAAATCAGTTATTGTAAGACTGATTTTCTTTTGCTCATCCATCAATTATAATGCCAATAAATCATTGGTCTGAGAAGAAGAGTTTCATAAAAGGAAAGAGGAATAAGGAAATAGGAAGTGAAGCGTCATGCCGAACTTCCTGCCCGACGCAGGCGGGGTTTCAGGATCCGCCTAATAGGAGGGGGTCCTGAAACAAGTTCAGGATGACGGGAAAGGGGAAAGCACCTGATCTTAATGGTTGTCGATGCCTTCAATCATGTATAGCGAATGTTCAATGGTTGGTAAAATTTCGTTGCAGTATTCGGTTACGGCTTTTACGCTGCCGGGCATACAGTAGATCAATGTTTTTCCGGATACTCCGGCAATACCACGGCTCAATAGGGCAGCAGGTTTTTCCATTCCGTATTTCACCCGTATAAGTTCCATTATCCCTGGAATTTCCTTATCCAGCAAGGGACGAATCGTATCAGGAGTGAAATCGCGGTAACCGATGCCTGTACCGCCTGTTGTAAAAATCACATCAGCGTTTAGTGAGATAGACTCCTTTGCCAGTCGAGTCAGTCGTTCCGGATCATCCGAAATCATGTGATTGGTGATGACAACCTGACGCCTGATATTTTTAAAAAATGATTCAGACATAAGTTTAATATGCGGTCCGCTTTTATCATCGTATTCGCCTGCACTGGCCCGATCGCTCAGGGTGATAATGTGAATATTCAGTATTTTTGGCAGATAACTGAGTTCATCGCCTGCTTTTAGATTTCCGTTGCGGATCACCCTGGCGAAGATACCTTCTTTGGGCATCACGCAATTGCCAATTTCACGGAAGATAGAACAGTTGTCTCCATGGCATTTCTTGCCAATTTGTGTGACTTCCAATTCAATCGTATCATTCAGGAAGCGGTCCAGAGGACGACACTCGTGCAGCAAGATCCCATTGGTTGTAATGTTTTCGGCAAATTCGCCAAAACTGATGGTGCGACCCGCTTCAGCTGCAAACTTTGTTATGCTTTCTGTTGCAAGTAGGCTTACCTGACGGTGCCACCGCCCCGAATGTGCATCACCGGCTACACCGATCTCATTCAGAAGAATGGATTCAACAGGCTTTTTCACGGTTCCCTTTTTCTCTGAGGTATTGACTGAAAGGACTTTTATATTCATGGATTGATGTTTATATTTTCGTTTTACTAACTAACCGAATATCTTCCAGCACCATTGCCTTATCCACGGCTTTGCACATGTCATACACAGTGAGCAGGGTGATATTTACCCCGGTCAGCGCCTCCATTTCGACACCCGTTTTCCCGAAGCAGAGTGTAGTGCATTCGGCCCGCACACCATTTTCCTGAAGGGTACAGCGAACATCGATTTTCCAGAGCTGAAGGGGGTGACAAAGCGGGATTAGTTCTCCGGTTCGTTTAGCGCCCTGGATGCCGGCAATTTCGGCTACGGTAAGCACATCGCCTTTCCTGATCTGGTTCTGACGGATCAGTTCCACTGTTTCATGCTGAAGACGTATAAACCCACAGGCTATGGCTTCACGCTCCTGATCAGGCTTCAGGCTGACATCAACCATTTTTGCCTTTCCCTTTTCGTCTGTATGTGATAGTTTATTCATGAAGGATTATTATGAAATTTAATTTATTGCTATTGGAAAAAGGAAAAAGGAAACAGGAAATAGGAAAATCCTTGGGTTTCCTCTTACCTTATTCCCTTTTCCTGTTTCCTTTTTCCCAGATCTTCATCCCCCTATATTATAAAACTCTCCGGAATGATTGTATGTTCCGTTGAGTGGTTTATTTCCCAGCGATAGGTTTAATGCTTCCTGATGGCCCAGTATCCGGATATTGTAGGCCAGTTCGCTGAACAAACAGGGTTTGATGTCGCCATTGGCCAGGAGACGCACGCGGTTGCATTTGCTGCAGTTGCCTCCTTCACCGCCTTCGACTTTTGAAAACTCTCCGGTCTTCAGGTTCATCTGATGAATGAAACGAAGACTAAGACCCCGGCTATCGCAGAATTGCTTCAGTTGCAGGGTATCCTCGTTGGGTTGTCCCAACAGGACACAGTTTATCTTGATCGGCTTTAAATCCGCCTGCAGGGCTGCTTCAATTCCTTCCAGAACCTGGGTCAGTTCACCGTTTTTGGTAATCTGACAATACTGATCGGGGTTCACTGTATCCAGACTAATATTGATACGATTCAGTCCGGCTTTTTGCAGGTCTGAGGCAAAGTTTGCCAATAGTATGCCATTGGTGGTCATCGAAAGGTCTTCCAATCCATCAATTTGCGCCAACATAGACACCAGTTCAACAATGTTTTTCCGGACTAAGGGTTCGCCGCCAGTCAACCGCACTTTAGTGATTCCATTGGATACAGCCAAACGGGTAAAAGCAGTTATTTCCTCAAACGTCAGGATGTCGGAATGATCGAGCAGACGGATCCCTTCTTCGGGCATGCAATAGGAGCAGCGCAGATTACACCGGTCAGTCACCGATATGCGTAAATAGTTGATATGTCTGTTAAAGCGGTCTAACATCTACAATTTCTCCTTTTAATAGTCCTGTTTTTCCTGCAGGAACGGTTATGAATCCATATGCCTGATGATAGGCATGTATATGTGCAGAGCCATGGTAATCAACCAGCTTCACCTCATTCTCATTGATGATCTGAACCGGCAGGCATTCATTCCTGTCTGATTTATTTCTGTCGAACGAATGATTCATTGCCATGGGTAGCCGGATTTCAGTCTGTTTGTAATTCATCAGTTTCAGAAGAAATGGCCGAACGAATACCTCGAACTGAATAAACGATGAAACCGGGTTACCCGGCAGACCGATGATGTATTTATTTTCTTTGGACGCAAACGTGGTATGTTGCCCTGGTTTGATGCTAATCTTACTGAAATGAATTTCGAAGCCCAGCTCCCGGATAATCTGAGGGACAAAGTCAAAATCCCCCACAGAAACTCCTCCTGAAAGGATGGTTACGTCATTTTTAGCAATAGATTGCTCTATTTTATGTCTTATCAATTGTTCATCGTCAGATACAATTCCATAGTCGTTGGCCTGATATCCGGCTCCGGTTGCCTGGGCATACAACTGCGGCCCATTGGAATTACGGATCTGTGACTCGTTCGGTTTTTCTTCAGGATTAACCAGTTCTGATCCTGTTGAAATGATTCCTATGTCTGGTTTTTTGTATACCAAAGGGCGGATACAGCCTACTGTAGCCAGCATGGCTATATGTTGAGGTTTTAAAAGGCATCCGGAGGCAAGAACTAACTGACCTTTCTTCAGATCTTCGCCCTTCTGACAAATATTCGTATTGGTTTTATTTCCAGTAAAACGAACTCTCCCAGTAGAAGTTTCCTTGCAATATTCTACCATAAAAACAGTATCAGCCCCATCGGGAACCTGAGCCCCGGTCATAATTTTACTGCATTGACCCTGTCCCATCGATTTGGTTGGTGACTTGCCAGCAGGGATTAATTCAATAACGGTAAGTTCCTGTCCCATATCGGCTTTGCGACAAGCATAACCATCCATCGCGGATTTGTTAAAGGGAGGCATGTCGTCATCTGCAAAAACATCCTGAGCCAATATTCGTGCATTGGCATGAATATAATCAACTGTTAGGATATGCAATGGATGAGCTTTCGAAAAGGCAATCGCAATGGCTTGATCAAGAGTTATCATCTGGTTTGATTTTCCAAGTTTGGTTAAAAGTAATCGTGGAAGGATCAATGCTGAATTGTCCGCTATCAGAATAAACAATCATATCGGCCAGTTTTTGCATATTCAGGTATGAAGGTTTCACCTCTTCAAACTCTTTCTGAATAAAAAGGTAAAGTTCAGGTACCAGGATATTGCGTAGAGCTGCTGATTCAATTATAATTGGTTGTTCTGCTGAAATGTTGTCGGTGGCAATTCTGAATGCCTCTTCCAGGTAATTGTCAAGGGTTTGTATGTATATAACAATCGCTGAACCAGCTTGCAAAAACAGTGAACTGTCTTTGCAGGAACTGACATCTGTTTCCTGGAAAATACGAAAATTATCGGTAATCCTGATAGGCACTAAACCTTCAGTCGGTTCATGAAAATGTGGCGTAATTTTAATGGCTGCCAATTTATGGCTGGCGTTTTGAGCAATTACACGACGAATAAAACTAGTTTTACCAACGTTTTGTCCGGAGCCTGACACTAAAAGAATATTGTTTGAAACCTGGATCATACAATTGTCTTATAAAATTTGGTTTGAAGGAAAGATTTGCTGGAGGCCTGCCAAGGCATACAGTTACCCCTCCTTTCCAAAGTCATCCTGCCACTGCAGGAATCGGGAGGCTGAATCGTTTCCGGAATCAACCCGTCGGTTTTACTGGCATATGCATATCACTTAGCCAGTGAAACTCGGAGATTTTAGTATATATGCAAATATAGCAATATATTGATTTAATTCAGAATTCTAAGTTCCGAATTCTCTCAATTAGTTTCAACTGTAATCTTAGCCTATCCTTATTTTTTGTAGAAGTTCATCTGTTGCAAATAGTCCCAGCTGCGGTAAGGCAAAAAATGGCGGATATCCTTACCGGCCAGGATTGAATCACGGATAAAAGTGGCAGAGATATCCATGAGAGGGGCATCAGCCACCTGAACACGCGGATATTGTGACGCTTTCTCCGGATTAAACCCAGGACGTGGATAAACGATGATGTTGTAATTTTCAAGGAGTACTTCAGCATTTTTCCATTTCTGAATGCTGTCGAGATTATCAGAGCCCATCAGGATATAGAACTGATGAGTAGGATATTTTTCGCTCAAATATGCGAGGGTATCAATGGTATAGGAAGGTTTAGGCAGATTGAATTCCACCTTTGAAGCCCGGAAGCGTAAATCGTCACCTATAGCACGGTTGACCAGTTCGAGTCGCTGGTAATCGTCCAGCAGGGATTTTTTCTTCTTAAGCGGATTCTGAGGACTCACTACAAACCAAAGCTGATCGATATCGGTGTATTCGACCATATAGTTGGCAATGGCCATATGCCCGATGTGAATGGGATTAAATGAGCCAAAGTAGAGTCCTGTTTTAATCATTTTGCTTTATTTAGGAATTCATGAACGCATTTTTCGGCATCTTCAAATGCTTTATCCAGATGCTCGTTTACAATGATCCGATCAAACTGACCAGCAAAGGTCAGTTCATATTCGGCTTTCTGAATCCTTTTTTCAATCACTTCCGGCGTATCGGTCGACCTTGAAAGTAATCGTTTTTGCAGTTCTTCAACCGAAGGTGGCTGGACAAATACTGCCAGGGAATCGTCACCATAGTATTTTTTAATATTGCAGCCCCCAACCACATCCACATCGAATATGACATTCTTTCCGTTGGAACGGATTCGTTCAACTTCGGACTTCAATGTTCCATAGAAAGTTCCCTGATAGACTTCTTCCCATTCGAGGAACTCATTGTTATCAATTTTGCATTTAAACTCTTCGGCAGAGAGAAAATAATAATCTCTGCCGTTTATTTCATTGTGTCGTTTTCCGCGACTGGTGGCCGAAATGGAGAATTCGAGATTCAGGTTCCGGCTGAGTAGGTGACGCACGATGGTGGTTTTGCCTGCACCTGATGGCGCTGAAAATATGATTAATTTACCTTGCATCACAATGGAAAAAGGAAAAGGGAAAAAGGAAAGGGGAATAATCAGAATATGTTTTCATTCAGGTTCATTGTTTAATTTATATCCATAATTTATAATCTTTGATCATTAGGCGAATAATCCTTGTTGCAGAACATTCGATATCTCGTTTCCCTTTTTCTTTTTTCTATTTCTTATAATACATTCAGTACCTGTTCCTTGATCTTTTCAAGGTTATCCTTCATTTGTACAACGATACGCTGAAGGTTGCTCTCGTTTGCCTTTGAACCGAGAGTATTAATTTCGCGGCCAATTTCCTGGGCAATAAACCCTAGTTTACGTCCTGAAGGTTCTGATTCATTCATAGTTTCGGTGAAATAGCTGCAATGATTGGCCAGGCGGACTTTTTCCTCGTTGATGTCGAGCTTCTCCATGTAATAAATCAATTCCTGTTCGAAGCGATTTTTGTCGATATTCCCATTGAGTTGCAGGGCATCGAGGCTATCCATAATCTTAGCCTTTACATTTTCCATCCGTTGATTTTCGAACGGTTCTGCCTGTTTCAACAAGTCCAGGATATTTTGAATGCTGTTCACAATGTCGACCTGAAGGGAAAGTCCTTCCTGATCACGGAAGCGGTTGAGTTCTTCAAGGGTGGTAACCAGGTTTTGGCGAACGACCAGCCATTCTGTTTCGTCTAGTTCGTCATATACCATTTTGACGGTTTCAGGTAAACGCATTATGCTCTGCATTGCGTCTTCGTTGATTTCCAGTCCCAATTCCTTATATACTGTTTTTAGCTGTTTATAATAATCCTTGATGATGGCCGCATTAACTCGTGAAGTGCTTTCAGTTCCCAGGTTGTCAAGATAGATTGCAAAATCAACTTTGCCGCGGATCACCATTTCTGAGATGAGTTTGCGGATTTCTAAATCTTTTTCACGATACATGGCCGGAACACGGGTGTTTATGTCGAGCTGCTTGCTGTTGAGTGATTTAATTTCAAGGGTGATTTTCTTATTTCCTACTTCGAATTCAGCTTTCCCGAATCCTGTCATTGATCTGATCATCTGATATAATTTTAGCTGGTAAAGATAAGTAAAAAGGAACAAGTAAAAGGGAAAAAGGAAATAGGAAAAAGGAATGGGAAAAAAGTCATTGGGAATGAGGAGACCGGAAAAGGGAGAAAGGAGACCGGTCTCCTTTTTCAGTCTTCGGTCTCCTTTTCCCCTGTCTCCGGTTTCCTGTTTCCTGTTTTCTGGTTTAAGCGATTACTCCTGAACCGATGAGTTCATCGCCTTCGTACCATGTGGCAAACTGACCAGAGGTGATGCCCCGTTGTTCCTGGTCAAATAGGATATAGATGCCTTCTTCACGCTGATGCATGGTCGCTTTTTCGAGTGGCTGACGGTAACGGATACGGAGGTCATACCTTCGGCTTTCGCCTGTATTCATTACTAAATCAGGCCGTATCCAATGGATTTCATCTTTCGGGATAAAGAGTCCGGGACGGTACAAGCCAGGGTGTTCGGTTCCTTCACCCACATAAAGGATGTTTCGGTTTACATCGGTACCAATGACAAAGAGAGGATCCAGATGACCCCCAATATTAAGTCCTTTACGCTGACCCACGGTATAAAAATGAGCCCCTTTGTGTTCGCCGATCACCTTGCCATTCCATGGTTTGTAGGGAAATTCGGAACAGAGCTTCCTGAAGTTTTCTTCCTTTATTTCAATGTTTTTTCTCTTGGTAATAAAATCCGCAGGGATTTCAATCACATTGCCAGTCTTTGGCTCCAGTTGCTGCTGAAGGAAGGTGGGTAAATCTACTTTCCCGACAAAGCAGATGCCTTGTGAGTCCTTTCTTTCGGCTGAAGGCAGATTGGCCTGGCGGGCAATTTCACGCACTTCAGGCTTCTCAAGATGGCCAATCGGAAACATGGCTTTTGAGAGTTGATATTGATTTAACTGACAAAGGAAATAGCTCTGATCCTTATTGTTGTCTTTCCCGGCAAGCAACTGATGGATGATCTGTCCATCCTTTTCAATCTCCGACTTTCGGCAATAATGACCGGTAGCCACAAATTCGGCATCATATTTCAGGCATTCATCCAGGAAGATATCGAATTTGATTTCGCGGTTGCACAGTACGTCCGGGTTAGGGGTATGACCCTTGCTGTATTCGGCGAACATATAATCGACCACGCGTTTCTTGTAATCCACGCTGAGATCAACAATATGAAAAGGGATATCGAGTTTGCGGGCCACCATTTCGGCAATCATGGCATCGTCTTCCCAGGTACAACGCGAGGTGATTGTCCCGGTACGGTCGTGCCAGTTCACCATGAACAGAGCGACCACATCATGTCCCTGTTGCTTCAGCAAATATGCTGCAACACTCGAATCAACACCTCCCGACAATCCTATAACAATACGACTCATTGAGTTTCAAATTGGTTGGCAAAAGTAGGGAAAGAAGCGTGGTTTTGCAAGGGAATAAGCAGGATTAACTGTCTTTGAAATGATTGGGTTCACGGTAGGGGCGAAGAAATCTTATTTTATTTGTTTATCTGACCGGTTTTATTCCACAGAAAAAACCGCCCCCATCAAGAGAGCGGTTTTAAAGAGAGTTGATTTCCTTTTCCGACTACGATACGATTATCCCGCCTGCGAACTCGCTGTTGGAGACAACCGATTGAGCTGGCGTTCCGAAGGAAATGTAGCACTGCACTTCATCGCCCGTAAAAGAGGAGGGTAGGGTGACCGACTGGGTGCCACCGATGCGGGTGTTGCCGCCTACTATCATAACCGCCTTTTTCTTTACAGGGTTATATACAACCAGCAAGACCTTGTCGTTTTCGCTGGCTTTAAGTCTTTGAAATTCATTGATAAGATAAATCTGAAACTCGGGGCTAAGCCACATTGCAAAATGAAAAGCAATATCCTTGTGAGCATAAGTACCACCATATCTGCCGGCTTTTACCAGCATACCCATAGCATGCGTTCGGTTAATCCATTGCCCTACCGACATGATAAATCTATTGATTCCTGCTTCCTGATTAATTACCCCGAATTCGGGGTAATTAATCAGGATTGTTGATTTTTTTCCAAACGCCTAAGTATTCGAGGGTGTTTTTATTGGTCATCCATTTACCAATTAGTCCACTGCCTTCGTTGAAACCTGTAGTCATGTCTGTTAGGCTGATGTAGTCGGTTTCGTTAAGTACTATAACGGTTATCTCAGTTCCTTTAACTTGTATTTTTTTGCTCTTTGTCATGATAATTCCACTTACTCTATTCAAAACCTATCAAATTCAAGGGGTTTAAAATTATCTTTCAACTCAAGTATATCTTTATAAGGATGAATACTGAATTTTTTCGTATTCCCTTTTAATATTAACCATTAATCATTTAAAATCCAACAATTTCCCATTGTTATTTTCATATTGCATGCCATTCCCTCTCAGCAACCCAATTAAACCTTACCCGCAATTAGCAATCCCGAACACGATTACTTGATTACTTGATTTACCCGATTACTTCAATCCTGTGCATTTTCTAATCCTGCCTATCCCGTAATCCTTTAATCCTGTTCAAGACCTTAAATCCTGTTCCGACATTTTAATCTGTTTCTTGCCAGGATTATAAATCCCATTCTAAAAGGTGGAGACGGCATCCTCGATAATTATCGGGACTTCACCAGCTCTGGGTGACAAGAAGGGCAATAAGTTATTTAAAACCAAGTGCTATACAACATTCTTATAACCAACCATCAGGTTTGTTAAGAATAAAACCCCCTCTTTTCGTAATCTTATCCGGGAATTGGCTTTCAATAAGTTTTTTTCGGCCTATGATAATAGAACCCTTGGCGATTAAGGCAACTGATGAGTTACTTCGTTTTGGAGGAAATGCAACAAAGATCCTTTTTTGATTGAATAATATGTGTATTGCCTTGATAGGAGGAACTAAATCACTATCACCTGAAATGAGCATTGCCATATCAAAACGATCCTGGTAAGCATCAATTAACATTTGGGTGGCAATATTAACATCCGTCATTTTTTCGTTATAGATTGGACAATTATAGCCACAACGTTTACATTCAAGGCTACCAGATTGATAATGACCATAGATTACTTTCACATGATTAGTTTCCAATGCCTCAATATATGTGGACTGACGCTTTTGTTTATCGGGATTATTGCCAACCCTACTTGTAAAGTATTTTACTTCAACAAGTTCCTGATTAGGTTTTAATAAATTGGATGCCAATAGATGCAGGTCTAACCATTTACAATACTCAAAACCAGCATCTTTCATACCAAAATACAAGTTAAAGCCATCGACATAAACGATGACTCGTTCTTTTTTCTCAGTTTTATTTGTTTCTGCCATTATAGAATAGTATATTTGCAGTACTAAAACATCACCAAAGATAGCATCTCTGGTTCGACGCTCCGTAAGGAGCGTTTCTCATTTTATTAAAACTGTTTTGACTTCTCATTTACACCAGCAGGCATCGCTTTGACCCGATTACTCGGGGCACTTTTTAATTGCTTTTCCGTATTCCCGTTTAATGCCTGTCCATTTAATTCCCTTTAAATCGCCTAATGTTAAAGTCATTCACAGTTATAGATTTTTACAGATTCCCTATCAATTAAAGTTAAGAAAATCTGTAGTATATCCTGTAATAAAAATCCCATAATTTTAATCCTGTTCAGACATTTTTCATCCCGTAATCCTTAAATCCTGTTCCGACATTTTTAATCTGTTTCTTGCCAGGATTATAAATCCCATGCTAAAAGGTGCAGATTAAAAAATAGTCTGAACTCCCGAGGTGTCGGGACAAGTTATGATTACACCTGATTTACATGATTCCGCTGATTTCTTACCCAAAGATAATCATAGTCAATCATTTAATCAGCTTAATCACCGTTCCGACATTTTAATCTGTTTCTTGCCGCGATTACAAATCCCATTCTAAAAGGTTCTTATGGGATTTAATTTTTTTAATCACCTTCAAAAAAGTCTCCGTCCAATTCTTTGACTTCATAAACCGCCTTAATTTGAATTCCAACATTATATTGGTGCATTAGATCAACTAATTTATTCCCGTCAATTAATATGATTGTATGATGCGCATCATGGGCTTTTTGATAGGCACCTTTATCAAAGTTTGAAGTAGTCACAAAAACACCTTTATTCGTGTCTCCACTCATCGCTCCTATAAAATTGCGAATATCCGTTTCATGTACTTTATTTTCACTATACCTTTTTGCTTGAATGTAGATTTTATCCAAGCCGAGTTTATCTTCATTTATTATACCATCAATACCACCATCACCAGATTTTGGTGTCTCAATAAAGTCACCATATCCCATTTTTTTCAATAATTTCAATATTACCTTTTCAAAATAATATGGGTCAATATTCTTTAATTTTTCTAACAATTCACTTTTTACTTGTGCCTCGATTTCTGAAAAACCTTTGTCAATTAAGTCTTGTGGAGTGGAATTTAAAATTTCAGCATTATGAGGAACGTTTTTCGTGTTTTCCTCTTTATAAAAATCCAGAAAGTTAGTTTCACCTGTAACATCACTAAACTGTAATTGCTCCTTATATGATTTCTTCCCTTTCTCGGTAATCTGAACCATACCTCTTTCAGGATAGATTATATATCCACCCTTTTTTAAATATGACTTTCCCCAGGCAATCCTGTTTAAAATCAATATTTCTCCGCTTTTGGTTTTTTGATCTAATATTTCCTTCGGCAGATCAGAATAATACTTGTCGACAACTTTTTTAAGTAATACTCTATGGTGTACTATTTCTCCATTACTCAATATGTCAAGTATTGGCTTAAAAGTTTCGTGAAATTTAGGTAACTCTTTCTGTTCCATTGTGTTAGTTTAGGTATTATTAACACTTACTTTCTTAGTCTTATATTATTGGTATTGGACTACTATTTTCAATACTCAGAAGTCAAAATTAATAATTAGTGGCGTATGATCGCTATGAATAATCCAATCCTTTGTGCTGATTGTCGCCAAACCACAAAAAATCATTTGGCCATTGAGTTTTAACACCAAAATCCAATTTATCTGGATGCTCACATTCCTGAACCACCAAAATGTCAGGCTGTTGTGCCAAAATGATGTCTGCCTTTTTCCGAAATGCTCCTTGACAATTCCAGCTTATTAGTCTCATTATTTTATCCAATTATTGTCGATTATGCTAGCAATGCAATGACTGCTAAATGAATGGAGTGATTTATCCTATAAACTTCATGTGAAGTACTGCAATTCAATTCATTAATTTCCTATCTCAGAAGCACCAAAACCCAGGTAACTTGACGTTGCCGGTAGTATTTACCTTATTCTACTTATAAAGTCAAGAACTCCCAAATACATCCATTCAACTTGTTCCATTGTATATTCACCATACTTTCCATGGGCTGCTCTATTTCTTAAGTCAAGCCAAGCAGTAACGCTTTTTTGTTCCAAAATTCCATAAACACATGCTTTAGTCAGGTCAGAATTTAATAAATCGGCCTTTTTCGGAATATTATCCAGACCTTTCAAAACAGTTATGTCAATAGAATTAGAGATGCATAATTGTCTTAGATGTTCTTCTAAAACGGAGCCAATCATTACTGCTGCAGGGTCTTTGTATTTTGCATCAAGTAAATATTTACTCATTTCAAGGAAGTCAGAGAATATTTCTGCCGTAACTAATTGCTTAATTGAAATAAGCCAGCCTTGTTCAATTTCATAACGCAAAGTTTGAAGTATATTGATTCCCACCTCAATACTATAAACATATATACTGTCTACCTGTCTATTAAACTCTTTGAAATATGTATGTGTCTCTCCAAATATAGATGATATTACCGATAGAGCTGAGGAACGGAATCCCGCGTATTCTCCACTTTCTACATAATCGGATGCTATTGAACTATACTTCCTATGTGTTAACGCAGTCTTTCCTTTTGAAATTGCGAAGTCGATTCTAAGTAATAATTCTTCTGTCTTCATAATTGTCATATTTGTCACATTTAACACTACCAGTAACATTGGAAGCCACACGTGGAGGTGGATTGTGGGCGATTTCCTGTCAAGCTGATAAACTGACTGAGCGGAAAGATTCACACCGAAAACCACAGCTGCCGCACTCTCAGAGTAGCTGATGTTATGGGCTGGTTTTTAGTCCGACTGGCCCCATGTAATCGGTAAATAACAATGAACAGTTTTCGGTAAATAAGAATACACAGAATTTGG
>DIZL01000005.1:248344-262488 GCA_002429385.1 Prolixibacteraceae bacterium UBA6029 | reverse complement strand
TTAAATGCGGATTTAAGGTAATAGAAAAACTTCCTCCACATATTATTTATATAGCAGAGAAAAATGGGAAGGTCATACATTCAGGAAAAACAGCCTTAACACATGCCTCTCTTCAGGAAGAAGGTAATAGTTTCGATAAAGAATATTATCCCTATTTTGATACCTATACGGTCTATAATGCTGATTCAACTCATTATCATTGGTGGAAATTAAGTATTAAAATTGAAATCAAAATAGATGGGTCAGAAACCTGGCGAGAAATTTTAAATGAAATAGTTCAAGCTATCCAACCTGCAATTGGTAATGACAAGTTTAAGAAATCCATCAATGGGATTATAGCACACGCCAACGGGAAATGCAAAAGTGAGGCAGATTACAGCATTGATTCAGTTGTTTCAGCCTGTATTTATCGATTAAGGAGATCAGATTTAGAAAGTTTTGTCTCTCATCCAGATTTTGAGAAGTTTGTAAAAGTCAGAGTGCTGGATTTCTTTAAGTAATCGAAGGCTTCATATAATTCAGATGGATAATTACTAAGATTCATCTTAAACTAAAGGCATTCATTATCAAACATTCGGTTTTATCTGGAAGATCCCATTCGGCAACGATATATCCTCGCCCTTTTTGAGATTCAAATCTATCATTGAGATAACTGCGGAAGTTGCGGAAGTTGCGGAAGATTTGAAGCGATCAAACACTGGAAGGTAAACCTCATTTCAACAAAAAATCCTTTATTTTCGATTGAATTGGAAAGTCAGCTACGCAAAATACTGCATATATACGCATAATCAACTGGTCTATTGCACGTTAAATCAATAGTACTTACCTTTGATCTATGCGAAAGACGAAGAAGGAATAACACGCGTAAAGTCCAACCGGTATTTGAGCAAAACAGATTTTCACATTTTAAATTTCAGTATCATGAGTACCATTAAACAAGGTATCTCAGGTGGTTTCTCCGGCAAGACCGGAACAGTCATTGGAAGCAGCTGGAAAGGCATCGCTGTTATGCGTGGAATAGCCCCCAGCATTGCACAACCCAATACAGAAGCCAGCTCGCACAACGGGCCAGGTTTTCAGTAGTGGGCAAGTTCTTATGTCCTCTTATTCCCTTTCTGCGGATAGGGTTTAGAAGCCAGGCAGTAAAAATGTCGGGCTTCAATGCAGCCATGTCGTACAATCTGGAGTATGCCCTCTCGGGTACTTACCCTGCTTACGACATCGACTTTTCGAAAGCGCTGGTCAGCCAGGGTTCCCTTCCCGGGGCTTTAAACCCTGAAGTAACCTCCTCAACGGCAGGCGAAGTAGAATACAGCTGGGAAGATAATTCAGACGACACCAACGCCTCTGAAAACGACAAGGTCTTGCTGGTTGTATATAACCCTGTAAAGAAAAAGGCGGTTACGATCGTAGGTGGCAACACCCGCATCAGCGGCAGCCAGTCCATCACCCTTCCTGATTCGTTTACAGGCGATGAAGTTCAATGCTACATTTCCTTCGGAACGCCCACACAGTCGGTTGTCTCCAACAGCGAGTTCGCAGGCGGGGTAATCGTATCGTAGCCGGAAAAGGATTTAGCTTCTCTTTAAAAAACCGCTCTCTGAATGGGGGCGGTTTTTCAGGATTAAAAAAAGCGTTCTTTGACATATTGGGAAAATACGAATTACACGAATTGGGACGAATTACACGAAATCCGGTATGTAAGGAGATAAATATTTTTCAACTCCTAAATTTACTATATATTTGAATGATTGAATCGTTTAATATCAATCCGATTATGTAATGGCTTCAATACGGGGAAGTCGTACTCATAATCTTCTAAAAATTAAAATAACCATGTGTATTAGATTAATCCTTTTGTTTGCTTTACTTTTTTGTGTTTCAGCATATACTGGTCAGGCTCAAAATCTTCAGCCGGTTGACTATGTCAATCCACTGATGGGCTCTTATTCCAATTTCTCCCTGTCGAACGGGAACACCTACCCTGCTATTGCTTTGCCCTGGGGGATGAATTTCTGGACTCCACAGACGGCCAAAATGGGCGATGGTTGGGTATATGCCTATAGTGCCCATAAGATACAGGGTTTCAAACAGACCCATCAACCGAGTCCATGGATCAATGATTACGGTCAGTTTTCACTTTTCCCGATGACGGGTGAACTGAAGATTTCAGGACACGCAAGGGCAAGCTGGTTCTCACACAAGGCAGAAACGGTAAAACCTTATTATTACAGCGTCTATCTTGCCGACTATGATGTGACTTCAGAAGTTAGCCCTACTGAGCGGGCGGCAATATTCCGTTTTACCTTTCCCGAGAATGAAAAATCGTGGGTACTTATTGATGCCTTTGACAAAGGTTCGTTTGTAAAAATCATTCCGGAAGAAAATAAAGTAATAGGTTACACTACCCGCAACAGTGGCGGGGTTCCTGAGAATTTCAGGAATTACTTCGTCATCCGGTTTGATCATTCATTTGCCGAAAGCCAGGTCTGGAGTGATTCAACAGTGGTAGCCGTCATTTCGGAGTTAAAAGCCAATCATGTGGGTGCAGCCATCCGCTTCAAGACCCGAAAAGGAGAACAGATTCATGCCCGTGTAGCCTCCTCGTTTATCAGTTTCGATCAGGCTGAACTGAATATGAAAGAACTTGGATCTGATAATTTCGATCAGGTGTGTTTGAAGGACCGTGAGATCTGGAACAAGGAATTATTGCGAATACGTGTTGAGGGTGGAACGACCGACCAAACACGAACATTCTATTCCTGCATGTATCGGACTATGCTGTTTCCTAGAAAGTTTTTCGAGTTTGACAAGGATGGGAAAATGGTGCATTATAGCCCATATAACGGAAAGGTTTTGCCGGGAGCTATGTTCACCGATAATGGATTTTGGGATACCTTTCGTGCTGTCTTCCCATTTTTCAACCTTGCATTTCCCTCTCTGAATGCACAAATTCAGGAAGGATTGGTAAACACCTACAAGGAAAGCGGATTTCTTCCCGAGTGGGCCAGTCCGGGACATCGTGACTGCATGATCGGATCCAATTCGGCAACCATAATTGCTGATGCTTATTTAAAGGGCGCCCGAGGTTATGACATTAATACACTTTATGAAGCCATCCTCAAGAATACAAAGACAGAAGGCCCTTTAACTTCCGTTGGCCGCAAAGGATTTGAGTATTACAACAGGTTAGGCTATATTCCTTACGACGTAAAGATCAATGAGAACGCAGCACGTACGCTCGAATATGCCTTTGACGACTGGACGATTTACCGCCTGGCAAAAGAGTTAAAACGTCCTCAGGAAGAAATTGATTTATTTGCCAAACGCTGCCAGAATTACCGTAATGTGTTTGATCCTGAGACCAAACTGATGCGTGGAAGGAATCTGGACGGAAGTTTTCAGAAACCGTTCAACCCGTTCAAATGGGGCGATGCCTTTACCGAAGGAAACAGCTGGCATTATACCTGGGCGGCTTTTCACGATGAACAAGGTCTAATTGATTTGATGGGCGGTAAAAAACAATTTATTGGTATGCTCGATTCAGTATTTGTAGTTCCACCCATTTTTGACAATTCATATTACGGATTTACGATTCACGAAATCCGCGAGATGCAGATCGCGAATATGGGCAACTATGCACATGGCAATCAGCCTATCCAACATATGATATATCTGTACAACTATGCCGGTCAGCCCTGGAAAGCTCAAAAATGGGTACGCGAGGTGATGAACCGCATGTACCTCCCTACCCCCGATGGTTACTGCGGTGATGAAGATAATGGGCAAACCTCGGCCTGGTATGTATTTTCGGCCATGGGATTTTATCCGGTATGTCCCGGAAGCGATCAGTATGTTTTGGGTGCACCACTTTTTAAGAAAATCACAATAAAGCTGCAGAACGGGAAAGAGGTGATCCTGAATGCTCCTGAAAACAGCGCCGACAATAAGTACATTCAATCGGCAACCTTAAACGGGAAAGAGTACACCAAAAACTTTCTGAACTACTTTGAACTGATGAAAGGTGCTGTAATTGATTTCAAAATGGCAGCTACACCAAATAAGGACAGAGGAACCGGGGAAAAAGATTTCCCTTATTCGTTTTCGAATAAAGGAAGAAAGTAATGAAAATATAATTATTCGAAAACTACTATCTTCAATCCGAGCATTTTTGTAAATTTATACAGAACAAAAAACAATACTCATGTTGAAAAAACTTATCCTTAAAAACCGTAGTTACCGTCGTTTTTATCAATCGGAGAAAATCACTACTGAACAGCTTCATGAATGGGTAGACCTGGCACGGAACTCAGCTTCAGCCCGTAACGCTCAGACACTTAAATATTATTTAAGCAACGATGAATCGCTCAATGCCCAAATCTTTGAACAACTTGCATGGGCCGGATATCTTACAACCTGGAAAGGCCCTGTTGAAGGCGAACGACCTTCAGCCTACATAGTACTTCTAAATGATAATTTAATTTCAGGAAATTATTTCTGCGATGATGGAATTGCCATGCAAAGCATCTTGCTTGGGGCCACTGAAACCGGTTTTGGAGGGTGCATCATTCACTCGGTAAACCGAAATAAACTTCAGGAATTATTGAATCTTTCGGAGCAATACGAAATCCTGTATGTTCTTGCTCTCGGGAAACCTAAAGAAACAGTCGTTCTTGAAGAAATGAAAGATGGTGATGTGAAATACTGGCGTGACGAAAATCAGGTACACCATGTTCCGAAACGTTCGCTGGATGAAATAATAATTCAAACGAAGTAACAACAATTGGAAGGTCAGGTCCTATTATTTAACCGCAAAAAGGCTGCCGGGAAGTATAACCTTCAGGACAGCCTTAGCTTTCTAATCACATTTATCTAACAAAACAAAACAATCTATTCCATTCGTTCATGCATCTTTTGCATCATTCCTCCGCGACCTCCGCCTCTTTTCATGTTTGCCTTGAATGCATCAAACTTCATACGTTGTTCATCAGTCAATTGGGCACGCATATCCAGACGATGTTTAACCCTTAATTTAGCCATTTCTACTTTCAATGCTCCAATTTTATCAATGTTCTTGTTGATAGCAGCCATATCTGGCTTATCAACTGAAACAAGTGTTTTCTGATGAGCCATCGCTTCACCAAGTTCATTGCGAAGAGGTTTTATGTCCTTCTGCATCGCCATCATGCTTTGCTTAAATGCATCCTTCTGAGCATCGGTCAGGTTCAATCCCTTCATCGGGCCATTTTGACCTGCTTTACCATTCGACCTCCATTCCTGTCCATGGAATGATTTCCCCGATTCATTTTTTGCTGGCTGTGCCATCAAGATGGATGAAAAACCCATCAGAACCACCATAACTAAAATTTTTGTTTTCATAACCTTTAATTTTTAAAATCCGTTTTCTGAAACTTGATTTAAATTTCTCTTTGGATGCATCTGAAATTAAAAGGTTTAATGATCAACGAAGTTTTATGATTTCTTTAACATTTGGCCTTAGATAAAAACGCTCATAATTAGTACGGTAATAATGCCGACAAGTCCAATGGTGGATTCCATGACGGTCCAGGTCTGAAAGGTTTGCTTCACGCTCAGTCCAAAATATTCCTTAAACATCCAGAAACCCGAATCATTGAAATGCGACCACATCACGCTTCCAGCGCCGGTAGCCAATACCATTAATTCGGGTGAGGTGCCTGTATGCTGGGCGATCGGCAACATGATAGGTGCCGTGGTAAGTGTGGCAACAGTAGCCGAACCAACGGCCAGCCTGAAAACAGAAGCAATGAGAAAAGCCATCAGAAGCGGGTTCATTTGAATAGAATCTGATATAGAGCGGATGTATTCGATCACATGACTATCTTTCAATACCTGGGAGAAGGCACCTCCTCCGGCGATGATCAGGATAATCATTGATATGGCTCCGATGGATTTAGCTGAACTGTTCATCACGTCACTCATGGTCCTTCCCTTCTGAAGACCCAACGCAAAAATTGCAACAATGACTGCAATGAAAAGGGCGATATTAGCATCGCTTATAAACTTCAAAAAGGTAAGCAGAAAGGAGAAAATCAGAATGGATTGTCCGCCGTAACCCCTTGCTGCAAAAATATGGGAGTAAAAACCGGTAATATTCACAATCCCCAGTTTGGTAAGTTCAGCCTGTGCAGGAGGAAGACCAAAAATCAAATCGACCAAAGCGCCAAACAACATTAATATCACCGGAGTGACCGCACAAAGAATACTTACACCAAATCCTGGAAGTTCGTTCTTTTCGAAATGCCGTTCCTGAAACAATTCAACGGGAGGTTTTACATCAATCTTTTTATAGAATCGCGATAACCAGATGCCGCCAATCAGGCAGGCAGGAACCATTGGGATTAATCCATACAACAATACTTTGTTGACATTAGCTTCGTAAATGAAAGAAACGTATGTCGGTGCCGGATGTGGCGGCAAAAAGCAATGGGCTACAGATAAGGCAGAGAGTAATGGCAATGCCAGCCAGATTGTAGGCAATTTGGTGGTAACCGCAAAGGTAAAGATCAGTGGAATCAGAACCAGGAAACTTGCATTGTACATCATGGGCAGACCAACCAGAAAACCGGTGATCATCAATGCATACTGAATGTTTTTCACACCCATAAATGCGGTCATCCGAAACGTGATGGTATGCGCGGCTCCGCTTTCTTCAAGGATTTTTCCAAGCATGGCGCCAAAAGCCAGGATTAGCACAATCTTACCCATGGTGTCGCCAATACCTTTCAGCATGGAATCCAGAATATCAAAAGGATTCATGCTGCTTAACAGACCAACCGCAAAAGAGGTGATCAACAGCGCAATGAAGGCATTCAGTTTAAACTTGCTGATGAGTAACAAAAGAATCAGTATTCCGATTCCAACAATGAGAAGTGGCATGATGGTTTGGAGAATTAGTTCGCAATAAAGATAGAAATTTGCGGAAAGGTTGCAACCTAAAAATCATCATTGGCATACTGAATTGTTAAGTATCCTAAAATTAATTTTGTTGCTTCTTAAATCCTGTCATTCTATTGACGAATTTACTAGTAATTTAGTCATTACGTTGACGTTTTTAATAGTTCTCAGGAAAAGCAAACCTGATGACAAAAGATAAATTATAGCCTTTTGTAAGGAATTGTATACACATCCCAATACATAACTTCAAAATCTTTATCTTTGGTTAACTTTAAGAACCAGACGAACCTAACCATGAAAGCTTCCCTTTTCCTCATTCCCTTTTTCCTCTGTACCAATTTACTTCAGGCACAAGTTACACCCAAAATTACTATGGCCGACTACATGGGTGTTAACTCGAACGTGGCTGCCTATGACAATAACTACCTGTCTGACCTGTCGAAATGCGTGAAATGGATCAGGGAATACCACAATTGGGCACAATATGAAGCTGCCAACAATTACTACAAATGGGATAACATCACAACTCAACCTCAGGGTTATACCTGGCCGGAGCATACAGACTATATGAAGGCATGTCATCTTCTGGGGCTGAATGTTTTGATCGATGTGCTTGACAAACCCGCCTGGGCCGGTACCTCACCAATTCCTATTAATACCGGAACAGGCGCGAATGCTTCCGATTACCTGGAACGACTTGAATTTATCGGTCAGTTGGTGGCCAGATATGGTTCAAAAAAAATAGCCACTTCATTGCTCGAAACAGCCGACAAAGCCACAGGCCTGAACCTTATCAAATATTACGAAGACGACAATGAGCCCGATTATACATGGAAGACTCCGTTGTGGACAGCGGCCAATTATGCCAAATACTGCAATGCAGCCCATGATGGCTTTGGGGTGCAAACCGACGCTGATCATCCTCTGCTGGGCATCAAATCCGTTGATCCTGACGCTAAACATGTGATGGCCGGATTATCGTCACATGACACCACCTATGTAAACACAGTGCTCACTTCATCGGGAGGTCGGGTCCCGTTCGATGTGCTCAATGTGCACAATTACTGCACCGACATGACCAATGCCTATTCTCCCGAAAACGAGAAATACGGCTATGAAGTTGCATACCGTAATTTCTTCAAATGGAGAAACCGGGTACTCCCTAACATTCCGATCTGGATGACCGAATTTGGCTGGGATACCTATCTGGCAGCCAATAACCAGCACTCGTACACCTACGCTCCTGCCCTTCAACAAGCCAACTACATCATGCGTTCATACCTGGTCTTACTCAAACTGGGATTCGAAAAGTCCTTCCTGTTTATGGATACCGATGTGGATAGTAAAAATATTCTGCAATACTCTGCCAGCGGTTTACTGGCCGATAAAACCTCGAAATACACCCGGAAAATGTCTTTTTATTACCTGGCCACCATGCAAAATGTATTGGGGAAGGCCGAGTTCTCTAAAGTTATAGCTTTTAAAGAGCCAGCCGGAACCAGTGAAGTATATTGTTTTGAGTTTAACAATCCGGTTAACGCTGATAAAATATACGCCCTGTGGACCCGTAAAAGCAACTCAAAAACAGACGATGGAACTAAAACAACTTACCACCTTAACCCCGGATATAAAGCCGCATATGCCTATTCGATTATTCCTGCTGACCAGGATCTGGACGGAGATACCATCAAATACAACACTACAAATCAAACCCTTGATCTAAACCTGACTGAGACTCCACAATTTGTGGTTATTGCAGGAGAAAATACCCATTCCATGCTTCAGCCCTCAGGGAAAATGCAATTGAATATTTATCCCAATCCGGCCAACAGCGAAGTTCAGATATCACTATCCATTCCAATAAAGCAAAAGGTGAACCTATCGGCTTACTCCATTGAAGGGAAACTCGTCAAAACCCTGGCAGACGGACTGATAGAAGAAGGAATGTATCATTACTCCTTTGGCAAAGGCATGTTACCAGGCACCTATCTGGTAAATGTAAACAGCTCCACAGAAAAAACAGTCCGAAAGGTCATTCTGCTGAATTAGGAAACAGGAAAGAGGAAAAGGGAGACAGGAGACAGGAGAAGGGAAAAAGGAAAAGGAAGTTATCAAACGACTAATGACCATTTCCTTTTTCCTGTCTCCCTTCTCCTGTCTCCTGTCTCCTATTTTCTAGCCTTCCACCATTCATAAAAATCTTCTGCCGTTGCTCTTCGCTGCCTGATCCGGCAAATGTGATTCCGATGGATGCAAACCTGTTTTACCTCATAGGTATAGCTTTGAACCGGAGGAGCAGCCTCAATCGATCCGCTTTGGTATTCCTTACAAACAACAGGGAACCATACCGTATCCAATGGGTCAGTCCACCAGTAATCTGGTTCACCGGCGTGCAACACCTTTCCGTTGCCTAAAACAATATCAGCCTTTGGATAAACTACAAATTTATACGTAGCCCTGCCCAATTGCTCCACAGTGTCATTAACAAAGGTATTGCAATACACCAGGTAGTTTTGATATTCAGGCAAATCAGCCTTCTTTACAACACTTTGTGCAGCTGCCATAAGCTGTGGAATGATAAGTAATAAGTAAAGTTTTTTCACGATAGATATATTTTAAACCCGCGATTTTCCTCATTCCTTTTCCCTTTTCCTGTCTCCTGTCTCCCTTTTCCTGTCTCCTGTCTCCTGTTTCCTGTTTCCTTTACTATTTCACCTTAATTTTGAATGCCCATGCATAACTGCAAGATGTCGGCCTTGCTTTTTCCCTCGGATATTTAATGATTAATCCGTTGGCTTCATTCCATGTCCAGTCCAGGTCTCCGGATACTCCCAACATGCTAATCTTTGAACTGGCTAACGGTCTTACCGCTTTCAGTTTGAACTCATCACCCTGCCATTTCAGGAAGGTGGCGTACACGTATTCACCTTTGGTTGTAAAGCGTGCATCACCTTCGGCCTGTGTGGTCCATGTACGTGTACCATAAATCGCTTCTCCGTTGGTTTTCAGCCATTCGCCAAGTTTTAAAAGCGGATACTGTTCATATTCAGGAATAATTCCAGCTGCTGTTGGCCCCACGTTAATGTCGAAATTTCCATTACTGCTCACTCCATTGACCACTTTATCGATAAATTGTTTGGGCGACATACAATCTTCCTGATCGGTATCCTGGTTATATCCGAATGTTTTGGCGATTCCCTGCCAGAACGACCATTTGTGGGTCAACAAGCCTTCATTCCCCTTTTCGAAACTGTATTCAACATTATACAGATCGCCGTGTTTACCACGCTCACCTGCTCCAAAACGATCATTGACAAACACTTCCTGGTTCCGTTTGGCTGCCTCATTATAAAAATAGGCCACTACTTCCTTCATTTTCCAAAACGATTCGGGATGATCCCATTCACCGTCAAAAAAGAAAAAATCAGGATGATATAAATCGATCAGTTCCCTGATCTGAGGAATCATAAAATCATCCACATAATTATTTACCTTCTTCAATCCGGCATAAGGAATATCTTTCCCGGTATAAAGCGGATTATTCCATTCGTATAAGGAGTAATACAAGCCAACTTTTAGTCCTTCTTTCCGGGCGGCTGCAAAATACTGGCCAAGGATATCCTTCTTCGGACCCATCTTCATCGCGTTGCGGTCGGTATATTTGGTTGGCCAGAGGCAAAACCCGTCATGGTGCTTGGAGGTAATGAACATGTATTTGGCGCCCATCTTTTTAGCAAACTTAGCCCATTCGTTTGGATTGTAGGCCTCTGCCTTCCATTGCGGAATAAACTGATCATAGGTAAAATCGGCCCCATACTTTGCCTTATGGTATGCCACGGTGGGGTTATCCTTATCGTGCATCCGGTTTCCGTACCACTCAGCATACGAAATCTCTTTATCGCGCGGAGCCCATGCCGGAACAGCATATACCCCCCAGTGCATGCTTAGCCCGATTTTGGCATCGTCATACCATGCAGGCATTTTGTGCGAATCGAGAGATTCCCACGTAGCAGTATAGGGTGCCTGTGCCGACAATTTTGAAGATAGAACAAAGCAGGCAATCATACAACTCAGTAATGTAATTCTACGAATCATAGGTTCAGATTTATTGGTTTAGATACGTTTATATTAGTTCAACTGATAAACCCGAACATAATCGATATAGAATCTGGCCGGAAGTTTGGTGTCATCAACGCCTTGCTGTCCTCCCCATGATCCGCCGTAAGCCAGGTTCAGGATCATGTAGAATACTTTATTGAAAGGCCAGACCCGTGGATCAGTGGGAGTCGCGGAATATGACCAGTATTTGACGCCATCGGCATACCATTCCAGTTTGGTAGGTGTCCAGATCAACGTATACGTTACAAACCGGCCATAGGGGGGAATAGTAGATGTTTGACCACCTGAACTCTGGTGTCCTGTCCCGTTGGTACCTTCAAAATGCGCAGTAAAATACAAATTATTGATGTTCATCCCAACATATTCCATGATATCAATTTCACCGCTCCTGGGCCAGAATCCATATTCTTCGTTTGATGGCAGCATCCAGATGGCTGGCCAGGTGCCCTTACCGGCAGGCACTTTGGCCCTGATCTCAAACTTTCCGTATTGCCAGTCGCCTTTGAATTTCGAAATCAGACTCGCCGAAGTATAACTAGCGCCCAGGTACGCCTCCTTTCTGGTCTCAATAATTAGGGTAGTATCCAGAATTCTGGCATTCTCATAACGTTTACTGGTGTAATACTGAAGTTCGTTATTTCGGACCATGCCAACTTCATAGTCCCATTTGGTGGTATCGGGCAGGCCCGGAGTGTTAAATTCATCACTCCATACCTTGACATATTTTTGGGAATATGACTGGTGGGTAAAGCAAAAGACAAGTAAAAATAGAATAAACAGTTTCATTCTGTTGTAGTTAGATAAATCAGATAACAAATTTAGCAAGAAATCCGAAAAGGGCAACCTTGAATGGATGACAAAATCTCAGATACTCAATACCTAATTTTGTGGAAATGAAACATCTTCAGAAGAAGAAGATACATATCCATTTAGGCATTGATTTATTTTATTTCAAATTTCTCTGGTATCGTTTTCATTTTAAATGAGCGGGCAATAAGGTTAATGTTGGTTGATAATCAGTTTCCGTGAAATTGTTTTTTCAGGAGTTGAAATATTGACCAGGTAACTTCCATTGACAATCTTTAATTCATTGATAATGATGCGAATATGCTGACCGGATGCTATTGGTTTATTCACCCACAGCATAGAAATTCTCTGGCCCTGAAGATTGGATAGGCTAATGGTTGGCTTCAACGTTTTAGTCGATCTATTGGTGATTTCCAGGAAGTCATTTGCCGGATTGGGGAAGAGTTCAAATTGTTCGTCCGTTGACCCGGAGGATTGATCTATGCCGGATGGTATCTGCTTTTCAATACTAATGTTGTCAAGATATATATTTCCGGTAAAAAGCCCAAAGCCAAAGCAAAAGCGGCAGTTTAAATCAGTGGCCTGAGTCATTTTAACAGTCCAGCTAAATTTCTGCATTGTCCCTGTAATGCTTTTGGTTGTTGAAAGGTAAGTTGAATAATCGTCGTAATTTTTTGCCAGTGAGAGGTCCATCATACCCGGGTGGTCGGCTTTTGCATCAAAGGTAACCAGGTAAGTAGCCCCCTGCTGCAAGGCAATATTTACCTGTTGATCTGCAATGTGCCAATTGGCTGTGCCGGGTTGTGTCACATTAATGTTGTAAACACCATCAACAACTGTTCCTGTTGCTTTAAACTGTGTACTCTGGAAATACCAGTTACCCCAGTACTTGGTTCCCAGGCTAAAATCACCATTGAGGATCAGTTCATTCTTTTTCTTGAAAACCGGAATCAAAGTGATGTCCTTTGAAACTTCAATGGTGATCGGATTGGCCGAGCCAACATGCAACCATTTATCGAATTCGTATTTGTCCTCGGGGATGGCCGTTACTGTCACCATTGTACCTTCGGGATAGGTATCCATTTTAGTCGATACTTCTACGGTTCCCCCTGTGGCAGGTTCAATATTGAGAGAGAATGGCCCTGCGGTTTCCTGTAATTGATAAACTCTGACATAGTCGATGTAAAATTTGTGAGGAAGTTTTGTATCGTCAAGCGCTCCTCCCCAACCACCATAAGCCAGATTCAAAATCATATAGAACATTTTGTTGTAAGGCCAAATCCTGGGATCATCAGCGGTCTTGGCATAAGAATGGCATAATTTGTTGTCGGCATACCATTCAAGTTTTGTAGGTGTCCATATCAGGGTAAAAGTGACGAACTTGTTGAAGGGTTGGCTGATGGTTGTAAAAGTACCTGATTGTGAATGCGTGCCGGTAATTCCCTGGTAATGTGTGGTAAAATACAAATTATTGGGATTAACACCAATATATTCCATGATGTCGACTTCGCCACTTTTAGGCCACGCGCCATATTCTTCGTCCGTTGGCATCATCCAGATAGCGGGCCAGGAGCCGCTTCCGCCGGGTACTTTAGCCCTAATCTCGAATTTCCCGTACAGCCAATCTCCTTTGTATTTCGAAACCAACATGGCAGAGGTATAATTTGCAGAGAGATAAGGTTCCTTCCTTAATTCAATGATCAGGGTAGTATCTTCAATCCAGGCATTTTTGGACTCTTTTTTCGTGTAATACTCCTGTTCGTCATTAAACCCTTTTTGATTTAAAAAATCCCATTTGGTGCTGTCGGGCATACCCGGAGTGTTAAACTCATCACTCCAGACTTTTACATACTTCTGTGAATAAGCTTGAAAAGAAAGGCAGATAATAAAAACGATGACTTGTAATTTTCCCATGACAGATTGGCCTCAGATTTAGTTCTGTAAATTTAGTAAGAAAACCTGATGAATCAATAAAAAGTTTGCCTTATTGGCGAAAGCCTCATTCAGTCGGCAGAGCAATGAAACTGAAATTCTTTGCCTGTTCTAAAGCTATAAGTTCTAACTTTAATCACTGCAAAAATACTTCTACCTGCTATTCTCCAAGGGATAAAGTCTATTCCAGATCATACCTCTTTCATATCTCTTTCATACCTCTTTCAGTACAAATTCGTAACAAATTCGAATCAAATTCGATACAAATACGTAACAAATACGTAGACGTTCGAATTTGTATCGAATTTGTTACGAATTTGATTCGAATTTGTTACGAATTTGTACTGAAA